>JAEEOC010000058.1 GCA_016284035.1 Dehalococcoidales bacterium
AGCCCTGTAATGCCAGAATGGAGGAAAGTAGAGTCACCGATGAGTGATACTGCTTTCTGAGACATTCCGGCGTGGTACATGCCCTGAGTCATTCCGATACCGGCACCCATGCAGGCACAGGTATCAATGGCATTCAAAGGAGCATTGGCTCCGAGGGTATAACAACCGATATCACCGCAGATGACGAGCTTGCCGCCGTCTTCCTTCCTGCGGATACCGAGTGTGCTCAGTGTATAGAAGAGCCCGACATGAGGACATCCGGGACACAGCATGGGAGCACGAGGCGGGAAGAAGTCAGGTGCCATATTATCGTTATAGTCGGTATCACCGGGCCATTCAGCACGGATAGCAGCACGTCTGACGATATCAGCGGAGAGCTCTCCGCATACAGGGATAAAGTTCTTGCCCTCGACATCAATGCCCATAGCCTTGATCTGTTCTTCCATGAAAGGCTCAAGTTCCTCGATTACGACGATCTTCTTGACCTTGGAAGCGAACTCACGGATCTTCTTTTCGGGAAGAGGATAACTGAAGGTAAGCTTGAGGAATGAGGCCTTGGGGAAGATCTTCCTGGCGTACTGATATGCGACACCAGAAGAGATGACACCGAAATCTTCTGATTCAATGGTCATTTCATTGCCGGCATATTCATCAGATGCTTCAGCAAGATTAGCAAGCCTCTTCACATTCTTCTCATGCATCTTTCTGGCATATACGGGAAGAGTGACATATCTTTGGGTATCATGATCGAAACTGACCGAAGGGAGATCGGTGATTCTTTCTTTGTCAGTCTCAACGACCGATTTAGAATGGGAGATGCGGGTCGTAGATCTGAGAAGTACGGGAGTGCTGAACTTCTCGCTCAGTTCAAATGCGAACATAGTAAGTTCATAAGCACTCTGGCTGTCATTAGGTTCAAGGATCGGGATACCGGCCAGTTTGCCGTAGTATCGGTTATCCTGTTCGTTCTGAGAACTGTGCATTCCCGGGTCATCAGCAGTAACGATGACGAGACCGCCCTTGGTACCGGTAGCAGCAACAGCCATCAAAGGATCGCTTGCAACATTGAGACCGACATGTTTCATAGAAACGATCGTCCTTGCACCGGTATAAGCGGCACCGATACCGACTTCGAGAGCTACTTTCTCATTTACTGACCATTCGGCATAGATATCATCATGCTTAGCCAGTGAGGTAAGGATCTCTGTAGAGGGAGTTCCGGGATAAGCTGCCGCCACACGTACTCCGGCATGATATGCACCGAGTGCGATGGCGTCATTACCACTCAATAATACTTTCATCACTAAACCATCCCCTATTAGTTAAAAGGTACGAAAGAAGAAGCGTCTTCAGCTGCTTCGTGGATCGCCTTAACGCCGATCTCGACACATTTCATTGCTTCTTCAGGTAATCCGTGGAGGAACTTTAGCACGTCTTCGCAGGTCAGATTCTTGGCATAATCAAGAGACTTGTTGCGGACAAGCTCAGTGACAGCACTGCCGGTAGCAGTGCAAAGAGGACAGGGATCACTGGAGAAAGAAGTCTCAAGGATCTTATCACCTTCACTCTTGATCCAAATCATGATCGAATGATCTGTACCATAATCAGCCATGCCGAAACCACTGAACTCAGTGATCTCCTCGCAGTTACGAGGATTGATCATATGATCAGCAGCGATCTCGTTATACTGTCTGGCATAGTTCTCCTTCATGTAAGTCATATACTGATCGAGACCACCATCATCACCCATAGTTACACCCCTTTATTATCTTTATTATTCTGCTGCATATAAGCCATTACACCGGCAATAGCAGCAACATTCTGATTATCCTTGAAGATTTCTCCCAGCTTATCAGAAAGCGGGGTCTCCTCTTCGATGATCCTGTTCATTTCCTTGTTCCAATTCTCGAATTCATCCTCGATGAAATGAGTGGAAAGGTCGCCTTTGATAAAACGTTCATTATCCATGACGGCCTTATGGAACGGGATATTAGTCTTGACACCAACGATGATGTATTCATATAAAGCTCTGCGCATCCTGCGGATGGCTTCGTCACGGGTCCTACCCCAGACGATGAGCTTAGAGATCATAGAATCGTACATATAAGGGATCGTATATTTGGTATGGATACCGCTGTCGACACGGACGCCGACACCACCGGGAGAACGATAACCTCTCAACTTGCCAAACTGCGGAGCAAAATCATTCAAAGGATCCTCCGCATTGATTCGGCATTCGATTGCACAGCCGTTCAAATGGACATCTTCCTGTTTGATAGAAAGAGGATTGCCGTTGGCGATGCTGATCTGTTCCTTGACGATATCGATACCGGTGACCATCTCTGTGACAGGATGTTCTACCTGGACTCTGGTATTCATTTCCATGAAATAGAATTTACCTTTTGAATAGATGAATTCTACAGTGCCGACACTTTCGTAATGGACGGCTTTTGCAACTCTGACAGCAACTTCACCCATCAGCTGACGGGTAGCCTCAGACAAAGCGCAGCACGGGCTTTCCTCGATGACTTTCTGATAACGTCGCTGGATGGAGCATTCTCGCTCTCCCAAATGGATGACATTACCGAATGAATCACCGATCACCTGGACTTCGATGTGACGAGGATTTGTAATGAAATGTTCAAGATAGACACCGCTGTCAGCAAAAGCTTTGCCGGCCATTTCCTGAGCCTGACGGATAGCATCAGCCAGTTCTTCTTCAGATTCGGCGACCTTCATACCGATACCACCGCCGCCACCAGAAGGCTTTACGATGACAGGATAACCAATCATCTTGGCGATCACTTTTGCCTGTTCGATATCCTGAATGATGTCCTCACATCCAGGGACAAGAGGGACATCAACGTTACGCAGTGCAGTTCGGGCTGCAACTTTGCTGCCCATGAGAGAGATCAAATTGTGATTAGGGCCGATGAATTTGATCCCGTTATCTTCGCATGCCTTAGCAAAGGCAGCATTTTCAGAAAGGAAACCATAACCCGGATGTACAGCATCAGCACCGCACATCTTACAGGTCTCGATGATCTTATTGATATTGAGATAGCTCTCGGTAGCCTTGGCAGGTCCGATGAAATAAGCCTCATCTGCGTATTTTGCGAAGAGAGCATTCCTGTCTGCTTCGGAATAGACCGCAACAGACTTGATGCCGATCTCTCGGCAGGCACGCATGATTCGGATCGCGATCTCGCCTCTGTTTGCAACTAATACTTTACTAATCATTTTTCTTACTCAACCACGACGATAGCCTGTTTAGAATCGACCATATCACCGGCTTTGATGAGTACATGAGTGACAGTGCCGGCACGGTCAGAAAGGATCTCACTGGCCATCTTCATTGCTTCGATTGTTGCCACAAGCGTACCCTCTTCGATCTTATCCCCTTCCTTGACTGCAACGGAGAGGACCATACCGTTCATAGGAGTCTTGATGGTCTTTGCATCATCATAAGTGACTTTGGCTGCAGCAGGTTCAGCCGTCATCTCGCCGAGAGGTGAAACTTTAACAGTAAAAGTATCGCCATCGACATCGACGGTGAATGCGGCAGGACCGCCATAAGAAACAGGAGCAGATGCCTTGGCGACAGGAGCTTCTTTAGGCTGGATGACTTCTTCTTTGATCTCACCCTTGAGGAACTTCAAAGCAACTTCGGGATACATGGCATAGGTCATGATATCCTCTTCCTGCTTGATGAGATTTTCTTTCGTAAGTACTTCCTTAGCTTTGCCGAGTTCAGGTTTGAGAAGATCGGCAGGTCGGCAATCGATAGGCTTCTCATCACCGATGATAAGTTTGACGACTGCGGGATCCATCTTGTTGGGAATTGCACCATAAAGACCCAAGACGTAGTTCTTGGTCTCCTTGGTGACCTGCTTATAGCGTTCGCCGTAAAGGACATTCAAAACAGCCTGGGTACCAACAACCTGGCTGGAAGGAGTAACGAGAGGAGGATAGCCGAGTTCAGCACGGACTCTGGGAACTTCTTCAAGAACGGTCTGAAGCTTATCCAGAGCACCCTGTGTCTTGAGCTGGCTGACCAGATTAGAGATCATACCGCCGGGGATCTGATGAAGGAGTACTGCAACATCAGGAACCGTAACAGTCGGATTGAAAAGAGGTTCATAGGTCTCACGGATCTTGTTGAAATCCTTGCTGATCTCATCGAGAAGCTTTAAATCAAGACCGGTATCATATTCAGTGCCTTTAAAAGAGGCTACCATACCTTCGGTAGAAGGCTGGGAAGTGCCCCATGAGAAAGCTGAGAATGCGGTGTCGATGATGTCACAGCCTGCCTGAACAGCAGCATAACAGCTGACAGGACCCATACCACTGGTGCAATGAGTGTGAAGATCGACAGGGATATTCACCTTTTTCTTGATGAGAGCAACAAGCTCGTAAGCATCTTTAGGAGGGATGAGACCGGCCATATCCTTGATACAGATGGAATCACAGCCCATATTGGCAAGTTCAAGAGCCAAGTCAGCAAACTTTTCATTGGTATGTACAGGGCTCGTGGTGTAGCAGATAGTACCCTGTGCATGAGACTTATACTTCTTGACTGCTTCGATAGAGCTTCGCATGTTGCGGATATCGTTCAGAGCATCGAAGATACGGAAGATATCCATACCGTTCTTAACGGAAAGCCTGACGAATTCGTCGACGACGTCATCGGCATAATGGCGGTAACCGACAAGGTTCTGACCTCTGAGCAGCATCTGCATCCTGGTATTAGGACAGCGTTTTCTGATCTCTCGGAGTCGTTCCCACGGATCTTCATTCAGGAAACGAATCTGGGCGTCAAAAGTTGCACCGCCCCACATCTCGAGTGAATAAAAGCCGACCTTATCAAGCTTAGAGGCGACATCAAGCATGTCGCGTGTTCGCATTCGAGTGGCGATCAAAGACTGATGCGCATCTCTAAGTGTAGTATCTGTTATCTTAACTGACATAAAAGCCCCTCCGGGTGTCTTAAAAAGACACTTATCGGTATATTGTAGCTATATCGTGCCTATGTACGCAAATAAATAGTTGTAGATTCCGATAACAAGCTTTCCAAAAGCTGTTTTCACGCTGAAAAACATAAATTGATATTGCTTTAAAACATACAAATGAGATAGTTTATAGAAAATCAAGGAGGACTGAAATGGATTTTGTCATGATCGATACCGGATGGTTATCAATTGTTCCTCCGATCATAGCTATCGCACTCGCGTTCATTACGAAAGAAGTCTATTCTTCGCTTTTCGCCGGGATCATCTCCGGCATGCTCATATACAGTTTCGCAGGCGGCGGGACAGTCTTTTCGGCAACTGCCCTGACATTCGATATGATGTACTCGAAGATCGCCGACAACGCCTATATGATCATCTTCCTGGGTCTCCTTTGGGCTGTGGTAAGTCTGGTCGCACGGTCCGGTGGCAGCCAGGCATACGGAAGATGGGTCCAGAAACACCTCAAGAACAAAAGAGCCGCCGCATTCGCGACATCGCTGCTTGGGATACTGATCTTCATCGATGACGGATTCAACTGTCTCACAGTCGGCACCGTCATGCGTCCTGTAACAGACCGACTGCATATCTCAAGAGAAAAACTTGCGTATATCATCGATGCAACAGCCGCACCTATCTGTATCATCGCCCCGGTATCCAGCTGGGCAGTGGCCGTCGCAAGCGAAGTCAGCGCTACCGATGGTTTCACTACATTCCTATCCACTATCCCCTATAACTATTATGCACTGCTGACCATCATCATGGTCTTCTTCATCAGTTTTACCGGAAGAGATTTTGGTCCGATGAAAAAGGCAGAAGCAGAGACTATGAACCAGGAATCAGACGACACCCTTTCATCTGATGAAGATGTCCCCAACGGAAAAGTCATCGATCTGCTGCTCCCGATACTGGTACTCATAATCTGCGCCATACTCGGCATGGCCTTTGTCGGCGGATTCTTTGATGGCGTCCCCTTCTCTGAAGCGATCGGCTACAATCCCACTGCCGGTCTCTCTCTAGGAGCTTTTGCAGGATTGATCACTGCATTCCTACTCTACATCCCCCGCAGAATCATGAAAGCCAGAAAATTTGTGGAATGTATAGTAAGCGGCATCGGAAGCATCGTGCCTCCGATGCTGATTCTGATCCTGTCATGGAGCCTCGGAGGAGTATGCCGCCAGCTTCTGGGGACCGGCATATTCATCTCAGGCTTTGTCAGCAATACCAGTCTTCCCCTAGGACTGCTGCCGGTCATAACATTTGTGATCGCTGCACTGATGAGTTTCTCTATGGGAACATCCTGGGGGACTTTCGGCATCCTGATCCCAATCGTTACTATGATCTGTGAAGCAGCCGGAGCAGGCTCGTTCCTGCTCCCTGTA
>JAEEOC010000007.1 GCA_016284035.1 Dehalococcoidales bacterium
CAGGCCCTAAGAAAAGTGGAGCGTGAGACGGGACTCGAACCCGCGACAGCCTGCTTGGAAGGCAGGAACTCTACCAACTGAGTTACTCACGCTT
The DNA here is from genome assembly GCA_016284035.1 of Dehalococcoidales bacterium. Classification (GTDB taxonomy): domain Bacteria; phylum Chloroflexota; class Dehalococcoidia; order Dehalococcoidales; family UBA1222; genus UBA1222. The sequence goes on from JAEEOC010000007.1 coordinate 95, forward strand.
GACGATTTATAAATTTTAGATTGAGCACATACAAATGTCAAAGATTAGTCAAACTCGATCATGATCGTTTCAAGAGGCTTTTCATAACCAGAAAGATCATTCATATATGTATCTAGGATATCTACATAAGTGTTAGTCACGAATTCATTCGTGGGAACATCTACATTACCTATCTTGATACTGATCTCTTTATTGGTGACTATGATAAGACGAGTCCCTTTAAGTGATTCATCCAAGTCAAGTGAATTGATCAGTGCATTAGAAAGATTATAAACGAGCTTAGTGTTAAATCTGTTAAGCTCAAGCAATGTTCCATTTACAGTAAGCTGTAAAGATTCCATATCAGAACTCCAGTCCTGACGATCTCTCTCTATCGTCAAAAGTAATACCGATCGATAAATGCTAAAATATCCGAAATCGGTAAACAGTATTTTACCACGTTTTAAAGACATGTAAGAGACAATATGACTAAGAAAGACTAAAACATGAAGAAACTGATAAGGAATCTGGTTTATATTTCACTCGTAATCATTATGATTGCGTCACTTACAACAGGATGTTTTATGAAGAAGAAAAAGGACTTCTGCATCCTGTTCACGAATGATACTCATTGTGAACTAGACAATGCTCTTGGATTCCCGACATTAATAGCATACCGCAATGCACTGCTTGATAAATATAACAATGAGGTAATGCTCATAGACTGCGGTGATGCTATCCAAGGTGAACTCATCGGTACCTTATCTGAGGGCGAGTATGTTATCGATATCATGAATGAAGCTCATTACAACTATGCCGTACCCGGTAATCATGAATTCGATTATGGTATCGATCAGCTGCAAACACTAATCGATAAAGCCGATGCTTGTTATCTCGCGTGCAATCTTGAATATATAGGCAAAAAGACCAATAAGCTATCTAATATAAAACCATACATGATTGATTCTATCGGTAACTGGAGAGTAGGTCTGATCGGTGTATGTACTCCTGAATCTATCACCGAATCAAACCCCGTCAATTTTAAAGAAGACGGAGAATATGCTTATTACTTCTATCAGGATGATGCTGAAAAGTTTTATCAGAAAGTCCAAGACGCTGTCGATGAATGCAAGAAACAAGGCGCGGAGAAGATCTTTGTTTTAGCTCACCTCGGAGTTGCCGATCAATCCGCACCCTTCAGATCATATGATCTTGCTGCAAACACAGAAGGGATCGACGTCATATTCGACGGTCATTCTCACACCATCATGAATGAAACAAGAACTAACAAGATCGGTAAAGCAGTTAAGATACTCTCAACCGGCACCAAATTCGCATCAATGAAGTCATTAACTGTTCATGCTGACGGTTCCCTCAGTGTAGAAGAAATGAGTGAATATCCCGAAAAAGATGAACAAATGGCTGAATTCATCGAAGAGATCAGATCTCAGTACGAAGAGATGCTTAACGAAGTAGTCTGCACCAGCGAGAAAGATCTACTCATTACAGATGCAAACGGAGTAAGGATGATCAGAAACAGAGAGATGGCCATCGGTGATTTAGTTGCAGATGCATATAGTTCGATAGAAGGCGTAGATATCGGTTTCATTAATGGCGGCGGCGTCCGTGACAATATCTATGCCGGTGAAGTTACTTATGAAGAAATCGTAGCAGTTTGTCCTTATAACAATGAAGTTACAGTCATAAAAACGACAGGCCAGCAGATCCTGGATGCACTTGAGTTATCGGTCTATGCTACTGCACCAGAATATGAAAAAGACAGCAAGGCAACCGGAGAATTTGGAGGCTTCCTACAGGTATCAAAACTCAAATTTACGGTCGATACCACTATTCCCACTCCAGTTATACTCAACGCAGAAGACAGCTCCCTGAAAGAGATCAAGGGTCAGAGGAGAGTAAGTGATGTCCAGGTCTTGAAAGATGGAAGCTACTCTCCCATCGATCCGGAGGCTTACTACACTGTTGCTTCCATCGACTATATATTAAGAAACGGCGGCAACGGCTATAACATGTTCGTGGATGATGAAGTGATCATGGCTAATGTTTTGACCGATAATCAGCTGATAATAGATTTTGTGAAGAATACTCTCGGCGGTGTAATCCCCAGTGATTATGCTCAGGTTCAAGGCAGAATAACATTCATCGTATAAATGAAAAAGCCGCAGAGCTGCATAGTTCTACGGCTTTTTTGCGTCTGTTTATTACGTATTAAAGACCAGATCCGTCGATATAGCCCTGGCACCCTACTTCTCTGGCTATCTCAAGGGACTTTTCGATAAGATTACCTGAATAATTATCGAACTGCTCAGTAACGTACATTAAAGTTCCTTCAATGTCATTAGCTGTGAGTAATTCTTTGACCTTTGCTTCAATAATTTCATCATCCATAGGTATGTACAGTTCCTTATCATATTAAGAGCAAAAAAAAGCTCTCTTCTAATTATAAAGGAGAGAGCTTGATTAAGACAGTTATCTAATGGTCGGGGTGAGAGGGCTCGAACCTCCGACCTCAGCGTCCCAAACGCCGCGCGCTAGCCAACTGCGCTACACCCCGGTCAAAAAGACAGAGTAAATCTTACCTACAATTCATACACTGGTCAAATTTGTCAGCAGGCAGTTCAGTCTTCTTCATGAGATACTGAGCCTGTACTTCAGGCATGAAGTAAGAGCCACAGGAAACACACTTCTTGAGAGTGAAATCCTGTTTAGATTCGGGAGTCAGCAGAGTTCTGACGCCGTCATGATCATGCATCTTCACTGCACCGGTAGGACAGACAAATGCACAGGTACCGCAAGCGATACATTTATCGAAATCCCACTTCAAGGAAGGAGCATCGTTGCCGTAAGAAAGACCACAGGTGGTAAGAACGATAGCATTCTGACCAACAACGTCTCGGCAAGCGTGGACGCAGCGTTCACAGTGGATACATTCAGACTTTCGGACATTGATGTCTTCTACGACACCATATTCCTCAGCCAGGTCACGAATCAGTTTAACACTGGGGTTCTCACTGTAAAGGATCTTGACAGCAAATTTGCGTGCTTCGATCGCTTTCTCAGATTTAGTGTAGACTTTCATACCCTCTTCGACACCGGTATTACAAGCGGAGACGATGAGGCTCTCGCCGCCTTTGATCGCTTCGACTACGCAGATACGGCAGGAACCGATGGGAGCCATCTCTTCGTTATAGCAAAGAGTCGGGATCTTGATGTTGAGTTTTTCAGCTGCCTGTAAGATGGTAGCATTCTTTTCAACGGAAACTGTTCTATCATCAATCGTCAAATTAATCATCTTAGTTCCTCGTCACCAATATTACTTTGTAGCACTTTAGACAGCGATCTGCTTCCTGGACAGCCTGTTTCTTAGTGAGGACCTGCTCTACTTCATTGAAGTTGTCGAGAAGGACATTGCGGTCGATCATGCGGGCATGCTGTCGTTCGCGAGCATAGTTGTAAGTGTTATCGAGATTATGTTTAAGGAATTCCTTATGGAACGGTTCAAAGACCTCTTCTTTTTCATTGCTGACAGTGGTCTTGCCATCGAGATACATGACAGCACCGATGGCAGCTCGCTTACCTGAAGCCATAGCTTCAACAATGCTGGCGGGACCATTGACACAGTCACCGGCGGCAAATACACCCTTCATAGAGGTTGCACCGTTCTTATCGACTTTGATGGTACCCCAATCAGTGAGTTCAACCTTATTGTTCAAGAACGAAACATCTGGTTTTTCACCGATAGCTGAAAGGATCATGTCGCAGTTGATGACATATTCAGAACCGGGGACAGGAACGGGACGTCGTCGTCCGCTCTCATCAGGTTCCCCGAGCTGCATCTTCTGACAAGTTACTTTCTTGATACCATTCTCTTCGACCTCGATCTTGACAGGAAGAGCAAGAAGATCGAGCTTTACGCCCTCAATTTCTGCCTCGTCGATCTCTTCAGCATTAGCAGGCATCTCAGCTCTGCTTCGTCGATAAATGATAGTCACATCGCGGGAACCAGCGCGGAGAGCAGTCCTGGCACAGTCGATAGCAGTGTTACCACCACCGACAACCAATACGCTGTTCTTGAGTTCCATGGTCTTCTTATTATTGATGGACTTCAGATATCTGACGCCCTGAAGCATGTCATTCTCACCTTCAGTCCATCCTTCGATGCCATTTGATTTGGAGGCATAAGCACCGGTACAAATAATGGTAGCTTTGTAATGAGATGAGATATCTTCAATATCTCGTACTGGAGTGCTTACTCGGTATTCAGCACCCAGTGCGATCATCTCATCAAAATCAGCTTTGATGATCTCTCTGGGAAGTCGGTATGAAGGGATACCGTCGTTCATCATACCGCCGCATACGTTGTTGAGATCGTATGCAACGACATTATAACCAAGGGAAAGGAGTCTCTTGGCTGCAGCGATACCGGCAGGACCGGCACCAATGATAGCGACTTCATCCTTCTTTTTCTTCTCGACTACGAGCTCATTAGGAGTGCCGAAATCATAAGCAACTCTTTTGAGTTTTCGGATGGAGACAGGAGCATCGATCTCATTGCGGATACAATTCTTTTCACAGAATGCCATACAGGCACGGCCGGTACAACCAGGAAGAGGATTGTTACGCTTGATGAGGTTGATAGCTTCATCATAGTTGTGATTCTTAATGTGACCAATATAGCCAGGTACATCCTGGTGGATGGGACAGGCTTCGATACACGGAGCTGTAACATTCAAAAGACCGTTGGAAGGTTCATAAGCAGCATGTTCTTCAGCAGCAGCTTCGAATTCAGCAGAGAAATATCGCAGACAGTCAGCGATGGGTTTAACTGCACTGGAGCAGAATGAACATTTTGTATTGATGGAGACGCCTTCGATGCATTCCTTGAGTCTGGCGATATCAGCAGGAACAGCGGTGCCGGCGACAAGATTATCGAGAATAGTCTTGATCAAGTGGACGCCGTTATAACCGACGTTGCATTCACCACAAGCAATAAGAGCAACGGTCCTGAAATAATCAGCAGCAAGAGAGACGATATTGGAAGAATCGTCAGTGAGGACGATGCCGTTCCAACCAAAGATTGCCTTGAATTCTTTATCCTCGCCGTAGGTCAAAGGCAAACCGACTTCTTCAGCAGAATAAGTGGTGCCATTATATCTGCCGTCAAGGACTTTATTGTTCCAGGTACTGAAAATTGCATTAGCCATTATCTTTATTTACCCTCCTCGACTGCAGAAAGATTGCATTTCTCGAGCAGTTTTTCATATTCTTCATGAACTCGAGCTTCGATCTTGGCAAGGTTGTCTTCTTTAAGATGCTTGAATCGTCCCTGTCCCTTGGTGTAAGCGGTAAGAGGTTTCAATTCAGGTACTTCAACACTCATCTTATAAACGCCATTCTCGATCTCATACAGAGGGAAGACACCGGTCTCGACAGCAAGTCTGCCGTATCTAACAGAAAGGTTTCCGGCAGATCTCCAACCTGTAGGACAGACAGAGAATACATGGATATAAGCAGGGCCCTTAGTTGCGAGAGCCTTTTCGACTTTATTCATCAGATCGAACGGATAGCTGGGACAAGCAGTAGCAACATAAGGAATGTTGTGAGCTGCCATGATAGCAGGCATATCCTTCTTCCAAGTCGACTGACCGATGGACTTCTTACCGGCAGGAGATGTGGTGGTAGAAGCACCGAAAGGAGTAGCAGAAGAACGCTGGATACCAGTGTTCATGTAAGCTTCATTATCGAAGCAGATGTATGTGAAATTGTGACCTCGTTCGAGAGCACCGGAAAGAGACTGAATACCGATATCTACAGTCGAACCATCACCGCCGATAGCGACGACGTTGATTTCAGATTCGGGTACCCTATTCTTTCGGGCCAAGACCTTGATGGCGGCTTCGATACCGGATGCAGTAGCAGAAGCGTTCTCGAACAAAGTATGGATCCAAGGAAGTCTCCATGAGTTGTAAGGAGCCTGAGAAGCGATGATTTCCATACAACCGGTGGCATTGACTACGATGGTATTCTTGCCGAATGCTTTGGCGCAAAGTCTGAGTGCCAGAACTTCACCACAACCGGTACAGGCACGATGTCCAGGAGCCAAAGGTTCGTTCTTAGAAACTACACGTGAAGCGAAAACATTATAATTTTCCATCTCTAACCTCTCACTCCATAGATTTCATAAGGTGCGATATCAGAAGTCTTAGCCAGAGCTTCACCGTGTTCGACGATATTGATGAAGTCATAATCGTGGATATCGCGACCGCCGATACCACCGATGATGCTGACTACTTTAGGTTTGACTTCTTTGTTGTAGAGACCGGCTTTGATCTCGGAGGCAACAGGGCCAGCAGGACCGCCGGTAGAAAGAGCACGGTCAAGGACGATAAGAGTCTTGGCACCCTTGACTGCTTCGTAGATCTCTTCGAAGGGGAAAGGTCTCCAGAGTCGTAGTCGGACGAGACCGACATTCTTGCCCTGTTCTCTCATCTGATCGACAGCAGTCATAGCAGTCTCAGAGAAAGAACCCATGGTGAACAAAAGTGTCTCGGCACCTTCGGTCTTGTATGTCTCGACCGGTTTGTAACCACGTCCAAACTTCTGTTCGAATTCGTTCCAGACTTCAACGATCTTCTTCTGAGAATTGACGAGAGCCATATGATGAGCCCAGCGGGCTTCGGTAAACAGAGGAGGAGTAGCGAAATCACCCATAGCTACAGGATGATCAGGGGTAAGTCTGTATTTGTAATCAAAATTAGGAAGGAAAGCTTTTACTTCCTCTTCCTCAGGGAAAATGATAGGTTCGATAACATGAGAGAGATGGAAACCATCAAGGTTGATCATGAAAGGCAGAAGGACTGAAGGATCTTCAGCGATCTTAAATGAACAGATAGTCATATCGACGGCTTCCTGACCATTCTCGACAAAGACCTGGATCCAACCGGTATCACGGCAGCTCATAACATCAGAATGATCGCCCCAGATGCTCAGAGGAGCAGATACGGCACGGTTAGCAACTGCCATAACAATGGGAAGACGCATGCCTGAAGCGACATATAAGACTTCATGCATAAGTTCAAGACCCTGACTGGCGGTTGCGGTGAAAGTACGGGCACCGGCAGCGGATGAACCAAGGCAGGCGCTCATAGCTGAATGTTCGGATTCAACAGGAATATATTCGGCGTCTAATTCACCATTTGCCACGAGATCTGCGATATGTTCAACGATATGTGTCTGCGGAGTGATAGGATATGCAGCAACGACATCGACATCGCACATTTTCACTGTATCGGCTACAGCGATAGATGACTCAATACCAACTCGTTTAGCCATTATGCTTCATCCTCCATAGTAATCACATATGCGGGACATTCAGTAGCACAGATACCGCAGCCCTTGCAGTGATAAAGATCAGCTTCAAAGCAGCCGTCTTCATTCTTCTTGATGCACCCTTCAGGGCAGAAGAGCTGACAGACACCGCATTTGATGCATCGTTCAAACTTATAAGTAGGACGCTGGCTTCTCCAGTCACCGGTCTTGTAAGATACGGCATTACCTGGTTCTGTAACGATGCAGCCAGGTTCCAGTTCTTGCCAAGTCAATTCAAATTCTGATTTAGACATTTGCAGGCTCCATGATGATGGTTTCTTGGTAAGCACGTTTCATTGCGTTGTAATTCTTTTCTGCAAGCTTACCGAATCGTTTGTTCAAAGGTTCTTCAAGAGAAGCGATATCAACGATACCGGTAGCCTTAAGAAGAGCACCAAGCATCGTGGTGTTGACGATGATGACACCGAGAGTCTCATGAGCAACAACGTTAGCATTGATGTAAGCAACTCGATACTTAGCTCTAATTTCTGCAGGGATAACCTCAGGATCCGGAGTATTGACGATTACAGTGCCACCGGGTTTGAGACCAGCGGCAAAGTTTACGATGGAGATCAAACCGGGATCCAAAACCATGACGATATCCGGTTCCTTGATCTCTGCTCGATTACGGATCTGATTTGGTGAAATTCTTACGAAGGCCTGTACAGGAGCGCCTCGTCGCTCAGGACCGAAGCCAGGCATAGCCTGCGCATACTTGCCTTCATTGATGGCGGAAGATGCCAGGAGTTCAGCTGAAGTAACAGCACCCTGACCGCCTCGGCCATGCATACGGATTGCAATGATTTCCTTATTTATCTCTCTACCTCCCTCTAAAGTACGTCCCTGGGGAGAGTCGAACTCCCGCACTCGGCTCCGGAGGCCGACGCTCTATCCACTGAGCTACAGGGACAAGCTATATTTCAACCTAAATGGCGCAAAAACTAAACATACCGAATGATAATGTAAGCCATACAAACACCGAGAGTGATGATGGTCGCAGGTACCGTTGCCTTGAGATAAGTCTTCCAGCGGATAGGCTGATACTCCCTCTCGCAGATCGAAGTGCCGACGACGTTGGCAGAAGCACCGATAGGAGTGGCATTGCCGCCGATGTCAGTACCGAGAGCGAGAGTATAGGCTAAAGTATGCAGATCGAAACCTGCAGTCATAGAAAGAGTCTTGATGACCGGGACCATAGTAGCTGCCAACGGAATATTGTCGACGATGCCAGAGAAGAATGCTGAAAGCCAAAGTATGATCGCGATCGCAATGATGATATTATCGCCGGAAAGAGCACTGATGAGTTCAGAGACCTTATCAAGTACGCCGGTCTGTTCAAGACCGCCGACAACAATGAAGAGACCAATGAAGAAAAGAATGGTCAGCCAATCCACTTTCTTGACGAGCGGCCAGGACTTATGGATATTGGTCAAAAGAGTCAGAATTGCAGCCACAGTACCAATAAAGGCAACTGACCAGCCGAGCTGACCATGAAGGACCAACGCAACAACCATCAGAAGGAAAATAGTAGTAGCAATAGCAAAAGCAGGTTTGCTCTTGATTGCTTCTGACGGCTGAGGGTAGACGATATCGGAAGTATTGTCGTTAGCAACAGACAGTTCTTTTCGGTACATGAGGAAGAAGAATAAGACCATGATGACCATAGAGATCCAAACCACAAGGCCAGTATTCTTGAAGAAGTCCATGAATGTATAACCGAAAGCAGTACCGATGATGATATTAGGGGGATCTCCGCTCATGGTGGCAGCGCCGCCAAGATTGGAAGCGAAGATTTCAGAAATGATCATGGGAATAGGATTGAATTTCAACAACCTAGCAAGCTCGATAGTGACGGCAGCAAGGAAAAGAATAACAGTGATGCTGTCGATGAACATAGCAAGGAAAGCACTCATAATCATGAAAACGAGGAACAAAGGAATGACTTTGTACTTAACTTTCTTAGCCAGGAAAAGACATAGCCATCGGAAGAAACCAGCATCGCCAAGGCCTTCTACCATGATCATCATACCTGTGATGAAGATGATGGTAGCCCAGTTGATTCCGGAAGTAGATTCAGAATGAGATGATCCGGGGAACCAGAATGCCTTTTCGGCAATGGATGAGAAATTAAGTGTGCTCCAGATTGCATCGGAACTATGCATTATAAGAAGGAAGGTAACAATGATAGTAAGGGCAGCACCGATAAGAGCTGGGATGCAGCGGTGCATCTTGCCGGAGATGATAGCGGCAAACATCAATATAAATATTACAATTGCAACGATTTGCGCAATACTCATAATTCTCTCTCCATCTCAATAACAGATAGCAATCTATTGTAGCATACTTGAATAACAGACAAACAACATTAAGCGTAAGTAGTAAAAACAGTTTTTCATTATGTTATAATTCTGTCATCTTTTTAATAGATAGAGGGAGAAGCATGGTAGTCTCACTTAAATGTACAAACTGCGGCGGTCCCCTGACCTTCAGTCCCAAGACTCAGAAATTCGTATGCGATTACTGCTTGACCGAATTCGATGAAGAGATCCTTGCGAAAGCTGATGAGAAGAGTCAGAACGATATCGAAACCAACAAACTGACCAACAAAACATCGGCAGATGAAGAAGTTGGAACAGGAAAGGTCTACAAATGTTCCAGCTGCGGTGCTGAGATCATTGCAACTGATACCAAAGCCGCATCATTCTGTTATTACTGTCATAACCCCATCGTCTTCGCCAACAACATGACCGAAGACATGTGTCCTCAGTACATCATCCCGTTCCAGAAATCCAAGGATGATATGATCCAAGAATTCTTCAAATGGATCCATGCTAAGAGATATGTCCCCAAGTCCTTCATCGACAAGACCTGTGTAGAAAAGGTAGTGGGCGTCTACTTCCCCTACTGGATCTCCGATCACGATCTTGATGGTTCCTTCGAAGGTGAAGGCCAGATCATCAAGACTTATGAGACATCAGATGAAGAAGTCACCGAGACCAAGTACTACAAAGTCGTTCGAGAAGGTCACGTAAAATTCAAGAACCTGCCCCGACTCGCTCTCAAAGATTCCGACAAGAAGCTCGGTTATGCAATTCTTCCGTTCAGATTCGATGCAAACAAGAACTTCAATATCGCCTATCTTTCCGGTTTCCAGGCAGAACGACGCGATGTCAGCATTGAAGATATCAAACCTTCAGTTTACAGCGAAGTCGAAGGTCTCATGAAACCTGCCCTCACTCAGGACTGTAAATATGACAAACTGGAAGGTAAGACCGTCTCCACACATACTGATGATCTCTTCCGATATTTCATGCTTCCTGCATGGGTACTAACCTATAAGAGCAACGGCAACATCTACTTCTACGAAATGAACGCTCAGACCGGTGAAGTCTGCGGTATCCTTCCTGTCAACAAAGGTAAGCTCTCCGTTGATTCGACTGGTATGTTCTTCGGTATCTTTGCAGTTTCGATGGTGATCGGTTACTTTATTGAAAACAACATCACAGTCTTCGATATCCTCTTCAGTGTCCTTATCCCGCTGATCGTTATCATCTTCTTTGTGAAGTCAGTCAATTCCAAGTACAAGATGAAGGGATCCCAGTATGAATATCACTGGGGCAACAACAACGAGACGACACTTACCAACAGCGTAGATCTGTACTTGAGGACCAAGGTCACCCGCAAGAGCAAAAAAGACTAAACGCACACCAATAGATATGACAAAGGCCGCTATCTTAAGCGGCCTTTTTATTAAATAAATGAGGTAACGTAGTTATTATTTCTCGATGATATCGACAGAGTCGATCAGGACATCGTTGACGAGGATGGAATATTCGCCGGACATGGGATTGTAACGAGTCTGAGAAGCCGAGATATTAAGGACGGTAGTAAGTCCGTCAGTGACCTTAGCGAACTGAGTATAGTAAGGATTGCGATCAAGATACAGAGCATCAGGACCGCTGCAGATGAAGAACTGAGAACCATTGGTGTTAGGACCTGCATTAGCCATTGCAACGATGCCGATATCATATGAACGTTTTGTAGGAAGTTCATCATCAAAGCGATAGCCAGGACCACCAGTGCCGTTTCCGAGTGGATCACCGGTCTGGATCATGAAGTTTTTGACCACTCGATGAAATTTGATCCCGTTATAGAAACCGTTCTTCGCAAGGAAAATGAAATTGTTGACGGTCTTGGGTGCGTCTTTTGTAAAGAATTCGAAAGTGATATCCCCCATTGTGGTATGCAAAATCGCTGAATAGTCCTTTTCTGTATCGATCAGCATCTCGGGAGGATTCTGCCATTGCTGTGTCATTAGTGACCTCCATAAAAGATTGTTGTTTTTATTTTAAATAAATGAAAAAGATATTGGAAACGAGATAAAAAAGTTCGATCAATTTAGGCATAAAGTAAATTTAAAAGCATTGACAACGAATGAAATAAATCTGTATAGTAGTGTAGCATCATTAGGGGTGCTATGGCCCTAGTGCATGCTATGGCGTTCTGGCATAGTCGTTGTAAAACGAAAATAATAAAAGAAGGAGTATGCTGATGACGCAAAAGGTAGATCCCATTAACCTGATCTGGCTCCAGGCTCAGGGTTGTACGGGCGACACTATTTCTTTACTCTCTGCCCGAAATCCCTCATTAGTGGACGTTATGACAGGCGTTCTCCCCGAAGTGGAAAACATCAATATCGTTTTCCACCACACAATCATGGCCCCTTGGGGTGAAGATTGTGTACAGATCCTTAAGGATGCAGCCGAAGGTAAATACGATCCGTTCGTACTCGCAGTCGAAGGCTCCATCCCCAACGAAGCCGATGCTGCAAAGACCGGTGGTTACTATTGTTCCGTCGGTGAAGCTGAAGGCCACCTCTACACTGCCAACGAAGTTATCGACATGCTGAAGCCCCGCGCTGCAGCCATGGTTGCTATCGGCGTCTGTGCATCATTCGGTGGTATCCCTGCAGCCAAACCCAATCCCACTGGCGCAGTCGGTCTCATGGATTACCTCGGCAAGAATTACAAGTCGACTCTCGGTCTTCCTGTAATCAACATCCCTGGTTGTCCTCCTCCGGGCGACAGCATCATCGAAGCTTTTGCCACTCTGGCACTGGTCGTTCGTGGTGCATGTGCAGTCCCTGAACTCGACGAATTCAATCGACCTAAGTTCCTCTATGGCGCTACCGCTCACGAGAACTGCCCTCGCTGTGGTTATCTCGCTGGCGGCAAGATGTCCCATCATTTCGGCGAACCGTATTGTATGGGCATCATGGGCTGCAAAGGCCCTCACGCTCACTGCCCTGTTCCTAAGAACGGTTATGCAGAAGGCTTTGGCGGTTGTCCTAATGTCGGTTCACCTTGTATCGGTTGTACCGAACCTGAGTTCCCAGATGGTTTCTACAGCCCGTTCTTGAAGAAGAACCCTGTTATGTTCTGGGTTGGTGAAGGTATCCTTGACAACCTCGGTAAGGTTAAAGCAACTCTCCACCGCTTTGTAAAGAGGAAGATTTAACATTATGAAAAAGATTGATATTAGTATCGAACCTATGACTCGTCTTGAGGGTCACATGGGTGCTTTCGCTACTGCTGATGCAGAAAGCGGAAAGTACGTTGATGCATATGTCTATGCAACAATGTTCCGTGGTCTCGAAGACATCTTGATCGGTCATGAACCTGCTGATGCCATCTGGTTGGCACAGCGAAGCTGCGGTGTATGTCCTACACCTCACGCTACTGCAGCTGTTCTTGCCTGCGATATGGCATATCAGGCTGCTCCTCCTCCTTTGGCCGTTGCACTTCGAAACATGGCATTCATGGCTGAAGAAGTATATGACGGTGCACTTGGCTGCGGTATCCTCGAAGGTCCTGACTACTGTGCAGATGTAGTCAAGAAGACCAATCCGGATCTCTGGGAAAAGGCCCAGGGTGCTGCCGCTCCTCATGCCAAAGAACATGGTTATGCAACCATCGCTGACATGATGATCGCATTGAATCCTGTTACCGGTTCCTTCTGGCTACGCTGTCTCGGCGCTGCAAAGACCGGTATCTCTATGGCCACCATTCTTTGTGCAAAGCATCCTCATCAGAACACCTTCGTTCCCGGCGGTATCGCCCGAACAGTCGAACTGAAGGCTCTTGAACAGTACTATGCAATGCTCGCTACTGAAGTTTCCTTCACTAAAGAGCTTGTTCCTTTCATCGATGACTTAATCGATTTCTGCGCTGCCAATGGTCTGGCTGAAGTCGGTGAATTCCCCTTCAACTTCCAGAGCTGGGGCTGCTACGATGATCCTTATGCCTACAATGCAAAATATGCTGATATGGGCAAATGGGGTCTCAAGCGAAAGCTTCCTCCTGGCATCGTAATCGATGGCAAACTCGTCACCAATGATCTGATCGAAATGAACGTCGGCGTTCAGGAAACTGTCACCCGATCCTACTACAATGACACTCCTAAAGCTGAGTTCCCCACCGATCCTTGTAAGAACCCTCTTACCAAAGATCATCCTTGGAACGAATCCACCAAGCCCTATGCTGCAAAAGCAATGGACTTCGAAAACAAATACACCTGGGCCAAGACTCCTCGCTGGTTAGACTGGAAACAGCGAGTCGACGGCGGTACTCACGTACTCTCCGCCAATCCTATCGCCCGAATGTATGTCGCAGCTATCAGCAAGGACAAGGAAGAATCCACTGGTTCCTCCGTCAAATTCACCCTTCCTCAGGGCACTGTCGCCGGTTCTCGAGTCGCCGACCCTGTCACCATGGAATGGAAGATCCCTGCCAAGAACAACACCCTCGAACGTGTTCGAGCTCGTGCATACTATCATGCATATTCTGCATACTGGGCTTACCTCCAGACCCTCCAGGCCCTCGAAATGGTCAAGAAAGGCGAAACCAAAGTTTGGAACGCCTACAAGAAACCTAAAGAAGGCTTCGGTGTTGGTATGGTCGAAGGTATGCGCGGTGGCGTTGCCCACTGGGTAGTCATGCAGAAGGGTCTGATCCATCGCTATCAGATCATCACTCCTACTGCATGGAACATCTCACCTCGTGACGATCAGAACCGACCTGGTCCTTACGAAGCATCCATCATCAACTCCAAGATCACCGAACCTGTTAATGGTGACAAAGTTACCGGTGTCGACGTAGTCCGAACTATTCATAGCTATGATCCTTGTTTGGGTTGTACAGTTCAGATCTTCAATCCTGAAGATCAGCTCGTCGCCACTCATGAACTCAGCCACATCCACGCAGACGACGTTTTCGAACGTGAATTTGGCGAATAGTCATTAGCATACTCACTGATTGATATAGATAAGGGCACATTAAAAAATGAAAAATACTTTGATTTGTGGGGTTGGCAATAAGCTTTACGGCGATGACGGACTCGGTCCTTATATCGTCGAACTCCTCGAAGAAAAGGATGACATACCTGATAATGTCCGTGTCGCGGACTTTGGGATCTCAGGTTTCAAATGTGCCCTGACTCTGTCAGACTACGACAGAGTGATATTCGTAGATGCAATAAGCTTGCCGGGTTCTGAACCCGGCAAGCCTCATCTTTTAAGGCTGACCGAAGAACAGTTACGAAACAGCCCTAATCTGGGCGATCTCAACGTAAGCATGCACGAGACCGATCTCGTCAAGATCCTGGCAACAGCCTCCGTTCTCGGCTTCTATCCCCAGGAAGTCATCATCATCGGCATCGAACCTGAAGATGCTTCTGTCCGCGAAGGTCTCACTGAGACTGTAAAGAGCAAGATTCCTCAGATCGTGGACGCCATCTACAAACTGATCAACGAAGACGTAAGTCAAAACTAGATAGGATTGAGCCATGGCTCGATTCAGGATAGAGATAACAGGCGTCGTTCAGGGTGTAGGATTCAGACCTTTCATCTATCAGCTTGCAGTTTCCCATAAACTTACAGGCAATGTCTGCAATACTTCGGGCTCCGTAGAAATCGAAGTTGAAGGACCTGTCAGTGCCATCGATGGATTCATCAAAGATATTCCCATAAAGGTCCCTGCAGCTGCAGTCATCAAGACACTCGATAGCTGGGAGATCCCGGAAGCACATGATGAAAAGTTTTTAATCACCAAGAGCAAGAGCCGAGAGGACGAGTATCAGCTCCTTAGTCCCGATCTCGCAACCTGTCCTGAGTGCCGAAAAGAGATCTTCGACAAAGCAGACCGCCGATATGGTTATGCTTTTACTAACTGCACCAACTGCGGCCCCCGATTCACGATCATCGATGACATTCCATATGATCGTCCTCTCACGACAATGAGAGGTTTCAAAATGTGTCCGAAATGTCAGCATGAATACGATGATCCGTCTGACCGAAGGTTTCACGCACAACCTAATGCCTGTCCGGTCTGCGGACCACATCTGACTCTCCTTGATAAAAATGGTAACGAGATCAAAGATGATCCAATCAAAAAAGGAGCCCTTTTACTCAAAGAAGGACACATCCTTGCAATAAAAGGTTTGGGTGGTTTCCTTTTGGCTTGTAACGCTTTAGATAACGCAGCCAACCAAAGACTAAGAGAACGAAAACACCGACCAGTCAAACCTTTTGCTGTAATGATGAAAGACATAGAGACAGTCAAAGAATACTGCCACGTCAACAAGGACGAAGAAGAACTACTAACATCCACTGCTGCTCCAATCGTTTTGTTAAAGCTGAGAAAAGAGAAGAGCCTGGCAGAGTTGGTTGCACCAGGGCTGTCCGAACTGGGAGTTATGCTCCCATACACTCCGCTCCATCATCTGCTCCTGCAGGAAACCGATCTTCCGTTAGTCATGACGAGCGGAAACATCACGGAAGAACCGATAGTCAGTCAGAACGATGAAGCATTGAAGGAATTGTCTAACATCGCTGATTACTTCATCATCCATAACAGAGATATATCGAGACGATATGACGACAGCGTTACAGCAGTCTATGCCGGCACTAAACGCCTGATAAGACGTGCAAGAGGATATGCCCCATTCCCAGTAACACTTGCGGAAAAGACGTCCCAGATCTTAGCCTGCGGGTCCGATCTTAAGAACACATTCTGCCTCACACGCGACAACTATGCTTTTGTCTCCCAGCACATAGGTGACATGGAGAACGAAAAGGCCAACACGTCTTATGAGAAGACGATAGAAGATTATAAGCGTATATTCCGGATCGATCCTAAAACAGTCGCATGCGACATGCATCCGAATTACTACAGTGCCAACTATGGACGTGATTTCGCCAAAGAAAAAGGCCTGAAGCTGATCGAGGTGCAGCATCATCATGCCCATATCGCATCAGTGATGGCAGAACTTGGAATCAAAGAAAAAGTACTGGGAGTCGCTTT
>JAEEOC010000059.1 GCA_016284035.1 Dehalococcoidales bacterium
TGAGGAGGTAGCTGGACATGTCTGATGCCTCAGCGCTCATGGCGGTGAAGAGAGAACCGAGCTTTCGTCCGCCAAGGAAGAAGTCTGAAATATTATTAGACTTTTTAGAGAAGGTCCAGCCGATGAAGATCATACCGACGAGGTAGATCGCCATGACGGCTATAATCCAACCATTCATATTTCTCTCCTTATCAAAACAATGTGCAAAGTCTAGCACCGAATAAAATAGACTGCAATACAGACTTTAGTCTAAACTATTTCACGCATAAAGAAAAAAATATGCTTGCAAACAGGCGTAAATAACTAGACTGAATAGTAGAAATTTAATAAAAGTTATTTATTTCTTCAGACAAGAAAGAAGCTTTGGGAAGTTGTTTTCGGCAAATAATTTCAAAGAAAAGGTGAAATTACTCAGACACCATTCGCTGATCAGAGTGCGTTCGCACATGGCGTAATATCTTACGATCTCGTTCACTGTCATCGTATCAGTGAGTTCACCTTTCTCCTGACCGCGGCTGACGATATGTCTCAGCAGTTTATAGTAGAAGCGGTCGTTAT
The DNA here is from genome assembly GCA_016284035.1 of Dehalococcoidales bacterium. Lineage (GTDB taxonomy): Bacteria > Chloroflexota > Dehalococcoidia > Dehalococcoidales > UBA1222 > UBA1222. The sequence continues at coordinate 559 of JAEEOC010000059.1, forward strand.
CTAACAGGCTCTTCTCACCTTTTTTGATGAGCTGTGTGGAATAAAGATTGGCAATAATCGTTTGGTCGATCTTATTGTCGATCAGATCGAATAGTTCTTTGTTTAGAAAGAGCAAGACATCAAAGCTATTCATATTGGGGTCGATCTTATCTTTGAGTTCTTCGTATTTGTTATCGAAAAGATATGCCAGCGATCCGAGAAGTGCATCCTTGCTCTCAAAATAATGATAGAAGGATCCTTTGGATGTTTGTGACTGCTCGACGATATCATCGACGGTCGTCTCATCGTAGCCCTGTCTGTAAAAAAGATCCCAGGCTGCTTCGACAATCTTGGTCTTGGTATTGCGTGTCTTCTTTGGCATTTCAGGTACATTCTAAAACAAAAAAGAAGCCCGTCTCAATAGAAACGGGCTTCTCATAAGTACTATGTGATGCAGTTTATTCTTCTGCGAATTCCTGAGGGCTCTTGGTGACAAGCTTGATAAGGAGCAGTGCACCGATAAGGAGACCGATGGAGATAGGCAGTGTGATCCAGGCGTTCTTAAGGAAGCCTGCAATGATGTATGCAATGAATGAAACTGCTGCAACTGTCAGCGCGTAAGGCAGCTGTGTCGATACGTGGTTGATATGGTCGACCTGAGCACCGGCAGATGCCATGATCGTGGTATCGGAGATCGGTGAACAATGGTCACCGCAGACAGCACCAGCCATACAGGCGGAGATGGCGATGATCATGAGTTCGTTGTCGAGATTGCCGCCGAAGAGGTCGACGACGATGGGGATAAGAAGACCGAAAGTACCCCATGAAGTACCGGTGGAGAAAGCCATGAAGATGGCGATCAGGAAGATGATGGCAGGAAGCAGGCCGACGAGGATGCCGCCCTTGGAGGCATCGACGACGCTGGCGATGTATGCAGCACAGCCGAGTGAATCGGTTACTGCTTTGATGGTCCAGGCGAAGGTAAGGATGAGGATGGCAGGGACCATAGCTTTGAAACCTTCAGGGATAGATGCCATAGCATCTTTGAAATTGATAACTCTTCGAATCAGATAATAAACGATGGTGAAGATGATGGCTACGAAAGAACCAAGCATCAGACCGACAGATGCATCGCAGTCTTCGAATGCGGTGATGAAGCCGGCGCCATCAAAGAATCCACCAGTCCAGATCATACCGAGGACGCAGGCGATGATGAGTACGACGATAGGAAGGATAAGATCGATAACTCGACCTCTGGGGTTGGGTTCATCAATCTTTTCTTCTACAGCAGGATTGTTGTGGGTAGTGAAGAGATCACCCTTGAGTTTTGCATTCATCTCATGGAGATTCATGGTGCCGTAATCGAACTTAAGGAATGCCAGGATGAACATCATGAGGATGGTGAGCAGTGCATAGAAGTTGTAGGGAATCGCACGGACGAACAGAGAGATGCTGTCTGTGCCATCGACGAAACCGGCTACTGCGGCAGCCCAGGATGAGATGGGGGCGATGATACAGATAGGAGCAGCGGTGGAGTCGATGATATAAGCGAGTTTGGATCGAGAGATATTGTGTTTGTCAGTGACTGGGCGCATAACAGAACCGACGGTCAGACAGTTGAAATAGTCATCGATGAAGATGAGCATACCGAGGAGAATAGCTGCGACCTGAGCACCAGTGCGGGACTTAATGTTGTTTTCAGCCCAGCGTCCGAATGCAGCAGTACCGCCGGCTTTGTTCATCAGTGCGACCATTGCACCAAGGATGACCAGGAAGACGAGAATACCGACGTTCCAGGAGTCGGTCAGCTGCGGAACCATAGCGCCAGTGAATGTGAAGTCAATCGCGCCCCACAGACTGTAATTAGTGTAATACAGGGCACCAACGAAGATACCGATAAACAGGGACGAATAAACTTCTTTGGTGATAAGTGCCAGAACGATGGCTACGACGGGTGGTACGACAGACCATGCTGTTCCGGCGAGTTCGCCGCCGGTCTTGGTGACAATAAAACCGGCAATGAGGAAGATTGCTACCCAAACAGCAGCAAAGATCCAGCGCAATGCGCCTTTTTTGTTTCCCATGGAACCCTCCCTTATAAAAGTAAAGTCATGATTCACTTATCATGACTTAATATAGAGAGTCCCCATATCGAATCATGATAGCTCTCCACGATCTCTCGTGACAGTCTCACGGATATTATCCATAAGACCGACCATAAGGACCCTTACATCTCCTTACGGCCTCGGCAAGCTTCCCTTTTGGTCTCTGACTGTAAGATCATTTATAAGACTTACTTATGTTGCCTGCGCCTCTATCAGGACTTTCAAGTTTGTAATTATATCTATGCGAGGCTGTTTGTCAATAATGTAATGTTTGTTTAAGCGGTAATGAGAGAGTGTATGATTTTTTTCAATCTAAGACACGTTTTTTCGGTATTTTGAGTAAATAGTAATTACACAATTCATTCCCTACAGCAATTGAGAAGTGCCCTAAATCCTTTTTTGTGGATAACGCTTTTCCTAGAGGTGAATTAACAGTTATCTCCTCAAAATTCAGTTTGGCTGTAGTTGTTTCTTCTTCTTCTAAATAGTATGAGGCCCCAAAAGTCGTCCAACCGGCGAAGCGCCCAATTCTTTCTAATTTATACACATTAAATACTTTTATTCCATAAAGAGTATCTTTTTTGAACGAGTAAACATAGTAACAGTCATCATCAAATTGTTTGCAATAATTTATCCAATACTTAGCGTTAAAATCTTTGTTACTCATTTCATCTCCTTTTCAAAAAAAACTCGAATGGTTTTTATTGAAATGACCCCTGTTTGATGTTGCTGCTAGTTTCATTTCCAATTAACGATTCGGAGAAATGAGATGTAGCTAATACTTGTTTGATTTGATTAGTGAATGTAATTGCGGCTAATGTACTTCGGGGATTAAGTGTGAGAACTCCAAACCTTGATTTATTGTTCAATCCATTTTTCATTGAAAGGGGAG
>JAEEOC010000060.1 GCA_016284035.1 Dehalococcoidales bacterium
CGGAGGGTCTACGGCAAATGCCTGAGCAATAGCACAGCGCTGCTTCATACCGCCGGACAATTCCTTGGGGTACTTTTTGTAAACATCCTTGCCCAGCCCTACAGATTCCAAAGCATCGATAGTGATCTGCTTCAATTCATGCTTATCTTTTTCAGGGAAACGCTGTTTAAGAGCAAGAAGGATATTATCCCCTGCTGACATCCAGGGAAACAGACCATAATCCTGAAAAACTACGCCACGATTAAGACTGGCACCAGTAATCTCTTCACCATCTAATGTAATAGTCCCGGAAGTAGGAGTCTCGAGACCAGCCAAAAGTCTGAGAAGAGTAGATTTACCGCAGCCGCTTTGTCCGAGGATGCAGACAAACTCCCCGTCTTTGACATCAAAACTAATGTCTTTGAGAATCAGAACATCAGTACCTGGATAAGAGAAGGATAGCTCTTTTATCAATATATTGCTCACGGTATTACCCCTTTTTCAATGTTCGAGATTATACAAGACCAACATATGTTTTACAAGTGTTTTTTATTAGCACGATAAAAAAGCCTTATATCTTTATATAAAACGATAAAATGATTAAAGAATTATTTAATGAATTAATTAAGGACTATTTAACGAATGGATTGGTTATGCGCTCGTAACCGATAGTCGACTTGGGACCATGTCCAGGAAATACTTCTACTTCGTCAGGATATCCCATAATCACATCATTAAGGCTCATCATGATATCTTCGTGGCTGCCGTGTGGAAAATCCGTCCTGCCTACACTCCCTTTAAACAGAGTATCGCCAGTAAATAGAGCGCCGGAAGTAGAATAACAGACACCTCCGGGAGTGTGACCCGGAGTATGTCTAACGGTTATCTGCACACCGCCGCCGATAGCAAGAACATCGGCATCATCAAGCACTCTATCGATATCAGGAAGCTCGATCTCACGAAAACCTAATAATCTTCGGAAGAACCTGTCTTTATACATCTCTAGATCATCCTTGTGGAGACACAGTACTGCTTCAGGATACTTTTTCTTGAATTCAGCAGCGGCGTAATAATGATCCGGATGAGCATGAGTCAAAAGAATCATTGAAGGGATCTTACAGTCTTCTTCAAGTGCCTGCTGGATCAGTTCGAACTGGTCGCCGGGATCGACGACTGCAACATACATGGCATACTCGGCGCCAAATATATAGCAGTTTGCCAAGAGCTCCCCAACAGGAATCGTTCGTAAATACATAACAGGTTGATTTTATCACATCACTAAACAGTTAGAATCATTTAACTTGTTATACTAAAATAAATAAAGAATAAATCCTCCCGTGGGAGTCATGATATGGAAGAAACTGCTGCGCCGAAACCAAAGAAGATAGATGTTTATACACTCTGGATCGATGGGATGCACTGTATAAACTGCGTCAATAAATGCCAGAAAGCACTTTCAGAATTGCCTGAAGTGTCATCTGCAACAGTTTATCTCGATCAAAAGAAAGCAGTGATCGAAGCTCCTAAAGGATACGATACCAAAGCATTCTTCGATGCGATCACAGCTGCCGGTTTCAAACCATTGGAAGAAAGCCCACTCCCCCAGGAACATCTGCATTACGGGATCGAAGGGATGCACTGCATGATGTGCGTCATGAAATGCACGAAAGCATTACAGGCCGTTCCCGAAGTAACCAAAGTTAAAGTAACACTTGAGACAAACTCGGCCGACGTATCAGTCATCACAGGCACAGACAGACAAAAACTTTTCGACGCAATCAGCGGAGTCGGCTTTAAACTAGTCGAAATCGAAGATAATCCTGCCTGCCCGACAGAGTTATGTCCCGTGACAGGCTCAGAAATAAAAAAAGATGAACCGGTCGCCGTACATAAGATAACGCTGGATGACACATATCAGCTCTACAACTATGGTATCGAAGGACTGCACTGCGCTTCCTGCGTTGCCGCATCCGAAAGAGCACTGAAAAAACTAAGCTGTGTAAAAGACGTATCCGTAAACCTGGCTACCAATAAAGTCCAGATACAAGCTGAAAAGAATTCCGATACAAAACTGTTTTTCAAAGCGATATCAGAAGCCGGTTATTCGCTCTATGAACTCGACAGCAAGAAAGATATCTCCAAAGAGAAAGCTAAATCTTACGTCAATTATCAGAAGACAAGATTCATAGTCTCGCTCATTGCCTCTGCCGTCCTTATGTACATAAACATGTCATTCATGCATAGTACATGGGCTCCTTATGTCATGTGGCTGATCGCAACCCCGATCCAGATCTGGGCAGGCTGGCAGTTCTATACCGGTGCCTGGGCATCGCTGAAGCATAAGCGTGCCGATATGAACACTCTTATCGCACTTGGCTCAAGTGCGGCCTATCTGTACAGCGTATTCGCAGTATTATTCCCGTCTTTGGTCAAAACTGACGACCTGATGGTGACCTATTACTTCGATACATCAGCGATGATCATCGCACTTGTCTCCATGGGACGTTTTCTGGAAGCAAGAGCCAAGAACAAGACATCTGCAGCACTGGAAAAACTGGTCCAGCTTCAAGCCAAGACCGCACAGGTCATCAGAAACGGCAAAGAAGAAACTGTTAATTACGAAGATATCGTTTCGGGAGATACGATCATCGTCAGACCCGGAGAGAAGATACCTGTAGACGGTGTCATTACCGAAGGTGAATCATCCGTAGATGAATCTATGATCACCGGTGAGAGCATGGCTGTCGACAAGAAAGCCGGCGACAGTGTCATCGGCGCGACCATCAACGGTTCCGGCAGTTTCAAGTTCAAAGCCACCAAAGTCGGAAGCGAGACGATGCTCTCTGAGATCATCGAGATGGTCGAGAAAGCACAGAGCAGCAAAGCCCCTATCCAGCGTATCGCCGATACTGTTGCATCTTATTTCGTACCGACCGTGATCATCATCGCACTCCTGACTTTCTTCATCTGGTTGTTCCTGGGACCGGATCCCCATACAAGTTATGCACTCCTGAACTTTGTTTCAGTGATAGTGATCGCCTGCCCATGTGCTCTTGGTCTTGCCACTCCCACCGCCATCATTGTCGGTACCGGCCGTGGTGCAGAGTCCGGGATACTCTATAAGGACGCAGAATCACTGGAGGAGACCCATAAGATCGATCATGTCATATTCGATAAGACCGGAACATTGACCGTCGGAAAACCTTCCGTGACGGACGTGAAAGCATTTGGCGGAGCAAATGAAGCCGATATCATATCAATGGCAGCTGCTGTCGAGAACAGATCAGAACACCCCATCGCTAAAGCGATAACCAACTATTGCACTTCCAAAGGATACACAGAAAAGGAAGCATCCTCTTTCGGATCTGAAACAGGTATGGGTGTCTGGGGAACAGTCGATGGTAAAAAAGTTTGCATAGGCAATTCCCGTCTGATGGAAAAAGAAAGCATTGCATACAAAGATATGGAAAATGAGTCCGATGAGCTCTGGAACAGCGGCAAGACAGTATTCTACGTTGCCTGCGATAAAAAAGTCATCGGCATCATAGCCTTGATGGACACGATAAAAGAAGATGCGCTGTCAACGATCAGCGAACTAAAAGAAATGGGCATCGGCATCACCATGATATCAGGAGATAACCGACGTGCCGCCAATGCCATTGGCAGAATGATCGGCATCGATAACGTGGTAGCGGAAGCGCTTCCCAAAGATAAATCCGAAGCAATCTCGGCGCTGCAATCCCAGGGCCATAAGGTCGCCATGATAGGAGACGGCATCAACGATGCTCCCGCACTGGCCATCGCCGATATCGGTATCGCCATCGGCACCGGGACCGATATCGCCATCGAGACTGCTGATATCA
>JAEEOC010000061.1 GCA_016284035.1 Dehalococcoidales bacterium
GTTCTCACCGGCATCTGCTATCTAGCCAGCTGGAAATCACCTAAATCCAATACGAGAAAGTATGCCCAGTACGGAGTCGATGCACTCTTCATTCTCCTGACACTGGCCGAGATCTTCCTGCTCTGCGCTATTCTCGGACATGATTATTCCATCCAGTACGTCTACTCCTATACCTCCAATTCGACGTCCCTCATCTATCTGATATCTGCCCTCTGGGCCGGCAACGCCGGTTCCCTGCTCTTCTGGGCCTGGTTCGCATCCCTCCTCTGCTTCATGCTCATCAGGTCAAAACGTGAAGATACTCAGTCACTTATCGCACAGGCCATGCCCATCATGATGCTGGTCTCCGTGCTCTTCGTAGCCTTGGTACTCATCGAGAATCCATTTGCTCCTGCTCAGCAGGCTTATACCGACGGACATGGTCTCAACCCCATGCTCGAACACTTCGCCATGATCCTGCATCCGCCTTGTCTACTCGCCGGCTATGTCATGCTGGCAGTGCCCTTTGCACTCGCAGTGTCTGCTCTGATCCAGAAGAGGACTGACGGATCCTGGGTCAACGCTTCACGTTCCTGGGCCCTCATGGCCTGGGTCCTGCTCGGCGCCGGCAACATCCTAGGTATGTGGTGGGCCTATGCCGAACTCGGATGGGGCGGCTACTGGGCCTGGGATCCCATCGAGAACAGCGGTCTCATGCCCTGGCTCCTGACCACTGCTTTCCTGCACTCCACCATGATCGAACGCCGCAGGAGCGGATTCAAGATCTGGAACATCCTGCTCATCATCTTCGCTTTCAACCTGACTATTTTTGGTGCATTCCTGTCCCGAAGCGATATCCTCAATTCAGTTCATTCCTACGGCAAGACGGCCATGAGCCCCGTCTTCGTCATCTTCCTCGTCATTGCTGTCGGACTGTCCCTATTCCTGCTCATCAGGAACCTAAAGCTCTATAAGACCAAATCTTCCGAAGATTCTGTTCTCTCTGTTGAGACCAGTTTCCTGCTCGTTAATATCGTCCTGGTAGCCGCCACTGTAGCTATCTGGATCGGCACCATGTATCCCTTCTTCACCGAACTCATCACCGGTACCCGCGTCGAACAGACCAAAGATTTCTTCCAGACCATCGCAGTGCCTCTCTTCGTCTTCACAGCCGTACTTGCCGGTGTCTGCGTAGTCCTCGGCTGGAAAAAACGCGATACCAAATCAATCAAGAAACCTCTCCTCATCCCCGCTGTAATGGCCGTCGTTGCCACCGTCATAATGATCATCATCGGCGGAAGCAAGTGGTATGTCATCGTGGCAGGCCTCGGCATCTTCTATATGATCTTCGCGACCATCTGGAAGTGGGCCCTCGACGTCAAAGCGGGAACGCAGAACGGAAAGGTCGATTTCATCCAGGCTTTCATTACGCTCTTCAAGACTAACCGCGCCCGCTACGGCGCATATATCGCCCATATCGGTATGGCCGTCATGGCCCTCGGCATGATGATCTCCACTGTCTATCCCGTCTCCACTATGGCCACCATGAAGCCCGAACAAACAGTGACGATCAAAGATTATACGATCACCTACAACTCATTCGATGTCTACATGGACCAGCTGCCTAAGTCCGGTTCCGGCATGGGCAACCGCATCCATTACGGTGCCAACTTCGATGTCACGAAGGGCACCAAATTCGTAGGCCGTATCCATTCCGAAGTGATGTACTACCGCACTCAGGGACAGTATGTCTCCGAGATCGGCATCAAGAGCTCCTTCGGCGATGATATCTATATCAGCCTCGACAACTGGGATGACGACAAGACCGTATACGTCACGGTCAAGGTCAATCCTATGGTCATCTGGATCTGGATCGGCGGTGTCATCCTCATCCTCGGCGGCCTGATATCCTTCAGCGCACCCGTCAAGAAAGAGCTAGCTGAACAAGAATAATGTCGCACGTCATCGAATGCCAGAAGATATCCAAGCGCTTTGGGGGCAATCAGGTCCTCAAGGATTTTGATCTTACAGTCGATGCCGGAGAAAGTGTCGCTATACTGGGCCCTAACGGCACCGGTAAGTCCACTCTCATCCGCATACTGGCATCCGTCATGCGCCAGAGCGAAGGAAAAGTCCTCATCAACGGTTCCGAGATGAAGGATGAAGCCTTTGCGCTCCGCTCACAGATCGGTCTTTTGTCCCATACCGGTTATCTCTATACCAGTCTCTCGGCAGAAGAAAACTTAAAATTCTATGCCGAGATGTACAGTTTGAAAGATCCCGAGAAACGTATTGCAGAACTGTTGGAAAAAGTGGGACTCAGGACCCGCAGGTTCGACCGTGTCGCAACATTCTCCCGCGGCATGTCCCAGCGACTGGGGCTGGCACGCGCTTTATTACACAGCCCCAAGATCCTCCTTTTGGATGAACCTGAGACAGGTCTCGACCAGGAAGGTCTCGATCTCCTCTGGAGCATCATCAAGACCGATGATCCCGACCGTACAGTCGTCTTTACCAGTCACAATTTCAAGAGCACGGTACAGGCATGCTCCCGTCTCATCATCCTGAAAAAAGGCAAGATCGTTTATGACGCTCCCAAGGGAGACCTCACCGAAGATGGTCTGCAGGCTTTATATCACGACGTGACAGGAGGGAAATCGTAATGAAGACCTTCTGGAAAGCCGCCTTCGCCATCGCGAAAAAAGATATCCTATTGGAACTCCGCAGCAAGGAGATCATCTCATCGGTCCTGCTCTTTGCTGTCCTTACCCTCGTCATATTCCATTTTGCATTCACTGCCGACCATGAGACCATGACCCAGATCGCACCGGGCATGCTGTGGGTGGCATTCTCATTCTCAGGCATCCTGTCTCTGAATCGGGCCTTCATTCCTGAAAAGGAAGACAACTGTATGGAAGGACTCCTCTCCTGCCCTGTAGGACGTGAAGCGATCTATATGGGCAAGTGCCTGGGAAGCTTCATCTTCATGCTCATCGTGGAAGCTGTGGTCATCCCGGTCTGCGCCATGCTCTTCAACGTCGATGTCTTCAACCCAATGATAATCTTCATAACACTGCTCGCCACCATCGGATTCGTATCCGTCGGCATCATATTCTCAGCCCTTTCGGTCAATACCAGGGCCCGTGAGATGGTGCTCCCCATCCTCTTCCTGCCTATCATCGTACCAATAATCATTTGCGCCGTTTCATCATCATCGGCTATATTGGCAGGTGGAACATTTGAGGACATCAAACAATTTCTTCTAATCATCGTCGCATTCGACGTGATCTTCTTTACGGTGCCTTTAATGATATTCAAATATGTAGTGGAGGAATAAGAAGCACATGCGGACCAAAATAGCCTTAGCGCTTGGTGGTGTCCTAATGGTCGTGGCTCTCGTCATGGTCTTCATCGTGGTACCCACGGAAGCCACTATGGGCAACATCCAGCGCATTTTCTATTTCCATGTACCTGTAGCATGGAATGCTTTCTTCTCGTTCGGCGTTACCTTCGGTTTCAGTATCGCCTATCTCAAGACGAGAAACCCCAAATATGATTTCATCGCAGAATCTTCCGCCAGGATCGGTATCGTCTTCACGACCCTCATCCTTCTGACCGGTATGATCTGGGCCAAACCCATCTGGGGCGTCTGGTGGACCTGGGATGCCCGACTCACCAGCTCCTTCGTCATGTGGCTGGTCTACATCGCCTATTTCATCGTAAGGTCCTTTATTACAGAAGAGGAACGACGCTACCGATTCGGTTCCATCATCGGTATCCTCGGTTTCCTCAGCGTACCCATCGTGGCCATCAGCATCCAGCTGGCACCTACCACCCACCCCAAGGCCATGATCTTCAACGACGGTCTCCACGGCACCATGCTGGCGACTCTTCTCATCAGCATCTTCGCCATGTTCGTCGTCTATTTCCTGTTCGTCTTCCTGCAGTATGACAACTGCAAGGACGCCTATGAGATCGCTCAACTCAAGAAAAAACTACTGAAGGAGTCTGAATAATGGACAACCTCGGATATTTATTTGCAGCTTATACCATCATCTGGATCGGACTTGCCTATCTCGTATGGACCGCCATGCGCAAGCAGAAGGCCAACCGCAAAGAAATCGAGATCCTCAAAGAAAAGCTCGACGAACAGAAATAGTTCTCATCTTATTCTGTAATCAGAAGCAGGGAAGATTGTCCTCTTCCCTGCTTTTTTGTTTTAATAGTATCGATCATGGATATCGAACTGAGCTATATCGAAGAAGGATCGGGATTTCCTCTCGTGCTCCTGCATGGGAACGATGAGAGCAATGAATATTTTTCCCATCAGATCCCTTATTTCAAGGAATACTTCCGGGTAGTAGCTCCCGATACCAGAGGACACGGAAAATCCCCTCGCGGTGAAGCTCCCTTCACTATCAGTCAGTTTGCCGATGATCTGAGAGAATTCCTCATTTCAAAAAACATCATCAAAGCCCATATCCTGGGATTCTCCGACGGAGCCAACATCGCACTGGTCTTTGCACTGAAATATCCCGACATGGTGGAAAAGCTCATCCTTAACGGAGCCGACCTTGACCCCAGCGGTGTAAAAAGATCCGTCCAGTTCCCCATCGAAGTGGGTTACCGGATCGCCAAACGAGCCGCCAAATCCGACCCAAAAGCAAAACGACGCGAGGAAATGCTTGGGCTGATGGTGAATGACCCTAATATCGCGCCTGAGAGCCTTGCAAAGCTTTTCATGCCGACTCTCGTCATCGTCGGAACCAATGACATGATAAAAGACAGCCATTCAAGACTGATAGCATCAAAGATCCCTAATTCCACCTTCAAAGTGATAAAAGGGGATCACTTCATTGCCAACAAAAATCCGGAACCGTTCAATGAAGAAGTCAGATCGTTCCTCTTGGGATGATCACTGAACTCTGAAGCTCTTCAGATATTTCCTTCTGTAGATGTAACCGATGATGGCACCGGCAACTATGCCGCCGAGATGGGCCTGCCACGCGACCCCACCCAAAAAGATGGATAACAGCACGCCGCCGCCAAGCAGCGCCACCCACAGAGGCATCTCGATTGGAATCGGAAAGATCATCACTCTCATCTTAGGCTGCAACACCGCCAAAGCGCCGCCCACAGCGAAGATGGCACCGGAAGCACCGATGGCATAGGAATAAGGAGAAAGGAACCATGCCCAGGTCGCAAAGAAGAGCGCTCCGACAACACCGCCGACGAGATAGATCAAAAGAAACTTCTTCTCATCGAGCATCCTGCACAAAGCCGTGCCGAACCAGTAGAGAGTATACATATTGAAGGCAAAGTGCCAGAAAGAAGTATGCACGAACATGTTGGTGATGAACTGCCACGGATGATAGAAAGAAAAAGCACTGACGGCCAAGTCAGGAACTTCTATGATCGAACCGGGCATAAAGAAATGACAGATATACACAAAAAGGTTGATAGCGATAATGATGATTACACTTTTATGAACGTTCAAATCTGCACTCCAATCTCTGTATGAGTAACTATAGCAATTAGGCACGAACACGTGCAAACTGACGTACAGTGCCGCTTCGATTGCAGGCAAAAGCATGACTTTATATAATTAAGATTGTTTTTCGTGGGGTTGTAGCTCAGTTGGTAGAGCATCGCGTTCGCATCGCGGGGGTCAGGGGTTCGAATCCCCTCAGCTCCACCATTCTTTAATTCCCAATCTATCTTGCATGCAAGCATATTGAAGTTTATCATTATATAAGTAAGGAATGTAAGGAATATAAGACTTGTAAGGAGATAATGATATGGAACTGGCCAAAATGACAAGCAAAGGACAGCTCACTGTACCGGTCTCGGTCCGACGCATGCTCGGAATCGACACTGGTGATAAGATACTCTTCTATGTAAAAAACGGGCATATCATCATCGACAAAGAAAGCCCCGCCTCCCTGGGAGACGCTCAGATCGCAGCTGCCGAAAACCATATCTACTCACTGGAAGAGATCAAAGCAATCGCCGCGCCCATCGCAAAGAAGTACAAGGTCGCATCGATGCGCTTGTTCGGTTCATACGCACGTAACGAGGCCACTCCGAAAAGCGATTTGGATTTTGTGATTGCTAAAGGCGGAATCCGCACCCTGCTCGATCTGAGTGGACTAGAACAGGAATTGTCAGAAAGTTTCCATAAGAAAGTGGATATACTGACCGATAATAGCCTTAAACCAGAGTTTAGGGACAAAATCAAGAAAGACGAGGTAATGATATATGACAGTAAGCAAAGATGATAAAGAATACCTGCAGCAGATACTGTCATGGTGCGCTCAAGTTGAAGAAACACATGCACAATTTAACCGATCATTAGAAACGTTCAACAACACTTCGGTCTATCGAAATGCCTTATCGATGTGCCTGCTACAAATCGGCGAAGAAGCCAATCACCTGAGCGAAGAATTCAAAAAGGCACACACGGAATTGCCTTGGAACAAGATCACAGGAATGAGTAATCGTTTTGCACATGTATACGGGACCATGGATACGGATATTATCTGGGATACAGCCACATATGATGTGCCCGTAATTGAAAGATTTTGCAGAAAGCAAATTGATTCAAATATTTAGAAAACATTTGACAACAGCCGGCACTCAACGTACAATATCCTATGTTGTCTAATGACAATGGTAACTTAACAATTTAGTGGCAGAGATCCAAAACTCGAGCTAGGAGTGTAGCTCAGTTGGTAGAGCAGCGGTCTCCAAAACCGCGTGTCGTGGGTTCGAATCCTTCCACTCCTGCCAATCGCGCCGAGATGGTGGAATGGCAGACACGCTAGCTTGAGGGGCTAGTGGGGTTAAACCCGTGAGAGTTCAAATCTCTCTCTCGGCACCAATTACATGCGGAAGTAGTTCAGTGGCTAGAATGTCTCCTTGCCAAGGAGAAGGTCGCGAGTTCGAATCTCGTCTTCCGCTCCATTTTTTTTATAGAGCTTTTTTCCCTGCACTGTTTGTTAAGTCGGCGGCGTCGCCAAGTGGTAAGGCAGAGGTCTGCAAAACCTTTATCATCGGTTCGAATCCTGTCGGCGCCTTTCTCTTTTCTTCCTTGACGCT
>JAEEOC010000062.1 GCA_016284035.1 Dehalococcoidales bacterium
ACCCAGTTCGACAGCAACAAGGCACATATTCTCAATAGCAGCACCTATCGATAACAGATCACTAGTGTCCCAGTTAGGATCTCTTTCTTTTAGCACCCAAATAATTGCAGGTACACGGCTAATGATCCTGGCGGAAAGATTAATGGATTTGACATAGTCGGGATAGTCCACGCCTTCTTTAAAAAAAGCCCTCATAATATCCGAGATCTGCTTTTTTCGACTCGAATCAGTTTCAATAATAAACCTCCACGGTTGTCTGTTTTTAGCCGATGGTGCCAATCTGGCTGCCTCTATAATCTGATAAAGCTTTTGTTCTTCTACAGATTTTGACTGATACAGCCTTATACTTCTTCTGTCGCGAATCGCCTGCTTAACATCCATTGTTTTGTCCTCGTTTTCCATCCCGTTTTAGTAAAAGTTCCGCCAATTCCGCAATATCTTCTGCTGCATTTGGGTTTATATTATGTTCCATCGCTTTTATTGCGCTTTGTCTATGATAATCACTTTGTACTGTCCTAACCGCCTCTGGGAGACGCTTCAGTGATCGGACGAAAATACTCATGCCCATTCGTTCAAATAGTCTTGCATTTCGCGATTCGCAACCAGGAATAGTATCTATGTGGATGATCGGTACTTTTAAACATGCCGCTTCCGTAGTCGAGATTCCTCCGGCTTTTGAGATAAAAACATCTGCATTACTGATGACAGGAGCAGGGTCTTCGATATAACCACAGATGTTTACACGACCGCGGTATTTCCCTCTTTCCAGTTTTTTCTTCAGTTTGCAGTTGGTTCCTGTCATCACTGTGATTTCCGTAGCAGGGGGAAGACTGCACTTTGTAAACAGACTATCCAAAACCTTTATTATTTTTCCCGACCCAAAATATCCTCCAGCAATCACTATGCTAAAACCCTTATTATTTTTCTCTATCATCCGGCTTTTACTAAAACTTGATCGCAGGGGGATCCCTAATGGGTAAATGTCTTGTTTGGGCACTCCATGCTTTTCATATTCATCGATATTGTCTTCATGCGCTATGACAAATGCATCACTCTCGCAGTCATCAATAAACGGCTCGCAGGTATAATCAGTCGCTACGAATACTGTCAGTGGCACTTGCATTGTTTTTTTCTGTTCAAGACGGGTCATTATCTCACATGTCAATGGATGCGTAGTAAAGATCACATCAAAACCCTTTTTTTCGATATACGCACCTACAGGTGCAGCCATTCTGCGAGTCAGAATAGATACCGGAGAGCGTTTTAAACGATTGCGATAATTGTCAGCTAGCCAATAAACCAGCCCAAATGTTTTAGGAGCATAAACGATCTCCTTGTTGTACAAAGAACCAAAAAACGACAACAACCTGCCACCAAACACACTGAATGGGTCGATGGCTTCCGCATATCCGCCTCTTTTCTCAACCGCTTCCTGCAGGGCTTTTGCGGCCATATCATGTCCACCCCCTGCTCCGTATGACATAATCAGTGCTTTCATGCCTAGGATTTTACAGTTTTATTCACTGTTTCGCTCTATTGTGAAGAAAACATCATGGAGAACCTGTCTGTGTGCCTGCTACGTACGTGATAAAATTAAGCAAGTTATTTGGGGGTATCGCATGGATAACGCATTTGATTATGCAACGGCATTCAGCATCAACCAAGGCATCATCTCTACTGGTGATCAGGAAAAGATAAAAAATGCCAAGGTCACTATCGTAGGTGTTGGTGGTGCCGGGGGGTCTATAGCGATAATGCTTGCAAGAACAGGCATCGAACATTTCACGCTTGTAGATTTTGATACGTATTCTCCATCTAACCTCAATCGCCAGATTGGCTGCCGAATAGATACGTTGGGCAGATTAAAAGTTGAAGTGATGAAAGAGGACATTTTAAAGATAAATCCTCTTGCTGACATTAAAACCATAAGCGAAAAAGTTCCTCTAAGCGACTTTAATAAAATCATTGAAAATGCTGATGTCTACTTCTCAGAAGCAGATGATCTTGCTTATTCCACAGACACACTGATCCGCTGCCAAGCCGCAGGAAAAATGGCGATTTCATTAATGCCGTACGGCATGGGCAGTGCTATTATGGTCTTTCCGCCCCAAAACAAGATATATGATCCTACTGATTTAATGGGCGGTCCCAAAGGATTATCATACGATGAGCTAAAAGAATTCCAAACTAACGAGATAACCCGCATGGGCCGCAGATGGCATATCATCGACGGGAAGATGAGAATCTCATGGTTTAAAAAATGGTGCAGAGGGGATGTTGGCCTCACTCAGCTTTGTCCTGCTGTATGGGCTGGTGCTTCAATTGCTGCAACTGAAGCCATTAAATTCATTATTGGCAAATGGGAACAGGCACGCGCCCCCTATATTTGGTTTGTATCACTTGCTGAAAACAAGATAAAAGTCCAAAAATACCGACGCAGGACGTGGTTATTCAATAAAGCTATGTATCGGGCTTTTCATATCAAATTCATGAATATCGGAAAAAAGCTTGAAAAGAGTACACTGACAACCCTGTCAAAAGAGTTGGACAGAATGGAAGCGGAAGAAGCAGAAGGAAAAACTCCGAAGATTCCATTCATGTGGAAACATTTAATCTGAGAGGAGCTGTTATGACCAGAGAAGAAATAACAAATGAACTTAAAGATATCATCATTCAGATTACCCACAAACCTATTGCAGCTCTATCTGATGGCGATAACTGGCAATCGATAGGCGCTGATTCTTTAGACAAGGTGCAGATTATCATGGCTCTCGAGGAGAAACACGATATCGAGATACTCGATGAGGATATTGCAGCCATAACAGATATGCATTCTTTCATCGACCTGCTTGAGAAAAAAATCAACGCATAAATAGTCATGACAACCACAAGACAAATCAACAAAGTCGTTGTTACCGGTATAGGAATGATCACGCCGCTTGGGTGTGAAACAGAACAGGTATGGACCGCTCTCTTAAACGGCTCGTGCGGAATCAAAACGATTACTTCATTCGACATTACCGATTTTCCGATCGCAGTGGGCGGAGAAATATTAGATTTTGACCCGCTTGCATACATGGATATCAAAAAAGTGGATAGGACTGGTCGAAGCGCCCAGTTTGCTATAGCAGCAACAAAGCAAGCTCTGAATATGGCAAACATTGATCTAGCCGCTGAAGACCCTGACAGGATCGGCATTCTCATTGGAACCAGCGGGATGCCAGAACTGCTCGGAGAGCAAATGATGATCATGAAAGAGAAAGGCCCTAACCGAGTGAATCCGTTAGTAGTCAGCCGATTCCGTGCCAGTATGGCTCCTTCACATGTAGGAATGGAGCTCGGCGTCCATGGAATCAACACTTCGATCAACAGTGCCTGTTCCAGTGGCAATGACGCCATCGGCAATGCTATGAACCATCTCCGTCTTGGAACCGCAGACATCATCATTGCAGGCGGAACAGGATCCAATATAACACCTATAGCTTTAGCAACAACCAATCGAATCGGAGCACTATCAAAAGTCAGGGATCCGATGGCTGCCTGCCTGCCTTTCGACGCTGCAAGATCCGGCTTCGTTTATGGCGATGGCGCATGTATGCTTGTCCTTGAAACAGAGGCACATGCGCTAGCACGAAAAGCCCCTATTCTGGCAGAGATTGCCGGAGCGGGCTGGTCATTCGATGCTTTCAGTGAGACTAACCCTGCATTGGAACCTCGCATAAGCTGTATGAAATGGGCCATCAAAGACGCTGATATCACTCCGTCAGACATCGACTATATCAACGCGCATGGCACAGGCACCAAACAAAACGACTTTATCGAAACCGAAGCCATAAAAAAACTGTTTGGAACTGAAGATATTCCTCCGATTAGTTCAACCAAGGCCGCTACCGGTCATCTTGGGTGTGCCGCAGGAGCAGTAGAAACTGCGTTTTGTGTTTTGGCTATTCGAGACGGGATCATCCCTCCCACGATTCATTACTCAACACCTGACCCTCAGTGCGATCTAGATTACGTCCCAAACACTGCCAGAAGAAAAACTATTGATCTCTGCCTTAATAACTCGTCGGGGCTGGGAGGACAGAATTGTTCTTTGATCATCAGGCGGTATAAAAATGGATAATAAAGACTTCTTTAAAAATAAGACTGCTCTCGTGACCGGTGCATCTGGCGGCATAGGGAGAGCCATAGCATTAGCCCTAGACAAGGAGGGTGTTAGAGTCGGAATCCATTACAATTCCCACGAGGATTCCGCACGAGAACTTCTGAATATGATGACAACCCCTGGCGCCATGATATTCAAATGCAACCTAACAGATGAAAATGAAGTGGCAAAAATGTTCTCAGAAATCAGAACTACTTTTGGCCGACTCGACATCCTCATCAACAACGCAGGCATCGTCAATAATGGCATGCTCCTCAGGATGAAAACATCAAAATGGAAGGATGTATTGGACACAGACCTGTCGAGTGCCTTTTACTGTTCACGAGACGCCCTTCCCATCATGCTCAAAAACAACTGGGGAAGAATTATAAATATATCTTCCGTCTCGGCTCTCCACGGAAATTACGGACAATCAAATTACGCTGCTGCCAAAGGCGCTCTCATTTCTTTTTCAAAATCTCTTGCAAGAGAAGTAGGGAATCACAATATCACTGTAAATACTATCGCTCCCGGTCTTATCGATACCGAAATGCTTACGACAGTTCCCGAAGAGCACATATCTGCATCTGTAGAAAAACAGGCCATTAAACGTCTAGGAACACCCGAAGACGTCGCGGGATTGGCCGTCTTTTTGGCTGGACCATCAGCCGGTTTTATCACTGCCCAGTGTATATGTATTGACGGAGGACTTCTTTGATGTCATCCGACCCTTTTGCCATTAATCTTGGTATCCTGTCTAAATCAGATATGGAAATCATAGGAAAGACCAGATTTTTGGTCTTGGGGATGTCGCTCGGTTCAGTGATTGCCGAGATGCTTGTACGTCTCGGTGCTATGAACATCATGTTAGTTGATAACACTGTATATACGCTTTCCGACATAAACAGAGAAGACTTTTGTACAACGGAATCACTCGGTCAATTGAAAGTTGAACACGTTCGCAAAAAGCTGTTGGAGATATCCCCTTCTTGCTCAGTGTCGGTCATAACAGATAAATTATCTTTGGAAACTTTGGACGCACTGCTTGATGATTATGACGTTTTGATCTCTCAGGCTGACGATATCGCTTTCAGCGTACACTCCATAATACTGGCAGAGGCAAAGCATAAATGGGCAGCCACCTGTATGCCGTCTGGTATGACTTCGTTCGTGGAAATTTATCCGCCAAATCTTAAAAAAGTCATCGACCCAGCTGCGATTTTTGGTGCTCCAAAAGCAATGACATATAAAGAGCTCTATTATTTTTTGAGGAATCCTCTAAATCGCTGCGGAAGACGTTGGCACATCACCAGAGGAAAATGGTCTGTTGCTCATTTTCACAAGTGGAGACAACTTCAGGCGCCAGAACCCCAATTGTGCCCCGTTTTCTGGCTCGGCGCATCATTGGTCGTTACAGAGCTGTTAAAGGGCCTGATCGGCAAATGGAAGACGGTGAAAGCACCATCGTTAATCAATGTCAGAATGGCAGAAAACACTATAAACGTCTCCCGCTACCGCTGGAGATCATATCTATTTGAGCATTTTATCTACTGGACCTTCAGTATCAAGCTGTTTGATTTTGGACACCGCTACAGAAAATTCACAACAAGGCGTTTCTTCAGAGAATTGAAGGCTATCGAAAGACAGGAACAACAGGGCGTCAAGAAAATACGATACCCTCTGATCTGGTATTTTATCTGATCTCGCAGGTTAACAACTCTTCAATAACGGGCTGAAGCGCTTTTCTGTCGAATCCGGCATTGACCAGGCGGATACAATGTTCATAAGGCAACATTTGTTCTTCGTCGGTTATTTCCGTCAACGCCTCAGAATCTTCCGTTACTGCTTCGGTAGGATCTGTGTCTTTCTTTTCCTCTGCAGTATCTTCTTTTGGGGCATTATACCCGTCAAACTCTTCAGCATCGGCATGGCCCTTAGAAATTACAAAGGAACACCGCGCAGGTCTGAAAGAATCATTATCAAAATAAATGTCTTTATACGACCATTCATTCAACCATCCGTCGTCCCAGAATGTTTCAATAACAAAGTCAGGAAAGAAGAATGTGTCACGATCAGAAACAACATTGATATCATCATAAGATTTTCCGACACTCATCATAATAACCGGATTGCGACTTTCTGCTATCTTCCACGTCGATGTTGATGCGCGATCAGGTTTATTGAAAGCCATTCTGCGGGAATGATGAACGCTCTTGTACTCGAATTTAAATGTAATATATCTTTCTCCCACAACAGCAACCAAGTCCGGCGTACAAATGAAACTATCTGGAGCTTTTGGAAACTCCAATGCACTCAATTCCACAGCGGGCGGAATCCTCCTTGGCGCAAAGGACAAAATATCAGTATTCCTATATGGCGGAATGGGTATCTGCATCAGTTTTGTAGCACCGAGTTCTGCAAGGACCGCCATCGCAAACCAATACGGATATGCCTTTTTGCATAAATCTCTTATCGTGGACTGTGTTTGGGCGTGCCTATTTTTTTCGAACTGTTCCCAAGATACATCACCTCTGAGCAGTTCAAATATTTCATCGGCATTGTTGCCTGCAGTTAGACAGCTCGTAGGATCATGTAAAAATTTTTGTACAGAAGTGAGACGGCCATGGGGCATTAGACCCGTATTTTGCGAAACAATTTTTTCCGCCTCAATGAATGACTCACTCATATCAAGAGCTGTCAGATATAGAGTAGGAAAGTATTCTTTCAAAAACGAGATTTCCAAATTGTCACACAATTCCCAAAACTGATCTCTGGAATCCGATGGCAAAGATATCTCATTTTTCTTGATACTGATTTCACTGTGACTGTCAACAAACTCCAGCAGTTCCTTGTATGCATCAAGACTTTTTCCCATGACAATGCTTTCCTTTCTAGTCCTTTTTGCGGCTCAGAATTCGGTCAACTAAGAACAGTTTAATCAAAGCAATCGCGATTATAGCTACCGCAACATAAAGCGAATAATAATACCCTTTAGCTATTGATGTATTGGCTGCTGTAACAGCAAGTCCCTGTTCAAATTGGACATGTCCTTCCATTGGAGTATTGTAAAAGCCTAGCCTGCCTTGTATAACGACGTGAACAGCTGCGTAAGTATAGATAAAATGGACGATGCCTACCGCTGCCACCATGATGGTTCCCCACCACTTTTTAATAAATGACCCCACTATCAAGATGAGACACATGAGTGCCAAATAAAACCAGGCAAGCGTGGTCATATGCGGAGGCGTAATATCTTGAACGATATACATCTGCAAAAGTTCTAGATTATGGCGTAGGCCCCAACCATATATATAGATCCACTTGAGATTCTTGGTGAAGATACACTGCCACCATGGCAGCGTGAAGGTGTAGATAAGACCGCCAGCTCCGATAGCAGCAAGAATTCTGACAACCCATCCCCATACGGTTGTTCGGCAATACGCCTTCAGTTTATTCACTACATCCATCTCTTGACCTCTTTTAATCGCAGGGGGAGCCGTCCTTGCTCCCCCTGCAAATCTTTGTTTATGAGTTTCCGTTGAGCTTTACGCATTGGCTGCTGCAAGTATCGTCTCTTTAACGATACCAGCAGTCGCTGCAATCTTCCACTTATTGTTGGACATTGCAACAGCCTTTTCCACAGCCTTTTCTCCAGCTTGTGTAGCAAGCTCTTCAGTAATGGTCTTGCCACTAATAAGAGCTTCTGCATCAGTTGCTCGTCTAGGCTTGTTGTGAACTGCATTCATACAGATACGAGCGCCGCTGGAGGTAATGAGCACGGCACAATTAACGATCGGGAAGTCGATTGACTCTCGAATCGCCAGTTTCTTGAACGCAGATTTGGATCCGGATGCCGGGGTGGGAATCTGGATCTCCTTCACGATTTCATCTGAATCGAGAACGGTGGAACCAGGAATGGCAACAGCCCAGAATTCTTCTGCCTTGATTGTGCGTTTGGTGGTTACGATAGATGCATCCAAAGCTACAAGAGCAGGTGCAGTATCAGAAGGGTTGACAGCTGCGCACATCTTTTCCATGCCGAAAATAGAATGGTATCTGTTGTCACTGGTAAGGGCAAAACAGGTCTTGGTGTTGCCCTTTCGGAGACAATCATAATAATTGTCATCCTTTCTAAAGAACCAGCATCTGTTCAGCTGACAGATATTGCCGCCGATGGTGCCCATCTCTCTCAGATGAGGAGAGGCGGTCTTATGCGCGGCTTCGGCCAAAGCGGCATATTTCTTTTTGACGATATCGTTCTCAGCGATATCTTCCAATTTAGCAAGTGCGCCGATCTTGAGGAACCCGCCTTCTTCCTTGATGTAGTCTGCATTAGGAATAGTCTTAAGGTTGATCAGCGTTGCAGGATTGGATGGAAGTACGTTGAATCGGCGAGTGCCGATTAGATCGGTACCACCAGCAACTACTTCAGCATTACCTTTCTGCAGTGCAGCAACGGCATCCTCAAAAGATTTGGCATTGATATGTTCGAAAATCTCTAATGTTTTCATCTTTTCTCTCCTATGCCTTTCCGAGCGCCTTCAAAACATTGTTCGGAGTGGTGGGGATATCGACCCATTTGCCGATTGCATTGTAGACGGCAGCGGCTGTCAGACCCATTGTGGCAGCACAGCCACACTCTCCAAGACCGACGGCACCATAAGGTGAATAGCCCGTCTTGGTTTCAACAATCTCGCAGCTTATAGGACCAACATCACCAATTCCAAGGATGGGATAGAAAACCATGTTGTCGTTAAGCTTTGCACCAGTGACAGGATCATAAACAACTTCCTGTGCATTACCACGGCCCATACCCATTGAGAAACCGCCATACTGCTGGCCATTAATAACATCAGGGTTGATTGCTGTACCAACATCATTTACAAGGCAGGCACTAAGGATGTCTACCTTACCAGTGTTGGTATCAACTGCAACTTCAACGAAGTGGCACTGTCGACCAAGGGCTGTATCCATGTAATTAGGAATGTCTGATTCTGCTTCTGTAAAGAATCGGGAGTACTCATGCTGGAAGATTGGGTTCCATCCAGCATGAAGCTGAACTACCTGCTTGACTGTCGCAGTGTGCGACGGGTTTGATTTCTCAAAGATAACACTGTCTTTCATATCCAGTTTATCTGGAGTAAGTCCCGTGAAAGGAGCAGGATTGGGGATCTCCATACCGAACATGAATGTAACGGCATCTTTACAAGCATATTCAAGTAAGTTCTGCTTAGCTTTTCGTGCGGCAAGAACCAATGCACCAAGGTTGGTAGCCACACCTGAGGAACTAGCTTCTGACATAGTATCAAAACCAACATTGTGTCGGTCAGGCTGATATATAACGTCATCAAGTTTCATGCCCATCTCTGCCGCAACGACCTGAGCATAAGGAAGTGCAACAAGCGGACCAGTACAGCTTCGTCGATAAATGACATCGACGGTTCCATCGTATCGGACATTGATACCGCAACGAGTTCGTCGATAAGGCCAGTTCTGCCAGCTCTCAGTCCAGGTAAAACCTACGCCATGCATCCTGCCGTCTGGCAGCTTTCTTGCACCTGCAGCATGGTACTTGGATGACCAGTTAAAGGCTTTCTTACCTTTTTCAAGACATTCTTTGAGACTGTCTCGTCCGGCAGGGAAGCCTTCTTCAACTCGCTTAGGCTCGAGCTCGGCAAGAGTCTTACCATCACCGCCGTCGTTGATCAATGCAACTTCAGTCGGATCCATATTTAGTGCCGCTGCAACATGTGCAAACAACATGTTCTGACAGGTACCAGCAACGGCACCATCGCGGAACACGCCGGGGACTACTCGGTTGTAGAGAGGATAGACATAGGTATGTCGAAGATTCGGGATACAAGTTGAGGCTTTGATCTTGGAGATCTCACCGCCAATCATCATACCAGATGCGACTGTATCAAGATCCACAGCAATGATCTTGCCATTGTTGTTATAACCGACCTTCCACTTGTGGTGACCCATACATTCATCAGCACCAACAAACTGGCAATCTTCCCATACACTCTTACAAGGTCGTCGGGTAATGTAAGCTGCAATAATAGCTAACCAAGCTGTCCAACCTTCGCACTGGTGAGAGATGGGGCCACCGAATGTACCGCCATTGAATGCTGAATGCATATCGATCTTGTTCTGAGGAACAAATTCGCCGACAACTTCTTCGATAGTGTTGAAAGCCTGTCCATGGAACCAAATCTTGCAGTTATCATCGTTGTCGAATTCACAGACACAAGTCATAGGTTCGGCCGAAACAGGAGTGTTTTCAGCAATCTCATATTCGAACTCGATGATATGATCACAATGCTTGAAACCCTCTTCCACATCACCGATGGCGTTGTTAACTTTTTCACCCTTATCCATGATGTTGTTCTGAGGATTAATATCCTCTCGGTAGAGGTCTTTACTAGCAAGTGCTTTATTGTAGTCGACTTCACAGGGGAGGTCTTCCCATTCGATGACTGCCTTTTTGATAGCCTGGTCGCAGGCATATTCACTGACTGCAACGACAGCAAAACCAACCGGATGGCCAGCCCAGTAAACTCTATCGTTAAGGAATGTGGTCATATTGCCTGGCTTCAGGGTATCAGACGCCCATTTGATCGACTTGTCATCATAGCGTAAAACCTTGACGACGCCATCGACCTGCTCGGTCTTGCTGGTGTCAAGCTTCTTAATTCGACCGGCACCGCGCTGGGCAATATAGTATTTAACATAAAGCATGTTGGGGCGAACGACATCACTCGTAAACTCTGCTGTACCCACAACCTTAGTATGTGCATCAGGAGGGATGTGTCCTCGTTCGCCGATGATAGTTTTGGGAACTTCCCATTTCCAAGGTTCATAATGAGCGTTTGACATTATTTACCCCCCTTTGCTGCTTCTTTGATGGCAATGATATGCTGCGGATAGGTCCCACATCGGCAGATATTGCCACCCAAAGCATCTATGATGTCTTCATCCGTAGGATTTGGCTTCCTATCAAGAAGAGCTTTAGCCGTGATAAGGAAACCCGGCGTGCAGTAACCACATTGTGCACAGAAATTCTTGGCATAGGCATTAACCAAAGGATGGTTGATGACACCAAGGTGTTCTGCAGTTTCGATTTCGGCTCCATCACATTCAACTGCAAGAGCCATACAAGTAAGGATGGGTCGACCATTAACGATTGCAGAACATGATCCACAAGCACCGCATCCATTGCACATATCTTTCAAGGAGATAACTCCCATGCCTTCCTTAAGAGCATCTCTGAGCGTCCAGTTGGCTTCAATATGGCACACTCTAGGTTCACCATTCAGGATTACATGGAGATCTGTTAATTCCACACCATCTTCTGCGACGGTCACGGTCTTGGTTACTGTTTTGTTTACAGTTGTCGATACCGTTTGGGTCACGGTCTTGGTGTCGCCCTTGCAGGCACTAAGCAGAGCCATGGAAGCGACAGAAGCGCCTCCCACAACGATACCGGCATCTTTAATGAACTCTCTTCGAGTTAAACCAGATGTTTTCTTGTTATTTTCCTCTGAACTCATTTTTCTCCTCCATAAGATTTCGCCGGGACAATTATTGCTATCTGATCCACCTCCTTCTTTCGACCTCGATGAGCCAAATTAAGTGTTCTATACGGAAAATTATATGGGCAGAAGAGACCTTGTGACGTGAGTTTTCATGCCTAAATGCATGAAAAATAGTTCACAAAACACCAGGATGGTTTGAATTAAACTATCGCAGAGGAATCAAAATAGTAGCCGATACCCGTCTTACTGCATACCACAGGAAGCTCGGTAATCTCATACAGTTTTCGTCTAAGATTCTTGACGTGTGTTCTAATTGCTTCGGAAGCATTCGCATAATCGCTTCCCCAGATCTTTATCGCCAGATCTGGAATGCTAACGACCGCACCATTAGCAGTCATTAATGTTTGTAAGATCAAGGCTTCTATATTGGTCAGTCTTATTTCTTTCCCAGCACCTGTTGCTGTTCTCTTCACAGCATCAAGCGTAAATAAGGGACATACCAACGTTGCCGATGGTTCAAGCGTTGTTGTTTTCTTTCGAAGCGCAGCTTTGATCCTAGCTATAAACTCAAGCTGACGGAACGGCTTCCTAATAAAGTCATCAGCGCCCTGTGCTAACGCTTTAACGACAGACTCCTCATCACTCAATGCCGTCAAAACGATAACAGGAACATCTGACTTTTGACGAATGCTTTGCAAAACATCAAACCCATTAATGTCCGGCAAACCGATGTCTAATATCACGATATCTGTTGATGGCAACAGGGCCTGTTTTAATCCCTCAGAGCCGAAAGAGAAGTCTAAAAGCACTGCATCCTCCCAGCAAAGTCGCAATATCATTTTTACTGAATCAACGATGTTGATATCATCTTCAATGATTACCACGTTCATGCGTCATCCTTCTCCTTACGCTGTTTTTTTGGCAAAGAAACAAAAAACGTGCTGCCTATGCCTACAGAACTCCTACACCATATCAAACCATGGTGCAGGTCTATAATCCTCTTGCTCAACGCCAGACCCAACCCAAGCCCACTGGCATTAACTCCGTTTTTCCGGAGTCTCCTATATGGCTCAAAAATATTATTCAGTTTCTCCTCTTTGATTCCTATACCGCTATCTGTGATCTTGATGATGACCGCCAAGAGATTCTGTTCTACGGCGACATCGATTTTGCCTCCCTGGGGGGTAAACTTTATAGCATTATCCAAAATGTTTATTACCACCTGGCGTAGTCTGTCCTCATCTCCCTGAACAATCACACCTTCCGGGATGCAGGATGTTATTTGCTGGCTACGCTTTTCAATCCTCGGCGTCACGAAAGACACGCAATCTCGAACAAGCTTGGATATATCGACCTCACCGAACTTAACAATAAACTGCTTAATGTCATACCGAATTAAAT
Source organism: Dehalococcoidales bacterium (assembly GCA_016284035.1). Classification (GTDB taxonomy): domain Bacteria; phylum Chloroflexota; class Dehalococcoidia; order Dehalococcoidales; family UBA1222; genus UBA1222. Next base: position 13,084 of record JAEEOC010000062.1, read on the forward strand.
CGGTCAAATCGTCTATTCTCCGATTAAGATTCAAAACACCCTGATTCATTGTCTGTGCACACTCAAGATCTGTACCTGTCAAACTATTAACTAACACATCGCTTAAGGCAATTATTGGTGTCAATGGTGTCTTGATTTCATGGATAAGTGCTCTCACAAATAGCTGTTGTTTCTCAAACGTCTGTTCAAGTTCCTGTCTTAGTTTATGCTCAACTTCAAGTCTATGTTCTAATTCCTCAGCAATCTCCCGATTGCGTCGAACTTCTGCCATCAGCTGATTTGTTCTTTGAGTGACGATATCATCAAGATTGTTTTTCAATCTCATCAATTCACGCTGAGTCTGCATCAATGTCGTTATGTCCAAAAAGACGAAGTACACTTTGCTGAATGTTTTTCGTGATGAAGGCGGAACAGCGATGAGTATTCTTTGGAATACCTCTTGTCCATCGACCTCGATCCTTTGTTCATATGTAAAACGTGTTTGTCCATGCATCAGCGCCATAGTATTAGAAAGGAAAAGCCCCTTCAGCTCCTCTTCGTTTTTCAACATGCCTTCATTAATCTTTCTGAAAGCATCCTCCATACTATGGTTGTCTCCAAGCTTCAAGAACTGCTTGTTGACCCTGATTGCCTTGATCGACAGGAAGGCTTCTTTCAATTGGTCGATGTTGTCTGATAGGTACTGTTCGACATTCTCAACGCCGGAATCTCGCAGTTTGTCTATGTATTGCTTAAAACCAGAATAGTCGGCTTCCCAAATGCCAACAGGGACTTCTTCAAACAGTTCAACGTACTCTCTTAAAGCGAAGGTGTACTCCGCATTCTCAATGTAGAAATTTACTACACCTACACCATACCCATCATCGTCTCGAAGGGCAAGCGGGGCAACTACATACGGACTGTTTTCTTTTACGCAGGATGGATATAGCTTTTTGACATTCAGACTGCCGCTTTCTATAAACTGTTTTACATGGCAGTTTTCCGCACCACAGTAATGGCTATCAAAACATTCTGTACAGAGTCTTCCACGAGCATCCTCAAGAGAAATACCCGAAAGATCCTGGAATTTTTTGTTGAAATATCTGATACGATAGTCTAGATCTATGACACAAACACCAACATCAATTGCATCGAAGACCTGAGATAAACCTTCATATTGCTTAATAGCCGCGCCTATGTAGTATTCACTATCTGGCTCTATTCTCATACTAACCACCCTTTTTGCAGAATACAGCTGACAATCCAATGTCGATAGGTTAATGCATTATATATTAGATGGTATCACGCTTCTTTACTGGTCGACACAGATATAAACATTTGACGCTCACTCAAGATTATAAAGACAAATATACTTTTTATGGCGTGAAGTTTTGCTCACGCCGAAATGAGGATTATTTGTTTATCATGTTTATAAGAATAGACCTATAATTTCATCATCATGGAAAGACAGACAATCAGTATCGACAAATTAAAGACTCTTCTGCATAAGCCATTAGAACCTTTCACATATACATTGTCTCGCGAATTAGTCAGTGACTATATCGGCACTGTAAAGAATTCTCCAGATTACTATTATTCAGGGCTGATCGTCCCTTGCTTCATCCTACCCACTTTGGGATGCGAACAGATGATATCGAAAATGTTGGAAATGAAAGGAATCGTCCTTCAGGGTGGCTCAACATTATCAGTTTACGAGCAGATTCCCGTTGGTTGCACCATATCGATTAATGCCGTGATATCCAACATCAAAGAATCCAAACTTGATGGTTACATGTGCATTATCACGATAGACAAAGACTACTATGTCAATGATGGACTTGTTGCCCACTGCCGACAGCTTTCTGTAGTTAAGGGAGCTCCGACATCATGAACGATACATATTCAATGACAACCACTCCAACACTTGAGCAGGTCCATTCTTGGGCAAGGGTATCTGGCGACAATAATCCCGTCCATTACGACAATTCATTCACCAAGTCTATGGGACTTCCTGGGCCAATTGTCCATGGACAACTGGTTGTTTCAATTCTCTTAGATATGGTCGATACATGGTTAGGGCAGGAAGGCTATATCATCGATTTCTCCTTCGCTTTCAGAAGCATATCCTATCCTGACTACCCCTTGGTTTGTAAGGGTGCTATCGCATCAAAAAACGATCGCACTTACTCATTGAAAGTCTCTGCAGAGGATACCACTGGACATGTCCATGTCGAAGGGATTGTTACTGTTCAGCTCTGTTCCTGATTTTTTTCGAAAGCAATCTCTTCAGACAACCGTTTGGCCAATGCAACATAGCATCCGGAAACAGTATCTGCTCCCCAAATCCTCGCCGTATCTTCATCGACAGGGCTATCCTCATTCATATCTAACATGTGAATAACATGCTCTTGTTCGGTGTTATTCAAAGGACAATCCATCGCAAGGCAATGATTACCTACCAAACAGGTTTTTTCATCATCCGACAAAACAACTTTCCTAATCATGGATTCTCTTAACACATCGTTCCCGATAATCATATGCCTGACTTTATTTGTATAGGCACAAATCCCTATAGAGTAGTTTTGATTACCAGGAAGGGTTAACTCACGCCATGTCGTATCAAATTCTTTCGTCATAGAACAACCTCTTGATCATGCTTATCTTTGGAAAAGATTTCGCAGCGATAAACCTCTGTGACCAGGACCGAATGGTCTATTAGTCTGATGCTCCGCAGGCATTTCCCCTGGAACCTGTTTGTTCCTGACCATACGCTGGCGACGTTTGCGATTGTTCCTGCTTACTACGATAGCTCCTCCGCCGCCAACGCCCAAGAGGCTAGCTGCGCCGATGCCAGTCGTCGTATCGAACAGACTCGAATCTCCATCCCCGGAACCCGTCTGATTATCCGAAGCGCAGACTACAGTAGCCGGCACAAGGAACAATACCGCGGCCAGGCAGAGCACGGTCAGACACATTGCCATGCGCCTAACCATCTCCATCTCCTCCGTCTCCCATATCTTTGGTAAGAATCCTCTGTTCCGCAACAAACTCTTCTGAGAACATAGATTCGTTTGTAGATACTTCCTTCCTGTCCTGTGCAGCGTAAGAAACAGTGACCTGCGGGAACGGAATGTTAACATTATGTCTATTGAAAGCAATAAACAGTTCTCGGTTAAGATCTCGGGCGAGCTGGATCCTGTCTTCTTCCTCACACTGAGCCAAAATCCTTATTACAACGGCACTGTCGTCCAGTCTGAGGACGCCTTTGTAGAAAGGACCGTCAGTGATCGCAGGCAAGCGTTCTCGAATATTCGGGAACTCTTCACGAAGGACAGCTTCCACCCGTTCTATGGATTCGTTATAACTGATACCGACATCGCTAACAGCAAATGATGACTCTTTAGTCATGTTCAAGATGCCAGAGATATCGCTGTTATTGAAGATCTTGACGTTATTCTCGTTGACATCCTCAACCTTTGTCGTACGGATACCGATATCGATAACCTTGCCTCGGAAATCTCCGATGGTAATGAAGTCACCGACTTGGAATTCACCTTCAAAGACGATAAAGATACCGGCAAGAATATCGCCGATCAAGCTCTGGGCACCAAGACCGACGACGATAGAAAGGATGCCCGCTGATGTCACAAGCGAAGACGTGTTGATGCCGAACAGATGACACATATAGAATGCTGCGCCGATTATACTGCCGTATTTGATAACAGATTGAATCAGATTGCCGACAGTCTTAGTTCGCTGTCCGAGCGCAGAAGTAAGGAATTTGATGATGACGCTGAGGATATTGGCACCAATCAAAACCAAGATCATTATGATGACGCCATATGTAACAG
>JAEEOC010000063.1 GCA_016284035.1 Dehalococcoidales bacterium
TCTTCGGTGATCACTTCTTTGGTGTTCGGATCCTGTATGATTATCTCAAGATCGTCCATGGGTAGTCCGACGGTCTTCTTCTTTTTTACTGGAGAATCCGGGTACACGAGTGAAATGAGTGGAGAACACTCGGTCTGTCCGTATCCGTTGAGGAACTTGGCATTCACGTATTTCTTTTCCAGGAACTTGAGCTGTTTATCGGATGTAAATCCGCCGCCCACTATACAGTGCCTGACGAATTTGCCTTTGTGGATCCAGAAACCGGGAGCTCTTGCCAGTCTGTCGAATATCACGGAGACTGAGGCATAGTCGCCGCAGCGCGCTTTTAGGAATTCCATATACATGTCCCATGCACTGGACATCTCATTGATATATACCAGTCTCTTATATGACAGGAATGCCATTACTACCAATAGTCCGAAACAGTGGAACATGGGCAGCAAACACATGAATGACGGAGACGCGATGTCATCAAGTTTGTAAAAGTTGTGATAGATGATGTTCATGAGACCGTACTGGGAGAGCAACACAGCTTTGGGGGCGGCAGTGGTGCCGGTAGTGAAGATGATATGTGATGTCCTCCTGCTTTCCTTTTCCCGGTCTTCGATGTCTTTCATAGGAACAGGCGTGTAATCCCTGAGGATCTTCTTGAAGATGATGTCTTTTTCACGTATCGAGAGGACTCTGTTTTCGTCGATGCCGCATTCATTTATCAGTTTACTAAGATTGTCTGGATCCTTTGCTGATGCTACATATTTTCCATGAATCAGGAATGTGCAATCAGAATTTTTGATGGCATTGACGAGATCATTGTGACGCAGGATGTAATTAATCAGGACAGCTACTGCTCCGACTCTGATGATGGCTAAGAAAGCGATGAACCAGTTATAAGAGTTCATTGATAGAAGCGCTATGTGGTCGCCTTCGTTGACTCCCATTTCCAGAAGCTTGTTGGCCAGGTAATTGACAGAAAGGGATATCTCTTCGAATGTATATTTCCGACCCTTAAAGGAGATTGCTTCCTTTTTAGCATCTTCACCTTCGAGTTCATACATATCGCTGAATAAATAATTATCGATATCAGTTTTCATTTACGGTTTCCATTTTTTTGCTTTTGGATGATTTTATCACCTTTATTGCGGACTCAACGATCAGACTGATCACAACGAATACTGTGATCGTCAGAAGCACGAGTACCAATGGGTAGAATTGTCCCAGTCCGGAAAGATCGCGGCCAAAGATCAGGGTGACAACGAAAGAAAGGATTGTCGTGTGAGTCAAGTATACCAAAGACAATCTTTTTCCGATGTAGCCGAAAGCTATACGCAGGAGCTTGATATTGCTGAGCAATCGCATCAGCGTGTGGATCACATATGTCCCAAGTATCGATGCGATGAAGACGATAAATACATCGAAGCCCTTTATGACTGCATTGAATTGTCCGCCGGGCATGGCTCCTACCAGATCAGCGCCGAATTGTACGTGGCAGAAGTAGCAAGAGAAGAAGATTGCGGCCTCGAATACTATCGTTGTTATGATGATCGACCAAAGAGCCTTGGGGGAGTCTGCGGGCCTATCCAGGAAGTTCTTTGTTTTAAGGTACGCGCCTGCCAGCATGATCGCCAGTATCACAGGATAAGCCTGGACCATATGCGGCAATGATACGCCTACAAATTGGACGATCATGAATGAGATCAGAAGACATATTGCGGTGACACCGAGGAATCTGGAAGTCTTTTCGATGGTCCAGTCGACTATAAGGTAGAACACTGCCGAGATGATAAAAAGAACATACAGGAACCATAAAATACCTACCGCTAAGATCACATCGATGCATCCTGATGCAATGCTTATGCCCAAAAGATCGAAACCGCCTTCCGAGAGCAGGAAATATAGGTCACCATACAGGACGGCCTGTAGCGTCGCATTGCCGGTAATCATCTGAAGTCCGCCCACAAGCAATGTGGCTACCACGAACACTATTGGGATCGGTAGCAGTAACTGTTTTGCTCTGTGAGAGATTTTTTCCTTATAAGTTCTGCCTTTTGGGGAATAGTTATATCCGCTGTAAAAGAAGAATACGGACATGAGACAGGGGAAGACGCAATAGAGAATATTGAATGTCGTCAGTGCATTGGAATCGCCAAACATGGTAGCATGGAAATATATGACAAAGAGAATAAGCAATCCTTTGACCATATCCTGTACAATGGAGCGTTCTTTTATCGTATCATCCACGCGACTAGTTCTCTTAACGTCAAATTTGGACAAAACCGCAATTTTATCGACTTTAATTATAAAACAATAGTGTTAGCATAATCCATACTGATACATTTAAATTAAGCGTGAAACGTTAGTTCTTTAGACCGTTACAAATCCCGATGACGATGTCTCTGATTTCATAGGGATCTTCTGACTCAACGAGGAACTATGGTTTTGCACAGGGATACGGTGTTTCTTCGCTCAATCCGAGATCATCTGATGATGCAGTCTTTTTGATCAGGAATCTGTTGTCATAGATTCTGAAAAAGAAACAAACAACATTGTTAAGGAGATATTTACCCGTCATCTTTTTATAGGTGATGCCATTGAGTCCTCTCAGATCCATCAATTTTTACCATTCATTTTGTATTCAGAATTCGTGTATTACTTATTCATTTTTGATAAAATCTAACCACATA
>JAEEOC010000064.1 GCA_016284035.1 Dehalococcoidales bacterium
AATACTCAGGAAGAAGCTTCCGTTGTATCCGAGAAAAGTCATCCTGGAAGAGCTTACTGTGAGAGGAGCTCTTTCGACGAAGGATCTCCCTTGGACCATCTTTTCCGACGAAATGATGCGTGAAGAGATTCTGTCTCTTGTCAAAGAAGGTGTCTTGTTCCAGTCTGGAGAGAGAGTCTTCATGGCGGGAATCATCGAAGATGCAGAGAACCAGATAAAGACCTATTTGAAAGATACCAAAAAGACCGTACCGGTCGCGACATTAAGATCTGCATTGCGGTTAGATGATGAGATCTTCGATGATGTGTTGAAAGCATTGTTATCAAGAAAAGAGATCGAATCAGATGAAATGGGAATAAGACGTATCGGTTTAACAGATGACCTTGCTCCCGAAAAGGCAGAGACGGCTAAGAAGATCATAAACCTGTTGAAGGAATCAACAGGCCCGGTCCTTCTTGCAGATATCCTTTCCAAGATCTCCGGAAGCAAGGATACTGTCTATTATCTTAGGAACCACGGGGAGATAATCGAGCTCACAGATACGTTCTTTATCGATGAAAACAGATTCAAAGACATGAAGCAATTTGTGATTGAGACGATCCAAACAAAAGGGCAGTTGTCCATTCAGGATATTGCTGCAGAGTTCTCTCTCAGCAGGAGACCGGCAGTTGCGGTCCTGACTAAATTCGATCAGCTTTTTATTACCCAGAGACGAGACAATGTCCGTGTTGCCGGAAAAGCTTTTTGTGTCGAAAAAAAAGATTGAAGTGCTAGTATAGATATTGACGGGTAATTGTCTGCTGTGGCGAAAAAAAGCAGACATTTCTGCGTCATAGTTAATGAATAAGGTTCTGACGAACGGAGGTACCTGAATCATGAAGAATGCAAAAGTCAGAATTGCGGCCGTAGCGCTGTTGGTCTTTACGTTGATAATGACGTCCTGCGGTGCATCGAAGTCAAATCTTGAACTGGCCGATTCCTCAAGCTATGGGATAAACCTGAGAACAGATATCGCGCTGAGCAATGGCGGCAAAGCAACTGGCGGTACTGGTTATGAAGAAGTTGGATATCCAAAAGATTCCCCAACAGTCGCTATCGATACAGAAGTCCAGCGGATGATCGTCCGTAACGGCAATATGGAGATGCTTGTTGAGAACATTCCCGATGTGGTGAAAAGGATCTCTGATCTGGCTAACAGGAACGGCGGCTATGTTGTGACCACTCGTCAGTGGCAGACCGACAATCGTGTCTGCGGAGAGATCTCCATCCGAATCCCGGCAGAGCTCTTCGATGATATCATCAAGCAGCTTTCCGATATGGCGATCGATGTCAGCAGTCTGACGACATCGACTAAGGATGTCACCAGTGAATACACTGATCTTGCATCCGAACTCCGATCTCTCGAAGCCTCCGAGGAGCAGCTCCTGCTCATCATGAATAAAGCCACCACAGTGGAGGAAGTCCTTTCTGTACGAAAAGAACTGACCAATATCCAGTCTAAGATCGAAGTCATCAAAGGACAGATGAAATATCTGGAGCAGACGTCTTCGACATCTCTGATCAGCATCACTCTTGTCCAGGCACAGATGACTGTGACCTTTACAGCAAGTGAATACTACTCAAGCAATAAGCTTTACGTTCAGTTCAGCCCGACCATCTACGGCGGATTTGCTCCATACAAGTATCTCTGGGATTTCGGTGATCATGAGACCTCCACCGATGCACATCCGAGGCATCATTACAAGAAGGACGGGACATATACTGTTTCTGTTACAGTAACAGATGACAAAGGTAATACTTATACCGAGACACGTGAAGACTATCTCACCATCACCAATGACGGATGGAATATCGGCGAGACCTTTGTTAATGTTTGGGATGCCTTCCTAGCTTTCCTTAGAGTATTCGTAACGTTGCTGATCGCGGTGCTCATCTTCAGTCCGATCTGGATTGGCATCATCTTCCTTGTGATATTCATCCGAAAGAAGATCAGGAAGCGAAAGCAGAACAAAGATATAGTCTAGAACATCACAGAAGGGAGCCTAAGGCAGGCTCCCTTCTTCATATCTGCCGCTCTTTTCTCAAAAACCCAAAACCTATACAATAAGTTAGCAATTCTCGGAGAACTGTCTAATGAAGATAATCAAAGCTGACGCCATAATAATCGACCCGATCGACGGAGAGGCAATCCTCAAGAAGATCGAGATGTGCGGACGAGTCTGTTACAAGTCTGAGAACAAGGCTACGGACGTGTCCAGCCGCCAGTTTATCGCCAGCATAATCCGAAGAGGACATGAATCAGTACTCGAGCATGTATCCATTTCTGTCAGGATCATCTGCGACCGCGGCATTTCCTACGAGATCGTCCGTCATCGTATGGCATCATACAGCCAGGAATCCACGAGAT
>JAEEOC010000065.1 GCA_016284035.1 Dehalococcoidales bacterium
GCAATAGCCATGGAACCTTTCGGGAAATCAGAAAGCACTTCCTCGGTAAAAACGTCAGAGACGAGTCCCAGTCCCTTATGGGAATAGAAGGACCCGCCGCTGTTCAATATAATGCCGCAGCTCTCCTGCCCACGGTGCTGGAGAGCATATAAGCCATAGTGCATCAGAGCAGAGAGGTCGGTGGGGTTCGGAGATATCACTCCGAAGACCCCACACTCCTCATGGATGCTCATCTTAAATCACTTGGAAAGTTTTCTTTACTATTCCACATCCTGTAAAGCATCGTAACCTTCTTCCCCGGTCCTGACCTTCACGACGTTCTCCACATCGTATACAAAGATCTTGCCGTCTCCGATATGTCCGGTATAAAGGACCTGTTTAGCTGTCTCGATAACAGATCTGACAGGGACCTTACTAACTACGATATCGACCTGGATCTTGGGTAATAATGTGGCTTCGATCATGACACCACGATAGAATTCAGGTTTGCCTTTCTGAGCGCCGCATCCCAGTACATGGGAGACTGTCATACCAGTGATGCCGATGCCCATCATGGCATTCTTCAAAGCTTCGAGCTTGGATTCTTTGCAGATGATCTCGACTTTAGTCATCTTAGGCTGACCGTCATCGAAAGTCGGCATCTTCTTGACGGGAACTGCTTCAGCAACAGGAGTATCGCCGGTCACGGCCTTAACAACTGCATCGCCGTACTGTATGTTCTCGACAGCAGGAAGGAAGTCAGCGTAAGCACTGGGAAGACCATGTTCAGTGATATCGAGACCTCTGATCTCGTCATCTACAGAAACTCGTAGTCCCATGACCTTCTGAACGGCTTTAAATGTCAGAGTCATAGTAACGGCGGTCCAAGCAAGGACTGCAACGATACCAAGCAGCTGGACACCGAAAAGTTTAAAGTCACCGGTGTAGATGAGACCATTGAGACCGGCAGGAGCATTAGGATCTGCCAGGAGACCGACCGCCAGCGTGCCCCAGACACCATTTACAAAGTGGACTCCTACTGCACCGACAGGATCGTCGATGTGCAGTTTGAGATCGATGAATTCAACTGCGACCACTACGAGGATACCCGCGACAAGACCAATAATGATAGATCCAAGTGCTGAAACCGCATCACAGCCTGCAGTGACAGCCACGAGACCGGCTAATGAACCATTGAGACACATTGAGACATCCGGTTTGCCATTCTTGATCCAGGTATAGATCATGGTGGCGACAGTAGCGAAAGCAGGAGCCAAAGTCGTGGTAAGGAAGATGGATGCCAATGATTCGTTATCCCAGGCAGCTGCACCATTGAAACCGTACCATCCGAACCATAGGATGAAACAGCCCAGAGCACCGATCGTGATGGCATGACCCGGGATAGCATTGACTTTAGTGACTTTGCCAGCTTTATCTTTGATATATTTGCCGAGTCTGGGCCCGACTATGACAGCGCCGATGAGAGCGGTGATACCGCCGACGGAGTGAATCGCGGCAGAACCAGCAAAGTCATGGAAGCCCATCTGAGCTAGCCAGCCCTGGGAATTCCAGATCCAGCCGGCTTCGATAGGATAAACAAAACAAGAAATGATCACAGAATAGATACAGTATGAAAGGAATTTTGTCCTTTCAGCCATAGCACCGGACACGATGGTCGATGCCGTTGCACAGAATACAAGGTTAAAGACAAATGTGGGAGCATTGCCGCTCTCAAGGAATCCTTTGAAGTCCGTCAGGATCGCGAAATTGGGTGCGCCGATGATGCCGAAGACATAATCCTCGGCCATCATCAAAGTAAAGCCTATCAAGGCAAATGAAACAGTACCAATACAGAAGTCCATCAGGTTCTTCATGATGATGTTTCCGGCATTCTTCGCTCTGGTAAAACCGCTCTCAACCATCGCGAAACCGGCCTGCATCAGGAAGACCAGCGCGGCTCCAAGAAGGAACCAGACGCTCAGCACTTCGCTGGATGCGATCTGACTCACCAATGTATATAATTCTTCACTCATTTTCTTCTCTGTCCTTTTGTGTTAATTACTCAGGATTAAACGCTGAAAAGAAGGTCAGCATAGGTCGGGAACGGCCAGTATGATTTCGGCATAAGGGTCTCAGCTTCATCGCAAACGACCCTGAGTTCAGCCATCTGCTGTAAGATGACGTCTCTGATCATGTAGGATGTCTCAGTGACATCGGTAATGGTATTGAGCTTGCAGACAGATTCCTGAAGGACGCCTACTTTTTCATAGGCTTCAT
>JAEEOC010000066.1 GCA_016284035.1 Dehalococcoidales bacterium
AGATCAAATATGGAAAGAAAAGATAATTACCTTATCCCTTATGTTATCGAGAAGTCGTCTCAGGGCGAACGATCCTATGACATCTATTCACTTCTTCTCAAAGAAAGGATCATCTTCGTCGGTGAAGAGATCGAAGAGCATATGGCCAACACCATCATCGCTCAGCTCCTCTATCTGGAACGTGAAGATCCGACCAAGGATATCATGATGTATATCAACTCACCCGGCGGTGAGGTCAATTCCGGCCTCGCCATCTATGACACTATGCAGCTTATCAAGCCTGATGTCAGCACTATCGCCATCGGTATGGCTGCCAGCATGGCTTCCATCCTGCTCTGTGCCGGTGCCAAGGGCAAGCGATTCGCTCTTCCTCATTCCACCATCATGATCCATCAGGCATCCGGCGGCGCCAGAGGTAAGACCGCTGATGTCATGGTCCAGGTCAAAGAATTGAAACGATTGGAAGACATCCTCAAGGATATCCTCGTCGAGAGGACCGGACAGGATCTCGAGACCATCACGAGAGATATTGCTCTCGATAACTATATGGATCCCAAACAGGCGCTTGCCTACGGTCTCATCGATGAGATCATCGGCGTCAGTGCTCCTGAAGGCAGTAAATCATCTAAGAAAAAGTAATCATTTGATAGCCAGCTAACTTTTTAGCTGGCTATTTTTTTGTTGTGGCAGAAGTGGAGTAGAATAGTACTCGAGGTTTTATGGATATAAAAGACGTCATTTCATTACTGAGCGGTGTGGCCCTCTTCCTTTTCGGCATGAAGCTCATGGGAGACGGACTGAAGAAGCTCGCCGGCAACAAGCTGGAGATCCTTCTTTATAAACTGACCAACACCACTCTGAAGAGCGTTGGTCTCGGTGCCGGCGTCACGGCTGTTATCCAGTCATCATCTGCGACTTCCATCATGACTGTCGGTTTTGTGAACTCCGGCATGATGAAAGTCAGACAGGCCATCGGTATCATTCTCGGTGCTATCCTGGGTACCAGTGTCACCGGCTGGATCATATGTCTCTCAGGACTTCAGGGTGGATCGGGCATCGTTCAGCTTGTTTCAGCTTCCACTATCGCCGGTTTTGCTGCCATCATCGGTATCTACTTCTACATGTTCACATCCCGCGCTTCCACTAAGCAGCTCGGGAGCATCTTCTTGGGCTTTGCGGTACTGATGTTTGGTATGTCCCTCATGAGCGGTGCTGTTGCTCCTCTGAAAGAAAGCCAGAGCTTTATCAGTATCCTGACAGCGTTCTCCAATCCTATCCTTGGTATCCTGGTTGGTATCCTGATCTCAAGCGTACTTCAGAGCGCATCAGCTGCTGTCGGTCTCTTACAGGCTTTGACTGCCACTGATGCTCTTAATTTCTCGGCCGCGCTGCCGCTTCTCATCGGTATCGCTATCGGCGCCGCTGTTCCGGTACTCCTTTCAACTTTCGGTGCCGGACGTGACGGTAAGAGAACGGCTTATGTTTATCTTATTGCAAATGTGATGGGCGCTGTCATTTGTGGTGCCATCTTCTATATCTCTGATATCTTTATCGATTATGCCTTTGCTGATCTGACTATGACGACCGTTACGGTCGCTTTGCTGAATACACTGTACAGATTGGCCGTCGTGGTCGTCCTGTTCCCGTTCGTCGGATTCATGGAAAAGTTTACAGACAAGATCGTTCCTGTCGACAATTACACCAGGAATCTCCAGGCCTTCCCAGAAGTCCATTTGGAAGAGCGATTCATCCCGTATACCTCTCTTGCTCTTGCTCAGTGCAGGGAAGTCACCAACAACCTGGCCAACATGAGCCGTACCAGTGCCAATATCGCTATCGATATGCTTTTTGCATATGATGAGAAGATCTTCCGCGAGGTGGAATCTCTTGAGGCCCGTTCCGATCAGTATGAGGACAGTATCGGCACTTATCTCATGAAAGTGACGCGAAAAGAACTCAACTCGATCCAGAATGTCGAATCATCCAAGATGCTGCATACGCTTCCGGATTTTGAGCGTATCTCAGATCATGCTCTGACGATTGCATATGTAGCTAAAGAGATCCACGATAACAACATCAAGTATTCAGAAGAGACCTTGGGTGAGCTCAAGGTACTGCGATATGCTATCGGTGAGATACTCGATCTCACTGTCGATTCATTCGTTCAGGACAGTGTCGATATGGCATCTAAGGTCGAACCTCTCAGGACCGTTATCGAAAAGCTTTGCAATGATCTGAAGGCCAATCATATCGAGAGACTCAAGAGCGGTGTAGCCACCATCGATCAGGGCTTTACATTCAATGATCTCCTGACCAGTTATGAGCGTATCGCCGGTCACTCCTCTAACATTGCATTGGCTATGTTGGAGCTTGAGACTGATGCATATGAGATGCATGGCCATCTGAAGAAACTCAGCGAAGACCGACAGCGACAGTTCGACAATATCGTCGAACAGTATTTCAAGAAGTATTCTCTGGAATAATCTTTATCGGAGCCCGCTCTATTTAGGATCGTAGTGGTTCTTCAGTGCTTTCTTACGTAAGAACTTTCTGATCGGTCGCATCGGAAGCCCCAATACGGTCTGTACCGGATTGGATGCGGAGTAGTGTACCGTTCCGTGGCTCAATGCTTCCAGGAAATCGTCTCGTCCCGTGAAATCAGGCATCTCGACATATGTCCTGCCGATCTCATTGGGTACATGGGCATCACTGCCGCCGCTCTGTAATTTGGCATATTTCTGTGCAAATTCCAAAGGCCTCTCCATCTTCTGGAAGGGGATCGTACGTGAATTCCTGACTTCTACTATGTCGATGAGATCATGGATACGTTCCAGTGTTGCTTCCTGCATTGCTGATCCGCGGTATGGGTCGAAAGGATGAGGGATACAGACGATGCCGTTCTGCTCGCGGATAGCTTTTATCGTGTCTTCGGGAGACATGAAATTGGGGATCGTTTCCTTGAGGAAGAGCCCGATGATCTCGCCTTCGTTGGTCTTGATCTCTTCCGAGATGATGATCTTGCAGGGAAGTTCCATCTTGTTGAGGGCCACAGAACCGTTTATATTTCCGTGATCGCAGACTGCGATGCATCCTAAGTTTTTCTTTTTGGCCTGTTCGATGATGATCTCACAGGTATTCACGGAATCACCGGAATAATTCGAATGGACGTGGAAGTCCGCTTTTATCATTTTCATATCTGAAGGATTTCTCCTAATAAAACTATTTTACTGATTGGCTCAGTACTTCGATTTTACCATTTTTGAATACGACAGTGTCCTCGATGCGTACACCGCCCCATTTGGGAAGGTAGATGCCGGGTTCGATCGTGAATACCATTCCTTCTTCGATCACGTCTTCGCTGTTCTTGGATACTCTGGGGTATTCATGACAGACGAGTCCGATGCCGTGTCCCAGCGCATGACCGAAATTGCTGCCGTATCCGAATCTGCTTATATAGTCTCTTGCCAGAGCATCGATGTCGTTGCCGGTCATTCCGGAACGTGCATCTCTTTCTGCCGTCAGCTGGGCATTCAGGACTATCTGGTAGATCTCTTCAAGCATCGGTGTACGCTGTCCGATACAGAGCGTCCTGGTCAGGTCTGATGCATATCCGTCGACGCGTGCTCCGATATCGATGATGATCGGTTCGTGCTGATATATCGTTTTTTCTCCGGGGATATGATGGGGAAGTGCGGCATTCATGCCGGATGCCACGATCACATCGAATGGCAGGATCTCTGATCCTTGCTCTCTCATAAACTTCTCGATCTCCCACGCCAGCTGCTTTTCCGAGATGCCTTCATGTAATGACTCAGAAACGAAAGAGATCGCATCGTCTGATATCTTGACTGCTTTTCGTATGCTTTCGACCTCTTCGGGCGTTTTGACGCTTCTAAGCACGTCTGTGAAATTCCCGAGAGCCTCTAATTCGCATCCGGCGCATTCGGCGAGCCTGTCATAAAAGGCGAAGGTCATGTAGCCTGGTTCGAATCCCAGTCTCTTTATCGCAAATCTTTCGATGAGTTTGGGGAACCAGCCGGCAAGTGCGCCTTTCAGTTCGAAGATCTCATAAGCAGGCGATTCGTTCTTGGCCTGTTCGGTATAGCGTGAATCTGTGATCAGGAGCTGGTAATCCTGACCGATGAGGAGGTAACCGTCGGATCCCCGGAAATCAGAGAGGTATCGTCGGTTTTCGTTGCTCGTGATGAAAATGGCATCGAGATCCTTCTCTTTGAGGTGTTTTCTGATCTTGGCTAAAGATATCTCATTCATTGTAGTTTTCCTTATCTAGGTTGGCCATGGGATGGGTCTTCATGTAGACCTGCTGGGCATGGACCTGGGAGATATGCGTATAGATCTGAGTAGTCGACAGACTTGAATGGCCCAAAAGGTCCTGTACGACTCTGAGATCTGCTCCTCCGTCCAGCATGTGGGTCGCAAAAGAATGCCGTAGCGTATGCGGATGGACATTCTTAGTGATACCGCATTTCTTTGCTTCTTTCCTGACCATCTCCTGGATATACCTATCGCCGATAGGTTTCCCTGTATTTGAGATGAAGAGGATGCCGCTGATATGTCCGTTGAGCAGTATGTTGCGGCCGTTACCGATGTAGCGGGCAAGGGCAGTGGCGGCTCGGTCTCCGAAGAGCACGATCCTTTCCTTGTTGCCTTTGCCGAGTACTTTTATGATCTTTTCAGTCAGGTCGATCTGCTTGACTGTGAGTTTAGATAGTTCGCTGACACGTAATCCTGTGTCATATAGGAGTTCCAGTATCGTGGCGTCACGTTCTCCCTGAGGAGTGCTCTTGTCGGGAGATGATAAGAGCTTGGCAACTTCTTCCTCGGTGAGCACATCGGGAAGGTGTTTCTCTTTTTTGGGAGTCGCTGTGCCGTCGATGGTGTAGTGTGAGATGATCTTTTCACGCGACAGGAACTTGAAGAAGGTACGGGCTGCCGACACTTTTCTGGCCAGGCTCGATTTGGCGATGCCTTCATCGACCAGATATCCCAGATAGTCACGCATGACTTTCCTGTCGACATCCTCGAGATTGGTTATCTTCTGCATGGAGAGGAACTGAAAGAGCCCGTGGGGATGTCCCTTGACGTTCCCCACCAGGTCTGAAGTGTAGTTCCTTATGGTGTATTTCGATGCGTTCTTCTCTGCTTCAAGGTAGTGGATGAATTTTTGGAATTCCGCGTCGAACATAGATGATTATTTTCCCTTTGACGGTTTCATCGGGTTGCAGTTGATACACCTCTTGGCCCGTCCGATCGCGATCATAAGACCGCCGCATTTAGGACAGGGCTCGGGGAGCGGTTTTCCGAAGACTGCAAAGTTATGTTTAGGATAGGCGGAGCAGCCGTAGAACAGTTTTCCGGCTTTGCTGCGTCTTCCGATCAGTTCACCATTTTCCGGACAGTTAGGACACTTCACGCCAGTCTTGATGACCAGGTTCTGGGTGTGTTTGCAGTTGGGATAATCGGAACAGGCTGCAAATTTTCCGAATCGTCCTGTCTTGATGATCATAGGCTTGCCGCAGACGGGGCAGTCCTCACCGAGAGGTTCGTCGGGCAGTTTGACCTTTTCTACAGTGCCTGCTTTGTCCAGATCACCTTTCAGAGGATTGTAGAATTCCTGTACGACTGTCTCCCAGTCGGATTTGCCTTCGGCGATGTCATCGAGCTTCTCTTCGACGTTGGCGGTGTAATTGATGTCGACGATATCAGAGAAGTTCTCGGACAGAAGATCGTTGACGGCGATCCCCAGATCGGTGGGCTTGAATGCGCCGCCGTCTTTGACAACATATTCGCGGTCCTGGATGGTGGAGATGATGGTCGCATATGTTGAAGGTCGTCCGATACCGTTCTGTTCCAATGCCTTGATAAGAGTAGCTTCGGTATATCGTGAAGGAGCTTTGGTAAAGTTCTGGGTCCCCAGGATGTTGGAGATGTCCAGTTCATCGCCTTTGACCAATGCCGGCAGGGCCTTGGTCTGATCGTCGCTGTCGTCATCGTCTTTCTTTTCGACGTATAGTTCAGCGAAACCATTGAAGGTCCTGATCACGGATGCTGCCCGCAGGTTGTAATATTCCTTCACGCCTTTGGCGCGGATATCGACAGTGGTGGTCTCATAGATGGCATCGGCCATCTGACTGGCTACCATCCTCTGCCAGATCAGCTGATACAGCTTGAACTGATCGAGAGTCAGGAAGCTTTTGATCATGGAAGGTTCGCGCTTGATGCTGGTGGGGCGGATACCTTCATGTGCTTCCTGGGCGCCTTTGACTTTCTTGTTCTAGGAGCGAGGTTTGGAAGGGAGGAAATCCTTTCCGTATTTCTCGCCGATAAGCTCACGGGTCTCAGCGACTGCAGAGGCTGCGATGTTGGTGGAATCGGTTCGCATATATGTGATGAGACCGACGCTGCCGCTTGCACCGATGTTGATGCCTTCATAAAGCTGCTGAGCAAGTGCCATGGTACGTTTGCCGGAGAACTTGAAACGGCGCCAGGCTTCCTGTTGGAGAGTGGACGTGATGAAGGGCGGGTTAGGGGTCTTGACGGTCTTTTTCTTGGTTATCATTGCGACCTTGCATTTGGCATCGGTCATATCTTTGATGATGTTGTTGCAGGTCCGTTTGTTGTTAATCTCGATCCTCTTGCTGGTTCCGATACCGATCAGATTAGCTTTGAAAGTAGTCTTGGATCCTTTCTTGTTGAGGTCGCAGTTGACTGTCCAGTATTCCTGAGGGACGAACGCCTGTATCTCTCGTTCACGGTCGACGATGATACGTACTGCCACTGACTGTACACGGCCTGCTGAGAGACCTCTTCGAACCTTTCTCCAGAGGATCGGGCTGATGTTATAGCCCACGAGCCTGTCGACTACACGTCGGGCCTGCTGGGCGTCTACCAGATTCATATCGATCTTTCGCGGATGCTTGAATGCTTCGTCGATGGCTTCCTGGGTGATCTCATGGAACACGACGCGTTTGTAGGTCTTATCTTCACCGATGGTCTCAGCCAGATGCCAGGCGATTGCTTCTCCTTCGCGGTCAGGATCTGTTGCGAGATAGATGCATTTGGCGGACTGTCCGGCTTTCTTGAGGATATTGACGTCTGCAGTCTTCTCTTTGGGTACGACATATTTAGGGGAAAATGAATTCTCGATATCCACGCCCATGGTGCTCTTGGGGAGATCGCGGACATGTCCTTTGGATGCAGTGATGACATAGCCTTTGGGAAGCATCCTGGTGAGAGTGTTGGCTTTGGACGGGGATTCTACGATCACCAGGTTGTCTTTAGCAGTTACTTTTAAATACGATTTTTCTTTGCTGGCAGCTGCAGCTTTCTTAGTAGTCTTTGCTTTTGTAGCGGGGGACGTTTTTTTTGTCGTTGTTTTCTTTGCTGCAGTAGGCATTTTTCCAGTAACCTCAAGTGTATTTTTTTGTACGTATACCTTATATATATAGTTTAACGTATCACAATAATCAAAAAATGCCAATTGACTTTCAGAGGACATTTTCAACGTCATCCATTTCTCCAAATGTGATACCATTATCTTTATCTAAAAGTAAGGATAGGTGCAGGTATGCTTGGTGATATGGTCCATGTTGGTTTTGGTAATATGCTGACGATGAACAGGATCATTGCCATTACTGCTCCAGCGTCATCTCCTACGAAGAGAGCTATCCTCAATGCCAGGAACGAGAACAAGCTTATCGATATGACCAACGGCCGTCGTACTAAAGCTGTCATATTCCTCGACAGCGGGCATGTGGTCCTGGCAGCGCTGTCTATCGAAACTTTGACTAACCGTCTGCAGGTCGGTAAGCCTGTCACTTTGACGAAAGATGAGATCACTGATGAGAACGAAGAAGACGAACAATAGACCCATCGTTTTGATTATCTCCGGCAATTCCGGTGCCGGTAAGGATACTGTCCTGACGCTCCTCAAGGAGCGTCATCCTGAGCTCGTGCATATCACTACCGCTACCACCCGTGCTCCGCGTGAAGGTGAGATCGATAAGATCACATATTTCTTTGAGACCACAGAATCTTTCAAGAAGCTCATCGAGAACGATGAACTTTTGGAATATGCCAATGTCTACGATAAATGGTACGGTGTCCCCAAGCAGCCTGTCCGGGAAGCACTGGCGGCACATAAGGACACTGTCATCAAAGTGGATGTTCAGGGTGCCATGACCATCAAAGGAAAGCTTCCGGATGCCATCCTCTGCTTCATAACCACAAAAGAAGTAGATACGATAATCGAAAGACTTCGAAAACGCGGCACAGAATCGGAAGACGAACTCAAGACCCGTGTCGATACCATCAATAAAGAGCGTGAGACTATGCCGATGTTCGATCATATCATCTATAACGAGAACGGACTCGTCGACGCTGCTGTTGCTCAGATCGAAGGCATCATCGCCGCTGAAAAGAAACGCAAGACTCCCAGGGTCTATGACCTGACTCCAAAATCTCAGAATAAATGATCACGAACAAATATAAGTTCGTCTTTTAGGAATTTACGCCGATCCTCTCGACGCTGATAACGCCTTGGATCGCTTCGATACGGGTGATGATCCTGCTCAGCTGAGGGATACCTGTCATATCGGCATCCACGATCACCTCGTAAGTGCCGTCTTTCTGCTGTTTCGATGAGAAATTGGTGATATTGATCTTGTCTTCGGCCATGATCGCAGTGATATCCGAGAGCATTCCGACTCGGTCGAAAGTCTCGATCTTGATGCTGACAGGATAAAGACTGTCCATGCTGCCCCAGACGACCTGTACCAATCGTTCTTTTTCATCTTCCCTGAGGATATTGATGCAGTCCTGACGATGAACTGTGACACCGCGGTTTCTGGTGATGTATCCGATGATGGGGTCGCCGGGGACGGGGTTGCAGCATCCTGCGATACTGGTCAGGAGACCGCCTGAGCCGAATACAGACACTGAAGACTGCTTGGCAAGAGAAGGATGGGTCTCTGCCATCTTCGGCGGCTCCTGGTCGGCTGTCATGCGGATAGCGATGGACTGGACGGAAATGTCACCGCAGCCGATGGCGTTCTCGAACTCTTCGAGATTGTCATATTTGAATAAAGCCATGATCTTGTCGATATTATCCATACGGAGGCCAAGGTGCTTGAGTTCCTTCTCCAGCATCTCGCGTCCTCGCTCGATATTGTCGACGCGTTCCTGACGCTTGAAATAAGCTTTTATCTTACTGCGCGCATTGTTGGTCTTGACGTATCCCAGTGTCGGGCTCAGCCAGTCTCGGCTGGGACCTTTGTTCTTCTTGCTGGTGAGGATCTCGACCACATCGCCGTTCCTGAGCTGATAATCCAGTGCTACGAGCCTGCCGTTGATCTTGGCGCCGATACATTTGTGGCCAAGTTCTGTATGGACTCGGTATGCAAAGTCGATAGGGGTAGAACCTTTGGGCAGATCTTTGATCTCGCCTTTAGGTGTGAATACGAAAACCTGATCCTCGAAGATATCGGTCTTGACTGAGTCTACGAAGTCTTCTGCTTCGCTCATCTCACCCTGCCATTCAAGGAGCTGTCTCAGCCAGCCGATACGTTCTTCATCGCCCATTTGGTTGGTCTTGCCTTCCTTATAGCGCCAGTGAGCTGCGACACCATATTCTGCGATGTTGTGCATCTCGTGGGTCCTGATCTGGATCTCGATGGGGATAGAGCCCTTGAAGAGCACTACTGTATGCAAAGACTGGTATCCGTTTGGTTTGGGGTTAGCGATATAGTCGTCGAATGTGCCCGGAAGGGGATGCCAAAGACTGTGCACAAGACCGATGGCATGGTAGCAGTCCTGGATCGAATTCACGATGACACGTACGGCCAGAAGGTCGTAGATCTCGTTGAAAGCGCGACCCTGTTTGGCATAACGGTCCATCTTGCCCTGGATGCTGTATAGATGCTTGGGGCGGCCGGTGACTTCGGCATCGATCCCCAGAGTTGCGAATTCCTTTTCGAGTGCGCTCATCATCTCATCGATGATTTTCTCACGTTCATTTCTCTTGGATGAGACGAGTTTCTTGACGTTCTGATACTTTTCCGGTTCCAGGTAATGGAACGAGAGATCTTCGAGCCTCCACTTGATTTCCCACATACCGAGTCTGTGGGCAAGGGGAGCATATATATCCATCGTCTCACGGGCGATAGCGAACTGTTTTTCAGGAGGCATGGCTCCCAGTGTTTCCATGTTATGCAGTCGGTCAGCGACCTTTATGAAGACGACTCGGATATCCTGAGCCATGGCCACCAGCATCTTTCTTAGATTCTCGGCCTGATGCTCACGTGTCCCAGGTTTTCTGGCGGCTTTCTCTTCCAGTGTCGGCATGGAAAGATTGGCGAGTTTGGTTACGCCGTCAACGAGTGCTGCTACTTCGTTATTGAATTCCTGTGCGATCGTGGCGACAGGAACATCACAGTCTTCGCATACATCATGAAGGAGAGCGGCTGCTAGGGTATTGGCATCGAGCTGGAGCCCGGTCAGGATCATACAGACCTGATAAGGATGTTCGAAGAAAGGTTCTCCGGATTTGCGCAATTGGCCGGCATGATGCAACTCGGCATAATCGTAAGCTTTGAAGACGATCTCTTGACGATTAGCCGGGAGGTAGGCGATTGCTTTTCCGAGTTCTTCTTTACTAGCCATATTGACCTCTGTATCCTGCTAGTATAGCACACGCGAAAATGCTTGGTTTTGGCCAAAGACTCATATGAGTGTAATATATCCTTTATCCGACCATTCAAGGAGGTCCTGCAATGAGTATTCTGTATATCAATTCTTCTTTCAGAGATGGATCCAGGACGGCAAGGCTTGCCGAGAGATATCTGAAATCCGTATCCGAAGACATCGTTGAATTCGATATCGGCAAATGGAACGGGACACCCTTGGATCCTGAATCGCTCCGCATGTACAACGATGCAGTAAAGAACCATTGTTTCGATGATCCGTTCTTCGATGAGGCTAAACAGTTTGCGGCAGCCGATGAGATCGTGATTTCTGCTCCTTACTGGAACCTGTCTATTCCTGCAAAGCTCCATGATTATATCGAGAGAGTCTGCACACAGGGTGTCACATTCGACATCGGTGAGGATGGATCGTATCATTCACTGGTTAAAGCTAAGAAACTTACCTTTATCACTACTGCTGGCGGATATATCGAAAATGATC
>JAEEOC010000067.1 GCA_016284035.1 Dehalococcoidales bacterium
TATACGTATCGAGAGAAGCATAGGAGCATTCGTCGGAAATGCACGAGAAGAATACAAAGCAATCCTCAGGGACATAGCCGAGAAATGCTGTACAAAAAATCCATTCGTATCAGCACAGGCAAACAGGCTGGCAGGACTCATCCATAAACGGTATACCGAATTGCCGGACTATCCTTTCAAGAAACTCCCAGAGTGCGGCGTGTTCAGATATCCTGACAACCGAAAATGGTATGCCCTGATCATGAATGTGAAACGGTCCGTGATGGGCGGATCGAGCGATGAAAAGATCGACATAGTAGATCTAAGAGTATACCCAAGTGAGATCGACACAGTGCTTCAAAGACCGGGCATACGTCCCGCTTATCATATGAAAAAGACGACATGGATAACAATACCTCTCGATGAATCCATATCAGATGAAGAAATCATGGATTACATTGATATGAGCAGGAACATGGCGATCAATTCAGAAATCAAAGGTTTTGCTCATCTCATAAGTAATCATTGGGTCGTGCCTGCAAATCCCAAATACTACGATATCGAGAAAGCTTTCAAGAAAAATGATGAGATAGACTGGAAGCAAAGCAGCAATGTCAAAGTCGGAGATATCGTATATCTTTACGTTGCTGCACCGGTCTCCTCAATCAAATATGAATGTGTCGTGACTAAAACAAATATTCCTTTTGATTTCAAGAATGAAGATCTGACTATCACACAGTTGATGAAGATTAAGAAAAAGAAGACTTTCCGCAAAGGATTAATCGATATCAAGAAGATCAGGGAGCTTGGAGTCAAAAATGTCCAAGGGCCCAGAAAAGCCACTCAGGAACTCATCGATTACATAAACATAAAAAGCTGATGTTTCAGTACTGAACACCAGCTTTTCACATGCATTATCAGAGAAAAATACTCTTAGTTTCCTATAGGGACTCCACCCTGTTCAGACTGGGCTTTAATGATGTCCTTTTTAGTCATCTTGGAAATAATGATGATGCCGGCAATAAAAAGAGCCAGCGAAACAAGTCCAAGAAGAAGGAAGACGAGGATACCCCATCCGGACATTTTCGAAACACCAATCACAACGGTTGCCACTACCCAGAGGATAGTCATTATCACACTTGCAAGGACAGCAATGCCGATGCTCTTGAATAACGAAGTAGTCTTATTAGGAGTCTTTCCGATTACCAACTGAACGATGGCCACGATAAGACCGATAGGAGCAAAGATATAACCCAATGCGATATTCATACCGGAAGAAGGTACGTCTTCTGCGATACGGACATTGGAACTGCTGCGGTCGACCTTAGTGGAATATGAATTCGATGAATAAGAAGAAGATGATGTAGAAGATGAGGAAGGCGGTTCGTACTTATAAGGTGCCGATGACGGTTTATACCTCGTATCAGGATAAGATTCCTGACGTTTGTAAGTATAGACGCTGGGATCTACCGGTGCTCCGCACCTGGGACATACGGATTCAGATTCAGAGACCTGACTGGCGCACTTAGGACAGAACATAAAACATTCCTCCTTAAGGATTAGATGCCCCTATTCTCTCATAAATCTATGCGGTATTGCGATAGCTATTTCTGTCCGACGACCTGATACATCGAATCGTCAGAGATAACGGCGGTGACAGTGAGAAATATATCGAACAGTGAAGCCAAATCATCAGCTTCCATAAGATGAGATGAAACACTCTCAGCAACACTATGATGATGATCATCCAAGGCTTTTTTGCTGAGATCATGAGCGACAGTCAGATAACCGCCTGGTTTCAAGATAGAACTAAGTTTCCTGATGAGTTTAAATGGATCTGCAAAGTGAGGAAATGCATTAAAGACGACAATACGATCATAGAAACGAGCAAAATCATAACTAGAAGCATCACCACAAATCACTTTTACGCCTTTTTTAGCAAATTTATCTTTGGCTATCTTAACCATTTCAGGCGAGATATCGATAGCGGTTATCGAGGAAGCTTTACGATTAAGATAATCAGGAATGAGGACGCCGGTACCGGTCGCAACATCCAAGACCGATACACCTTCTTTGATATAGGCATTATCGAGGATCTTGCCGATCTCCGCTTCATGCCGGATGAGTCCTGAATCCCACCCGTCCGCTTTGCTGTCAAAGAATTCTATTACGTCCTCAGTCCTGATCATAATCACTTATTCCCTAATCGTTTATTTGAAGAAAGTAGCGGTATCGATCTTCTGATAACCACCGAAACTGGAAGGAGCAGCATTTACTGCATCGGCAAGTTCCTTGCCCAAGAATGCTTTTGTAACTTCGTTGAGTTTCTTATTGATATCGATATCGTTGAACTTATCAGGATAAACTGATTTGGCAATGAACCAAGTGTTTACCAATGCAAGTTCATAGTTAGTGTAATAGGCATTGTAAGCCATCTCAAGATATACTTCACCGTTCTTCCATGCATTGCACGAATCGAACATTGTTGGATCCTCTTTGAATAAAGGCTTGATATTCTTGACTGCAGCAGCATCCATAATGATGATGTCCATTTCGGGACCGAGAGCAACAAACTTTTCTTTTTCGATTGCCTGAATGCCACCGGTAGCAAGATCAGTGACGACATTCTTTACATTTGCTACTGTGAATGAGATGTAGTTCTGTGCAGTCATGAGATGATTGGTGGTGCCCCAGTTGCCGAGACCACAGATATAAACAGAAGGTTTATCATCATCGCTGATATTCTTCGTTCTCTTCTCTATCTCTGCACGTTCTGATGCTACGTAATCATTGAGTTTCTTAGCCTTAGCTTCCTGCTTAAAGATCTGACCAAGCATAGTCATGGTCTTAGCAAAACTATCATCGAACACACCGTTTGGACCTGCTTTCAAGGTGATGACAGGAACGCCTAACTGTGCCTGGAGAGCATCTTCCTTCTGAACATCTTCATACTCAGATATGACGATATCAGGATTACAGGAAAGTATCTTTTCAGCTTCAGCTGCCTGAGCATTGGGACCGCCGACACCGCAAGAAGGAAGGGTCTTCAATTTATCTCCAAAAGCCTGGACATAAGGACGTGAGACGGAATCGAACATCTTAGGTCGAGAGTCCAAAGAAAGATTGTCGATGTCTTCGACACCGCAGAGCAATGAGACATCGCCGATATATGAATACATCCTCAGAGCACCGGCTCCGATACATACGACTCTCTGATATGAACCGGGAACGATACTGACTTCACGGCCGATCATATCGGTAATGGTGATTTCAGATTCTGTTTTCTTACCAGAACCATTACATGCACACAAAGTAACAAGCAGTAACAAAGACAAAACAACAGCTATAAAAGATTTGATCTTCAATTATTTATCTCCCTTAGAATTGATTATGACTTTTTTGCCATCGATATCTACGATGCGTATCTGAGCGTCAAAAATATCGGATATATTCTCAACAGTGAATATTTCATCCCTGCCGGAATATACGATTCTCCCTCCCTTCATGAAGTAGAATTTGTCACCCAATTCCATAGCCAAATTGAGATCATGTACAGATGTTAAAATCGAGATATTTTTTTCACGAGCAACGCGTTTCGCTTCTTCAACGATGAGTTGTTCGTTTGCGATATCAAGGTTACCTGTAGGTTCATCGAATATCATCATCCTTGGTTCCTGAGCAAGAGCTCTGGCTATAGCGATCTTCTGTCTCTCACCACCGGAAAGCTCCTGAACATTACGGGCAGCAAAAGATTCAAGACCCATCTCGCAAAGGATCTCATCAACGACATCCTGATCATGTTTACCAGATTTGAATCCAAAGTATGAAACTCGTCCCATCAAAACAGTGTCATAGACAGTAAGCGAACCAAAGCGAATATCCTGAGGAACATAAGCTATCTTCTGGGCTCTTTCCCTCCTAGAAATCGTAGACAAATCTACTCCATCGAAAGTAATAGACCCGGAAGTTGGAGACTCGATACCGATTATGTTTTTAAAAAGTGTGGTCTTGCCGGAACCATTACGGCCGAGCACTACACCAATCTCACCATCATTAAGTTCAAGACTGATACCATCAAGTACCATCGGGTAGCGATTAGAATATCGGAAGGAAACATCAGAGATACTGAGCATCAGACGTGTTCCCTCCTTGATAAGATGATTGCAACGAAGAACGGTGCACCGAGTAACGATGTGATAGCACCAACAGGAAGCGCAGAGCCATTACCGATGCTCCGGGAAAGAGTATCAGCAAGAAGTAACAGGATGCAGCCGGTAAGTGCAGTTGCTGGAATGGAGAACCGATGATCCTGACCCAGAAGCTTTTTAGTAATATGCGGGCAGATAATACCGACGAAACCAATGATACCTAAAAATGATACGCATACTGCAGTAATCACGGAAGCAAGAAGCATTGATGTGAATCTGAGCTTTTCGACATCGATACCCATACTCTTTGCTGCAGCATCACCAGAAAGAAGAGCATTGAAACGCCAGCTCATGATCATAAAAAAGACAAGGCTTAAAACGACCACAATCGACATGATTAGATCCGTCTTATATGTTGCCCTTCCCAGATCGCCAAAATTCCAGATAACAGCTGCAGAAAGGCCCACATCCGTCGCATAGAACTGCAATATCGTAGTGGCTGCAGTCCAAACTGCTCCAAGCGCAATACCGGCTAATACCACTACTCCAGGATGGAAAGATCTCACCTTACATAGACCGAGGATTATGAGGATCGAAATAACAGAAAAGATAAAAGCCATCAAAGAGGTAGCATACGGATTGGCACCAGTCGCGTAATTGGAAACATTGTTTCCGGTAGATAGAAAGCCGCCTGCAAAAGCGATGATGGAAAGATTGGCACCAAAGACTGCGGCATTGGAAACACCGAGAGTCGAAGGAGAAGCCATAGAATTATTAAGATTTGTCTGCATGATAAGACCGGCAACAGCAAGACCGGCACCGGCAACAGCAGCAGCAATGACACGCGGAATACGGATATTCCAAATAATACGGATATTATTCTCTGCCCCTTGTCTAATCAGTGCTTTTAATCCGTCTATAAAAGACATATGGGAAGATCCAATAAAAATACATACAATAGCAAGCAGAAGAACAATCCCTATTAAACAAAAGATAATAAGAGTGTTCTTGTTTTTAAGTTGATTGACGCCTGAGATTCCAGTCATAGGAAGAGACGATATCACGAGAAAGAGTCTTAAACAAGCCCCCGTGGGGGTTAAAAGTTACGAAAAATAATAATAAACAAATATCGTTTGATATATTACGATTTCTACTTTATACTATGCTAAAGTGCAAAAGTAATATTTAGGTGAATTATGCAGTTAAACTTAGAAACAGATTACGCAATCAGATGTCTGTTGGTACTGGGAACGGATTACGATCCTGACCGATATATCAGTGCGGCAAGTCTCAGCAAAGATGTAGCTATCACCCCAGGCCACGTACAGAAAATCCTGCGCAACCTCAAAGCAGCCGGATTCATCAAGAGGAAGATGGGCGTCACCGGCGGATATGCCCTCAAAGATGCTCCTGACAGCATCTATATCTTAGATGTCATCGAAAAAATGGACGGAACTATTGCCATCAATCGTTGTCTTGAACCTGACAACTACTGCAACCGTAATGCCGTTGGAACCTGCAACATGCATGACTTCTATGCATATATGCAGGAGACACTGGTCAATTTCTTCGGCCACTTTACCCTGCTCGATATCATTGACAGGACGTTCAAAGATCCAACCTACCGAAGAAACAAAAAATAAACTCTGATTTCCTTAAACAGAGAATAAAAGGCCTGCATAATGCAGGTCTTTTTATTAAAGGACAATAAAAAACCCGCAATCTCTTGCGGGTCTATATTCATAAAGAAGAACTGTGAACTAAGAAACTACACTGCCTGATATTTGCGAATTGTTCGCATGCAACGAGTGCATAAGATTGCATGGCTGGGTTTGCCGTCACGGACGACTTTGACAGCATGAAGGTTAGGCAACCATCGATGTGCGGTGTGTCGCTTTGAGTGGCTGACGTTATGACCGTACTGACCAGATTTCAAACAAAGTTCACATTTCATAATTCCATTCTCCTTTGACCTAATTGCTCGTATAATGTTAGACTTAAATCCAAACGAATAGGAATGATAGCATAAATATTTTATTTATGGCAAATTCATTTCTAGAATAAAACAGAATTATACTCTGTTATTACGGAGATTGCTATATGAATTCTTCTTTGATCAGCGGAACTCAGTTCCGAGAAATGTTCGCGACTGCAACTGCCTGGCTTGACAATGCCCATGAAGATATAAACTCTCTGAATGTTTTCCCTGTTCCCGATGGTGATACCGGCACCAATATGCTCATGACTATGAAAACTGCTATGGAAGAAATCTCATCCATGGAAGAGCCTACCATCGGACAGCTCACCAAACAGATCGCACACGGCACACTTATGGGTGCCCGCGGCAATTCCGGAGTCATCCTTTCTCAGTTCTGGGCCGGCATCAATATTGCGTTGAAAGACAAAGAAAATATCAATGGCAAAGATTTTGCAGTTGCCCTTACGGAAGCTTACAAGAAAGCCTATGCCGGCGTAGCCAATCCTGTCGAAGGAACGATCCTGACTGTTATTCGAGAATCAGCTGAAGCAGCTAACGGAATCGCTGCAACCAAAGAGGATATGGTAAGCGTTCTCGAAACTGTTGTGAATCAGGCTGCCAAATCTGTAGCCAATACCCCTAACCTGCTTGCTACACTCCGAGAAGCAGGTGTCGTGGATTCAGGCGGTCAAGGCATCTATATCATCTTAGATGGTATGCTCCGCTATCTCAAAGGCGAAGCCGATGCCATGCAGTACAGGAAGGGTCTAATCATCACACCTAACACCGAAAAGCCACTGGCCAACCCTGCCGATCCTGAAGTCTTCGCTAAACTCACTCACGAAGATGGAGAGAAGTTCGGTTATTGCACCAATGTAATGGTCCGAGGTGAAGGACTTGATCCTGATAAACTGCGAAAACAGCTTGCCAAGAAGGGAAAATCTATCGTTCTCGTTGGCGATGAAAACATCATAAGACTGCATATCCATACACAGAACCCCGGCGAGATCATCTCCATGATGACAGAACTCGGCATCATCTCTGATGTGTCGATCTGCAATATGGATGATCAGCACTCTGAATTCATCAAGAACAAGAAAGAACAGGATCCTATTGCCGCCACCACATCCATCGTGGCAGTCTCCGTCGGCGAAGGGCTGTCCCAGCTCTTCCAGAGTCTCGGCGTATCCACAGTCGTCGAAGGCGGTCAGACCATGAACCCCAGCACCAAAGACCTTCTAAACGCCACTGAAGCACTTTTAGCTGACAACGTTATAATTCTCCCCAACAACAAGAACATCATCCTCACTGCCGAAAAAGTACCTGAGGTATCCAATAAAAAAGTCTATGTCATCCCCACTAAGAGCATCCCTCAAGGTATCGCTGCACTACTATCATATGATTATTCAGTCGATGTAGAGAGCAATGTCGAGACCATGAAGGAAGCAATGAACAACGTTAAGACCATCGAGGTCACCCGAGCAGTCCGCTCCACAACCGTAGACGGAATCGACATCCAGAAGAAACAGGCTATCGGTATCTTGGACGGCAAGATCGTCACTGCACAGGAAGATCTTGATGATGCATTGATTGCTGCAATTGAAAAAGCCGATGTAAAAGATGCCGAGATCATCACTGTCTACTACGGACAGGAGATCGATGCTGAACACGCACAGCAGCTCAATGACCGACTGGAGCGACAGTATCCTATGATCGGTATCGAAGTCGTTGGCGGCAATCAGCCCAATTATCACTACATCGCTTCGATAGAATAAACCGGGAGGTGTCATATAGATACCTCAAAACTTGAGACGATCCTAAATCTGGAAGCCAGAAATGGTTTCTCGGATCGTGCAGTCATGGGAGGCCTCGACAAATTCCTAAAACCATGGCGAAGCCACAACATACCAGCGATCACCGACAAGAAGCTTTTGGCTGTCTTAAATTCGTTTTGGGCGGCTGATTTTTCATACGCGTCACTAACTAATGAACAACGTAAAGAATGGGCTGAAAAAGCCGTAAAGTTCTTTAGAACGATATCTGCAAATGCAGTTCCGGCCTCTGATTCAAAAAAGCCTGTTCCTCTAAAGTCTCCAGAAAAACCAAAAGCAGAACCAAGACCTCAGCCAACATACAATAAATACATAAACTTAGATGCAGAGATCACGCTGATAAAAGGCATCAGCGATGCAATGAAGGCGAAGTTCAACAAGATGGGCATATTCACTATCCGCGATATGCTCTACTTCTTCCCCTTCAGACATCTGGACTATTCCACGATTACTAATATCTCCTCGATACATGAAGGGTTCGATCAGACTATCATCGGAAGCGTCTGGGAGAGCCGCGTAGTCACTCCCGGCGGTAAGAAGTCAACAGAAGTGATTCTGGGAGACAATACCGGCAATATCAGAGCACTGTGGTTCAATAATCCGTGGCTTGCCAAACAGTTCAACGTCGGTGACAGGATAGTACTATCTGGAAGAGTAAAGATATTCAACGGACAACCGGTATTCGAATCGCCCGACTGGGAGATCATCGACCAGAATGAACTGATGCATGCCGGACGCATCGTGCCGGTCTATTCTCTGACCAAAGGTCTCTCTCAGAGGAGTGTACGAAAACTCATCAAATATACTCTCGATACTTATTCTTGCAACATCCAGGAATATCTGCCTGAGAACTTGAGAAAACGCTATGGTCTCATGGACCTGTACAATGCCGTTCTTTCATCTCACTACCCTTCTTCCGAAGAAGATAAAACAGCAGCCAGACGCAGACTGGCTTTTGATGAGCTCCTGATACTCCAGATCGGAGTACTGAACAGAAAGAGAAATTGGCAGTCCGAACAGCCAGGGCTTCCAATGACACCGTCCAAGGAAGTAATGGACTTATTCCTGCAGAGCCTCCCGTATACTCTCACTGAAGCACAGTCTCGCGTGATAAACGAGATTCTTTCCGATATGAAGCGTGAAATCCCTATGTCTCGTCTCCTCCAGGGTGAAGTCGGATCAGGCAAGACCGTGGTTGCTGTTGCATCGATGCTGAATGCAGTATCCAATGATACACAGTGCGCACTCATGGCACCTACCGAGATCCTTGCTCAGCAGCACATGGTCACGATAAAGAACATCCTTTCTAATCAAAGCACTAATGTTTTTGAAGACGGCTCAATTACGAAATTCATATTCAAAGACGGCATGGAGATCGTAGCGGCACTCCTTACAGGTGCTACGACAACAGCCGAAAAGAAAAAGATCAAAGAAGGACTCAGACTGGGAGAGATCGATATCGCCGTCGGAACCCATGCCCTCATCCAGCAGGATGTGGAATTCAAAAAACTAGGTCTGTCAATCATCGATGAACAGCACAGATTCGGTGTCGAACAGCGTTCTGCCTTAAGACAGAAGGGCTTCAATCCGCATATGCTGGTCATGACCGCGACCCCTATTCCCAGGACCCTGGCCCTCACCATCTTCGGAGATCTGGATATATCTGTGATCGATCAGCTCCCGCCCGGACGTCAGATCATCAAGACAAAATGGGTCGGCGCCAATAAACGTGCCGGAGCTTATAACTTCGTAAGGAAAGAAGTCAACGAAGGGCATCAGGCATATGTGATATGTCCTCTCGTAGAAGAATCAGAATCCATTGAAGCAAAGGCTGCAACTGAAGAATTCACATACCTATCTAATGTCGTTTTCAAAGAATTCAGATTGGGACTGCTTCATGGAAAAATGAGCAATAAAGAAAAAGATTCCGTAATGCATGCCTTTAAAGATCATGAACTGGACATCCTGGTGTCCACTTCAGTAGTCGAAGTAGGCATCGATGTTCCCAATTCAACAGTCATGCTGGTAGAAAGCGCTGACAGATTCGGTTTATCACAGCTTCATCAGTTCCGCGGACGAGTCGGACGAGGCAAGGCACAGAGCTACTGTATCCTTGTTGCAGATAATACGTCCGATGTGGCAAAGCAAAGACTCGATATCCTCGAACGCAATCACAATGGTTTTACATTAGCAGACGAAGATCTGAAACTCAGAGGTCCTGGGGAATTCTTCGGAACTCGTCAGTCGGGTCTTCCCGATCTTAAGATGGCCAAGCTATCCGACGCATCTATACTCGAACTTGCAAGGGATGCCGCAAACCTGATCATCAAGGAAGATCCTGAACTTAAGACTGAGAAATATGAACTCCTCTCTATTGAAGCAAAGAGAGCATGGGACAAGCGTACAGAAGAAAGCTGATTGCTGTACAGATGATAAATGACCCACAAATCGTGTACAATTAGTCGTTGATAAATGAAACGTAAAGGTACTCGAAACATATGTGGCTAGCTATCACCATAATCAGTGCGGTTATCCTTCTGGCAGCAGTTCTGGTATTCATTCTTGAAAAGAAACCTGAAGACAGCAATGTCCTTCACTTCCGTATCAAGAACATCGTCCTTCCCATTGCGATCGCACTTATTTCGACAGTGGTCCTTATCTTTTGTTTCACCAAGTTTGATTACAAGATCCCGTTCAGATTTGATGCTGACGGCAATGTCACGAAATCCATGGCTGCTTATTCATACATCCTGCTCATGGTGGGCGTACAGTATGCTATCGTCCTCCTGAACGTAGCCGCCAATATCATGCTGATAAAACTATCTGCATGGATCACAAAGAACAGTCCCATGGTATTCAATGCCAACATGATGCATTTCATCGTCACGAACCTTTTTGTTATACCCCAGATCATCATGGCATTCATCTTCATCAATTCCGCATACTATGTAACGATGGGACACATCCTCATGCTCCCCATCCACTTCAGTCTGATTACTATCATGGTCAGTTTCTTTGTACTGATCATCTTATTCATACGCGGTTATTTCCAGACTAAAAATGTTTCTTTCAAGGAGTAGAACTGATGGCTGACGCAACTAACGATAAATCATTAATGGAAAAAGTCGTATCACTCTGTAAACGACGAGGTTTCATCTTCCAGAGCAGCGAGATCTATGGCGGTCTCGGCAGCTGCTGGGACTATGGACCTCTCGGCGTGGAACTCAAGAGAAATCTCAAGAATGAATGGTGGCGCGCCATCGTACAGGAAAGAGATGATGTTGTCGGTCTCGATGCCAGCATCCTCATGAGCACCCGAGTATGGGAGGCCAGCGGCCACGTTTCCGGCTTCTCCGATCCTTTGGTCGAATGTAAGAACTGCAATGGACGTTATCGAGCAGATGATCTTGAAGATCCCACCAAATGTCCTGCCTGCGGATCTCCGCTTTCTGAACCCCGTCAGTTCAACCTGATGTTCAAAACATTCATCGGTCCTGTCGAAGACAGTGCTTCAGTAACATATCTCCGACCTGAGACCGCTCAGGGCATCTTCGTAAACTTCGATAATGTCCTCAATACAACACATAAGAAACTTCCGTTCGGTATCGCCCAGCAAGGTAAATCATTCCGAAACGAAATCACTACCGGCAACTTCATCTTCCGCTGCCGTGAATTCGAACAGATGGAACTGGAGTTCTTCGTCAAGCCCGGAACCGATATGGAATGGTTCCAGCACTGGCTCGACGAAAGATGGAACTGGTATCTCGGTCTGGGAATGAATCCTGAACATCTTCGATTCCGAGCACATCCGAAAGAAGACCTGGCTCATTACGCAAAATGCTGTTCAGATATCGAATATCTGTTCCCCATGGGCTGGAGCGAGATGGAAGGTATCGCCAACCGCGGCAACTTCGATCTTTCCCAGCATTCCAAATTCAGCGGCAAAGCTCTCAATGTCTTCGATGAAGAAAGCAAAGAGACTATCATTCCTTATGTGATTGAACCTTCAGCCGGTGTCGACCGCGGTGTCCTCGCCTTCCTCTGTGAAGCATATACCGAAGAACCCGACAAGGATGATCTCCGAATAGTTCTCAAGCTCCATCCTAAACTGGCTCCTTTCAAGGTCGCCGTTCTTCCTCTCAGCAAGAAGGAACCTCTTGGAAGTCTCGCCAAAGAGATCTACTCCAAGCTGCGAAAAGTATTTTCTGCCACCTATGATGATGCTCAGAGCATCGGCCGACGTTACCGACGTCAGGATGAGGTCGGCACACCTTTCTGTGTCACAGTCGATTTCGACACCATCGAAGACAAGATGGTCACGCTTCGAGACCGCGACACTATGGAACAGGTCCGAATCCCTATTACAGAACTGGAAGCTACACTTCACGCTAAATTAGGGCTCTAAGGAAGAACTGAATAAATGAGAATCGTCCACTTTGCCGATCTGCATCTGGGCGTTGAGACTTATGGGAAATCTCTAACAGAGAGCGGCCTACCTAGTCGTATGGAAGATTTCCTTAAGAGTCTTGACGACTTAGTGGACTTTGCAATCGATAATGATGTCGATGCGGTTATCTTCAGCGGGGATCTATATAAGAAGCAAAATCCGTCCATGACTCAGCAGCGTGAATTCGCTAAGAGAGTAAAAAGACTGACCGAAAAAGGTATCCCCTTGAATCTCCTCATGGGCAATCATGACCTTTCCAACAACACAAAATCAGCATCCTCCGGCGATATCTTCAAAACATTGGCTATTCCCCATGTTTACGTAATGACCAAAGCCGAGCTTATCGTCATGGATACAAAGAGTGGTCCGCTGCAAGTAGTAGGAATGCCATGGATCCAGCGAGCCAATGTCATGACACGCAAGGACAACAAGAATCTCAGTATCGAGGAACTCAACGGAGAGATATCGAGAATCGTAAGCAAACGTACCGCCGAACTGGCAAGTAAAGTCGACACTACATTACCGTGTATTTTCACAGGACACCTTTGGGCAGCAGGTTCAACTACCGGAACAGAAGAAAACAAGCTGACATTAGGCTCAGACCCAGTGATACAGATTTCCACTATTGCATTACCAGAGTTTGATTATGTGGCTCTTGGACATATCCACCGGATGCAGGTACTTCGTGAATCTGATCCTCCTGTAATATATCCAGGCAGCCTGGAAAGTATCGATTTCGGAGATGCCGGTCAGGATAAAGGCTTTTACATAGTAGATATAAACAAAGCGGAACATAAAGTCGAATACAGATTCATACAATCCAACGGACGAAAATTCATCAAAAAAGAGATTTCCGTAGATATAGATGATCTAAATCCGACTCAAACAGTACTGGCACATCTTCAGAAAAGAGAAAATGAACTAAAAGACAATATCGTCAGGCTCACCATCAATATCGACAATGAGATCGAGAAATTGTTAGATGACCAGGCAATAAAGAGCTACTGTGATTCACTCGCCTATCACTTCGAATTGATCAAAGAACGAAGCAGGATGACCCGTAACAAGGTACGTGTAAATTTTCAGTCTAACGCCACTCCCGAAAAGATACTGGAGACTTATCTCAACGAGAACTCTCAGAATTACACAGATGAACGCAGAAAAAAGCTCTTTGAATACGGAAGCCAAATCATTCAGGAAGCATTGCAGAAGGAAGACGAATGATACCACCTGAATTAGCTGAAACTGCTCCATTCGAAGACCGTGCAGATGCCGGAAGATATCTTGCACAGCAGCTTCTGCGATATTCCGGAGCACCCATCCTTGCTATCCCTAACGGCGGCGTTCCTTTAGCTATAGCCATCGCTATCTCATTACACTCGGACATAGATGTCGTCATTTCGAGAAAGCTCCCTATCCCACTGCGTCCAGAAGGCGGATTTGGGGCAGTTGCCGATGACGGACAGCCCATTTTCAATGAACCGATACTAAAGGCCTTAAATATGACAGATTACGACATCAACTATGTCGTGAATAAAGTCAGATCAGATATCCTTCAGCGCACCAAACTGTATAAAGGCAACAAACCACCCACGCTGCTTGCGGGCAAAACTGTGATTCTAGTCGATGACGGGCTTGCCACCGGATACACCATGCTGGCTGCTATCCGATCCCTGTCCAAACGTAATCCTAAAGAGATCATCGTGGCCGCCCCAAGTGCATCCCGCGAAGCTATCGCATTAATGCGTCAGGAAAGAGTCAAACTGGTA
Organism: Dehalococcoidales bacterium; assembly: GCA_016284035.1. Taxonomy (GTDB): domain Bacteria; phylum Chloroflexota; class Dehalococcoidia; order Dehalococcoidales; family UBA1222; genus UBA1222. The sequence goes on from JAEEOC010000067.1 coordinate 14,154, forward strand.
CTGGGCGCACAGCCAAGACCCGGAAAGTATTACGTAGCAGCAGCCTACAAACATTGGACGACCCTGTCAGATTCAGATGTTCAGCGAAGACTGACAGACTGGTATAACCGATTATCATCTGCGAGGACAGTCAACGGTCCTCAGGAAGCTGTACCGACCAGTAATATCATTCCTGGACAAACAGTGATCACTCCTCCAGTCAGATCATTCACTAACACAC
>JAEEOC010000001.1 GCA_016284035.1 Dehalococcoidales bacterium
ATAAAGAACTAGATGGATGTCAGGGTTGTTTGGTATCGGTGGTGGCGTTTGTCATCACCGGTGTGATACTCATCTGCGCCACTGATCTGGATGCTGCCAGCCTCATCATCATCACTTTCGCGATCACCGTAGCCGTGAGAGTCATATTCGGCTTGATAAGGAAGAAGAAGCGAAAGAACGATCCGGGAGTGATCATCACAAAAGACTATACGATCACGGACATCCCCAACGACATACCTGATACCGAATCTGATGATGAATTCGATGATGACGATGAGTTAGAAGACGACGATGAGTTAGACGACGACGAGTCCGATGATGATTATGATGATGAAGAAGATGAAACTGACCTGCCTGAACCTCCGAGCATCGAATCCAGCATCTCCGGAAAGCGCGATACCGAAAAGACCAGGATCTGCACACAATGCGGAAGCAATAAATTCATGCATAAAGACGGCAAAGTAGTATGCCAGTACTGCGGATCTGACTATACTCCCGATAATGTCATAGATGATGACAAGGATTATTCCGAAGAAACGAATGGATTCACGAAATCCCAGCGGAGTGCATATCTTTTAGCCAAGGAATTATTGAAAATTGGGATCTACTCACGTAATGAGATGATCGAACATCTGGAGACGTATAGTAAATACCCCCCTGAAGACGCAGAATTTGCTGTAGAACATCTGAATGCCGACTGGTACGAGCAGGCATATATCTGTGGCAAGACCTACTTAAAATACGTTCCTGTTTCACAAGAAAGGCTCGTCGAATATCTTAAGTACAAAAGATTCACCGACGACCAGGCCGATTACGGCGCAAAGAAAGCATTCAGAGATGAATGATCATCATTGGCATCGTTTACTGCATCTATAAAGACCGCATCAAAAAGGACTCCTGATCCACAAAATAATCATAAAAAACCCTTATTTTCTATGGTAAAATACTTGTTACCATGTTCTGGCAGCGCGACAAAAAAGAGACTCCGGAAAAGAAGTTGTGCCAGGTCACAGTCAGATATGCAGACGGCGCAATAGAGGAGTATGCTGTTTCTTCAGGAACGAAACTGGCCTCAGTCCTTGACGGCCACACCACCATCGAGACCCACTGCTATCACAACGTCGAGATCGACCGCATGCGTCCACCCAAGTACAATCAGAGCATCATCGATGCTCATGAGAACTGCAAGGTCGAAGTCTACGGCGGAGCATCGCTTCCCACCAAAGGCGAGCTCGAAGTCTTGGCAGGATGTTCTCCCGACACCCGGCTTGCCTGTCAGGTCACGATCGAAGACAACATGGAAGTCAGGCTCCCCCATGTCAGGCTGTGGAAACCCAACGAGAACCGTGTATTCGATATCCTCGGAAACGAGCTTAAGATAAACGAACCGGCCTATACCGAAGTAAGACGTCACCGCAAGAATGCCGTGATGGGCGACAGACTCTGCATCGCTTTCGAGATCGGCATCTGCACGCTCAGAGCCGCGCTCTTCGACGTGGAGAGCGAATCCCAGCTGGGCGCTGTATCCTGCCTCAATCCCCAGTATGAGTACGGACATACCGTCGCCGACCGCATCGAGTATGCCAGGAACGGCGGAGCCGCCGAACTCTGGGACGTCCTCGTCATCGGTCTCAATAAACTGGCCAAAGAATTACTGGAGCTGCATGATATCGGAAAAGAACGCATCGTGAGAGCTTCTCTCGTAGGATATACTCCGCTCATGCGTCACTTCCTGGGCAACAACAGCATGCTCCTGTCCAATGTCGCACGGGGCGACCGCATCTGCAATCATGCTCCGGCCATCAAACTCGGACTCGACCTCGGTAAAGACACCGAGCTCTATATCATCCCGGCAATCGATGACATCTGTTCATCCGGAATCATCAGCTGCGTCAGCGGCTCATTACACCTCTTCAATTCCACTACGGATCCCGTGATCCAGATAATCCTGGAGAGCGAATGTTCCGTCGGTCTCATCTATAACGATCTGGCGACTTTCACCAAGATCGATGATGCCGCCGTCTTCGGAGGGAGCGGACTCGAATGCGGGGCCCCCTACACCGGAGGCGCCGTATCTCATGTGAGGTTCCTGGCAAGTCCCCAGCTGGACACCATCTACGGCGATCCGTCCACCGGTCTCACAGGTTCCGCCCTGGTCGACACTGTCGCATATCTCCTTAAGAACAAGATGCTCGACAAGAAGGGCAATCTCGTCAACGAGTATTCATTCTTCCGTCTTCCGGACGATCTTTATATCTCGACCGATGACATCCAGCGTTTCAGGATATCGCGTGCCAAGATCAGAGCCGCCATCGACACTCTCACCGAGATCTACGGCCTGTCTTTGAAAGACATCGCCTCGGTCCAGATCTGCGGCGGATTCGGAACGACCTACAGCATCGAGAGCCTCCTGGATACCGGCATCATCCCCGACGGTCTCGAATCGGTATGCAGGACCTACGGCGACATGACATTACAGGGTGCCGGACAGGCCATAGTGAATACGAGGAACATGCTCAGGACCATGAACGCACTACGTATGTCCCGCAGCATCGATGTGACAATACAGACTAAATATGCCAAAATGGTCGGCAAGTACGAGGATTTTTAATTATGAAAAAGATGCTTCTTACGATATTGACTATAACTATGCTGGGGGCGCTTATGTGTTCATGCGGCGGTAACGACAAGACCGGTACAGCGACCGGAACTACATTCATCCCGAATCCCATGGTCGAATCATCCTATGCCGAACTCAAGGCAAAATACGAGATCGATCTGCCGCTCCTTAACGGCGCCAAGAACGTAAAGTATTTCATCATCACCGGCACCAGTCTGGGAGAAGTCCAGTTCCAGATCGGCGGAGACAAGTATTCTTTCCGCGGCACCAGGAAGGACCTCAATGATCCCCAGTCCATGGCCGGTGTCTATTATGAATTCCCCAAGACTGACAAATTCTCTTATGACGGCTGTGAAGTGACAGTATGGTACGGCGGCGGAAAAGGCGCCGGTCTCTGTGCCACATGGCGCAGAGCCTTCGACCGCTATTCGCTGTATTCATCCGCTCTTAAAGATACCGATCTCGAAGCTTTCGAGCTCACCGTCAAGGCCCTGATCGACAAACAGTACAGATAAGTCTTCGATCGTGAAACAGAAATTCTACGCAGTCAGAAACGGTAAGAAATGCGGCATCTTCCGGACATGGGAAGAATGCTCCGAGCAGGTGTCAGGCTTCACAGGAGCCGAATACAAGAGTTTTTCCACCGAAACTGAAGCACTCGCCTATCTCAACGGAACAGAGGCTAAACTTCCCCATGAGAAGTATCTTGCCGACGGTTATCTCGTCGCCTACTGCGACGGCAGCTATGACGATTCGGTAAAGAAGTTCTCCTACGGTGTCGTGATCATCAATAAGGACGGTTCTACTACTGAGCTTTCCGGATGCTCTGATGATGAGAGATATCTGGATTCGAGGAACATCGGCGGGGAGATACTGGGGGCGCTGCATGCCGTCAGGTATGCGATAGACAAGGGATACTCCAAGGTCGTCTTATTCCACGATCTGGAGGGTCTCTGCCGCTGGGCGACCAAAGAGTGGAAAGCCAACACATTGGTCACGAAAAAGTATCAGGACGTCATAAACAAGCATTTCCGTCCCCAG
>JAEEOC010000068.1 GCA_016284035.1 Dehalococcoidales bacterium
GCCCTGTCTCGAGATCCAGAAAGATATCGATAAAAGCTATCTTTATACCCTGCGTCATAATCTCTGTGCCGTCATCACTGACGGCTCCGCTGTGTTGGGACTGGGGAACATCGGTCCTGAAGCCGGCATGCCGGTCATGGAAGGCAAGTGTGTCTTATTCAAGAAGTTCGGCGGAGTAGATGCTTTTCCTCTCTGTGTGAATACTCAGGATGTCGATGAGTTCGTCGATACTGTCTACCGCATCTCCGGTTCCTTCGGAGGCATCAACCTCGAAGACATCTCGGCTCCCCGCTGTTTTGAGATCGAGAGAAAGCTCAAAGAGAGATGCGACATCCCAGTATTTCACGATGACCAGCACGGCACTGCCGTGATCGTCCTGGCCGGTCTCATCAATGCACTCAAAGTCGTAGGAAAGAAAAAAGAAGAAGTTAAGATCGTCCACTGCGGAGCAGGGGCGGCCGGATGCGCCATCGTCAAACTGCTTCTTTCTTATGGTTTTAAGAATATCGTTATGTGCGACAAGTTTGGCGCTATCTATCCCGGTGCCGAAGGCATGAACTGGGCACAGGAAGAGATGGCTCATATAACAAATCCCAATCATGAAAAGGGATTTCTTGCCGATGTACTCAAAGGTGCGGACATCTTTATCGGCACTTCCGCTCCTAAGATCGTATCTAAAGAGATGGTCGCATCCATGAATAGAGACGCGATTGTTTTCGCCTGTGCCAATCCCACTCCTGAGATCTTTCCTGAAGATGCTAAAGAAGCGGGCGCTAAGATCGTGGCTTCCGGCAGGAGCGATTATCCCAATCAGATCAACAATGTCCTGGCATTTCCCGGCATCTTCCGCGGAACTTTCGATGTCAGGGCCAAAGAGATAAACGAAGACATGAAGATGGCTGCTGCCAAGGCGCTTGCCGGTCTCGTCGATGAAAAAGACCTGTCCAGTGAATATATTATCCCCAGTCCCTTCGATCCGCGGGTAGCTAAAGCTGTTGCCGAAGCTGTTGCGGATGCCGCAAGGAAGACGGGTGCTGCCCGCATCTAGTTATCAGGGAAGGTGAATGATATGGAATACAGAGAAGAACATGATTCTATGGGAACTGTAAAAGTTCCTTCAGACAGATACTGGGGAGCACAGACACAAAGATCAGTCGAGAATTTTCAGATCGGCGTCGGTATCGAGACCATGCCTAAGGAGATCATCCATGCTTTCGGTCTTCTGAAAAAGGCCGCTGCGATCGCCAATCAGACGCTTGTCCCTGATAAGATGACTTGGCGTAAGATGATGGCTATCTGCAAGGCATCCGACGAAGTGATCTCCGGCAAACTCGATGATCATTTTCCTCTCGTCGTCTGGCAGACCGGTTCCGGCACTCAGTCCAATATGAATGCCAATGAAGTCATCGCCAACCGCGGAAACGAGATCGTTGGCGAGAAGATCCTGCATCCCAATGACGATGTGAATATGTCACAGTCATCCAATGATACTTTCCCGACAGCTATGAATGTTGCCTCCGTCCTTCTTGTCGAAGATAAACTTATCCCGGCCTTGGATTCGCTTATTGCTACGTTCGTTAAACTGGAAGCGGAAAACAAAGATATGATCAAATCAGGCCGCACTCATCTCCAGGATGCCGTGCCTATCACTTTCTCCCAGGAGATATCCGGATGGAGGACCAGTCTCGAACAGGACAAGGCAATGCTTTTGTCTGTACTTCCCAAACTGAAAGAACTGGCTATCGGCGGTACGGCTGTCGGTACCGGTCTCAATGCTCCCAAAGGTTTTGACAGGGAGGTCTGTGCATCCCTTTCAGAATTTACCAGAAAGACTTTTATGGCTTCTCCCAATAAATATCATGCCCTGACATCCCATGATGAATTCGTGGCTGTCCACGGAGCAGTGAAAGCCATCGCCTGCGATATGATGAAGATCGCTAATGACATCCGCTGGCTGGCTTCAGGCCCTCGTGACGGGTTAGGGGAGATCACCATTCCCGCCAATGAGCCCGGTTCGTCCATCATGCCGGGTAAGGTCAATCCTACTCAGTGTGAGCAGGTCACGATGGTCGCAGTGCAGGTGATGGCCAATGATGCGGCTATCAGTATCGCTGCTTCTCAGGGCAATTTTGAACTCAATGTCTTCAAACCTGTGATCGCTTACGATTTCCTGCAGTCTGTGAGGCTACTCAGCGAATCCATCGAGTCTTTCAACAAGAACTGCGTTGCAGGCATCGTCCCCAATGAGAAGAAGATGCGCGAGTATCTGAACGAGTCCCTCATGCTCGTTACCGTACTCAATCCCCATATCGGTTATGAGAATGCCGCAAAAACAGCCAAATTGGCGTATGAAAAAGGCATCTCACTGAAGGATGCCTGTGTTGAACTTGGATTCATGACTGCCGAAAAGTTCGATGAAGTTGTCAGACCTGAAGACATGGTCTAATTATTTGTCGGAATAGTGCCCACCGCATTGGATGACCATCACAGTATTCTGATCAGCTCTGAATACTATTCGGTTTTTTGAATCAATTCTTACGCTAGCATATCCCTGAAGATCACCAGTAAGCATTTCAATCTTGCCGTAGGTGGCGTTATATCCGTTACGAAGGATATCCTTGAGTAGTTTGTTCACTCTCTTGAGAATTCGAACATTGTCCTGGATGCTTTCGTACTCTTCCCAGGCATCTTTGTCCCAAAGAAGATCTCTCATTCGTTACACCTCTTTGAGGGAACGCTTTACGACATTGCCTTTCTCAACTTCAGATATTCTACGTTTGAGTTCCGCTACCTCTTCTGCCGTAAATCCGTTTTCATCTCTCATGTCAAAAGACATGCTTTGTGACCGGATTGCCTGCCTGATCAATGCGAGGGTGGCGGCTGACATCGATAGTCCGAATTCATCACAAAGAGCACTGTATTTTTCGCGTGTAGTTTTATCTATCTTAAAAGTGAAATTGGTCATTTCATTTACTATGGTTGCCATTTCTTCCTCCTGATATCCGAACTCCCATCATTATTGCTTATTATAACGTGAAAAGCAAGTGCAATACGTGTGCCATAGCACATAAAAAGCATTAAACTCCATAGCCTTATCTTTGAACGACTTTTTTTTTGTTTGACACTGTATTATTGACGTGATATATTTTTGCCCATTCAAGCGGAAAGGTCTGCGATAGGATATAATGACTAAGTTATACGGCAACTACTTCGTCTTTACCTACGGCTATTGGTTTAGCCGCAATTCTGTCGTATGCCCAAAAAGATCGTGACCCGCTGAGATTATCAAGTATGATGAAGGCCTCGACCAAAATGGGAGAGGCCTTTTTAGTACCTGTATATTTCTGAGATTGCGAAACTTGAATAAACAAAAAAAAGAAAATGGAGAAACGAATGAAAAAGATCTTATCAATGGCATTGGCACTCGTCATCATGTGCTCATGCCTCGTTGCCTGCGGTGGCAACGACAAGAAAGATGTCTACAAGGTCGGTATCTGCCAGCTCGTCCAGCACGATGCTCTCGATGCCGCCACCAAGGGTTTCCGAGATGCTCTGACTTAAGCACTCGGTGACAAAGTCACCTTCGACGAACAGAACGCCCAGGGCGATTCCACCGTCTGTTCCACCATCGTCACCGGTTTCGTCGCCAACAAAGTCGATCTCATCATGGCTAACGCCACTCCGGCTCTGCAGGCTGCCGTAGCTGCAACCACCAAGATCCCCATCCTTGGCACTTCCGTCACTGACTATGAAACCGCTCTCAGCATGACTTTCGATCCTGCCAAGGGCACCGGTATCAATGTTGCCGGTTCTTCTGATGGCGTCCCCGGCGTCCTCTATGCTGATCTCGTCCTCGAGCTCGTCCCCAACGCCAAGAACGTTTCCATCCTTTACTGCTCAGCTGAAGCAAATTCCGTCGTACAGTCCAACGATTTCGTTGCTGCTATGAAAGAAAAGGCTCCCAATGTAAAGTGCAACGTCTTCACTTTCTCTGATTCCAACGATATCCAGACCGTCGTAACCACTGCTATCCAGAACTGCGATGCTCTCTATATCCCCACTGACAACCAGGCTGCTTCCAACATGACCATCATCCACAATGTCTGTGCTCCTGCCAAGATGCCAATCATCGCCGGCGAGGAAAATATGTGTGCCAACGGTGCTCTTGCCACTGTTTCCATCAACTACTATGACATCGGTCATGTCTGCGGCGAACAGGCTGTCAAGATCCTCCGCGACGGTGCTGACGTCTCGACTATGGCTATTGCCTATGCGAGCGACCCTGTAAAGGAATATAATGCAGACTATGCAGCCGAGATCGGCTTCGATATGCCTGATGGCTACAAGAAGATCGGCGCATAATTGATTTAAGGATTATTGTTTATGCTCGCTTACTTTGCATCTCTTGATCCGATGGCTCTTTTGCGCGCATGCCCCGGCGGCATCGCGCAGGGCCTCATCTGGGGCATCATGGCGTTGGGTGTGTATTTCACATTCCGCATCCTTGATATCGCTGATCTCAGCGTCGACGGTTCATTTGCGACCGGCGGCGCTGTCAGCATCATGCTGATACTTGCGGGATGGGATCCGCTCCTGACCCTCATCATTGCTTTCATTGCAGGTATGATCGCCGGTTACATCACCGGTCTCCTGCACACTAAGCTCGGTATCCCGGCGATCCTTGCCGGTATCCTGACCCAGATCTCACTGTATTCCATCAACCTGAATATCATGGGAAAAGCCAATCAGGCTATCAATGTCGGAAAGATAAACCTCATCTTTACTTCCAACATCGATCACCTGGGCAGGACCATCATCGTCACTGCTTTCTGCTGTCTGGTGCTTGTAGCTTTGTCTTACTGCTATCTCGGCACTGAACACGGCTGTGCTTTCCGTGCCACCGGCAACAATGGTGCCATGAGCCGCGCTCTCGGCATCAATACCGACCGCATGAAAGTCATCGGACTGGCTCTTTCCAATGGTATCGTCGCCCTCTCCGGCGGCATGCTGGCCCAGTATCAGGGCTTCGCAGATGTGAATATGGGCCGAGGCGCCATCGTCATCGGTCTTGCCGCTGTCATCATCGGTGAAGTGATCGGTGAACTGATCTTAGGTAAGCGCATGAATTATTTCTTCAGGCTCTTATTCGCCATTTTAGGCGGTGTTATCTACTATCTGGTCTATGTGTTTGTCCTGTGGCTCAAATTCCCTGCAAACGACATGAAGCTCCTTACAGCTATCGTCGTTGCCGTCTTCCTGGGCGTTCCTTACATCAGGAAGATGAGCAAGAGTTCTTTCAGACATGCCGGTAATATGGCTAAGAAAGAAGGAGGTAAAGACTGATGTTAGACGTACAGCATATCTCCAAGACTTTCAATGCCGGCACTATCAATGAGAAGAAGGCCGTCATCGATCTGTCGCTTCATCTTAATCCCGGTGATTTCGTTACCGTCATCGGCGGCAACGGCGCAGGAAAATCCACACTTTTGAATGCAATCGCCGGCACCTGGCCGGTGGATTCCGGCAGGATCGTCATCGATGATGTCGATGTGACCGCGCTTCCTGATTTCAAACGTGCTCCGCTCATCGGACGTGTCTTCCAGGATCCTATGCTGGGAACTGCACCCGACATGTGGCTCGAAGAGAATCTTGCTCTTGCACTCAGACGAGGACAGAGCAGGGGACTCAAATGGGGCATCAAGAAAGAGGAGAGAGAACTCTTCCGTGAGAAGCTTGCGACACTCGGTCTTGGTCTCGAAGACCGTATGACGACCAAAGTAGGTCTCCTTTCCGGCGGTCAGCGTCAGGCGGTGACCTTGCTCATGGCTTCTCTCAAACAGCCTAAGCTCCTGCTCTTGGATGAACATACAGCCGCACTCGATCCCGCGACAGCAGCCAAGGTATTGGAACTGTCCGATCAGATCGTGACTGAAAACAATCTCACGACCCTTATGATCACTCATAACATGAAAGATGCCATTGCTATCGGCAACCGTCTTATCATGATGCATCAGGGCCGTATCATCCTCGATATCGCAGGGGATGAGAAGAAGAACCTTACGGTCAAGAATCTTTTGGATAAGTTCTCGGCGAAAGCAGGTGTCGAGGAAGAGACTGACAGCGTGCTGCTGTCCTAAAAAAAAAAGACCATAAAAAAAGGCCCTGAAATCAGGGCCTTTTTTATTCTTACAGTTATTGTTTCTGGATTAGAAATCTTTGACGACTTCGGCATCAGGAGCGTTCTTCTTGACGCTGGCGATACCATTGAGGGCGGCTGCTTTGGTGGTGTAGCCTTCGCTGACTGCGATGATTTCACCATTGGATGCCTTCAGTCGGAATCTGAATTCGCCGGCCTTGTCATTGTAGAGTTCGAATTTAGGATGTTTGACTGCAACGACTTCTGCTACGGTCTGATCTTCGATGTCGCCGACGCAGTTCTTCTTGACGGATTCGATACCGTTGGCGCAGGCTGCTTCAGTGGTGTAGATTTCGCTGGTGGCGATGACTTCGCCGTTGGCGGCCTTCAAATTGAATTTGAAACCATTCTTTGCCTGAGAGAATACAAACTTGCCCATTTAGAAACTCCTTCCGAATTTAAATTAAATTGGCTTAATACAGTCCAATTTTCTTTTATCTCATTATAGAAAAATGAACTAAAGAAATACAAGATGTTTAGACATAAAATTCACTTATACTTTATCCCGTTTTCTCGATTTTACAGTTTATTTTATGCCATTATTTTTTAATTGCCGTCACACGGTCATATTGAAGGAGCCTCTTTCCGTCGAAGGCCAGATTCATCATCCAGCCGGCGATACTGTTCTGATTGGCATTTTCGTTGATGAAGCGACGGAAGAAATGCATGATATCGGGATGTCTGAACCATTTTGAAAACAGCCATTCATGACGTGCCAGGCTGGGTCGGATCTGCTCCGTCAGATCAGTGATCTCGATCTCATCAAAACCGTTATTCTCCAGATACCTTCTCGTATCGCCGATGAACAGGTCTTC
>JAEEOC010000069.1 GCA_016284035.1 Dehalococcoidales bacterium
CTTGCCGTTTGTAATCAAAATGATCTTAACTCTTTAATAAAAACAATGACTGATTTTGCTAACGAGTTTGCAGAACAATTCACTGAGGATTACTTTGCATACGGATCAAATATGGATGTCAATCAAATGTCTCATAGGTGTCCTAATGCTGTGCTTAAAGGTGTTGGTGTCCTTAAAGATTATTGTTTCGATCTTGATTCGAAAGGATATGCTACGATTCGACCATTGCCTGGGAGTTCTGTTCAAGGAATTATTTGGAAAGTATTTAATAGCGATGTAGAAGCTCTCGATAGATACGAAGGTGTTGAAATTGACTGTTATTCTAAAGAATACCTACCAGTTACCATGGAAGGCGATACAAAAGAAATGTTAGTTTATATATCTAACAGAGAAAGGTTCAATGGTAAGCTTAAATCACATGATGAATATATGAATAAAGTCATTGATGCTGCAGAATTCCATGGTCTTGATAAAGAATACATCTCTTCACTTAGAGCATTCATTAGTTAATTTGAAAAAAAGCCGGTCTCATTAATTTGAGACCGGCTTTTTTTGTCAACTGAGTTTAAAGATTAGAACTTGTGTCCGCAGTTGCCGCAGAACTTAGGTGCGCCATCAGGATATTCCTGACCGCATTCAGGGCACTTAGGAGTGCCTGCAGGCTTTGCTTTACCGCAATCGCCACAGAATTTACCAGTGTTTACAGCACCGCATTCACATTTCCAGCCATCGGCTGCTGCGGGGGCGGGTTTACCTTTACCGCAATTGCCGCAGAACTTGCCGGTATTGACAGTACCGCATTCACACTTCCAGCCGTCAGCGGGAGCGGCGGCATATCCACCGGCTGCCTGAGCCTGCTGAGCTGCAGCGGCCTGTTCCTGCTGCATCTTGTACTGCTGCATATTGTTGTTGGAAGCTGAGCCCATGAAACCGCCAGCGGCGTTCATACCGAAGCCCATACCCATGAATGCAGCACCAGCGCCTGCAGAGTTGGAACCAGCGGCTTCCATACCACGGGCGATGGAACCCTGGACGTAACCTTCTCGGACGGTAGGATCGCCGAGCATGGCACCCTGGTTGCGCATGTTGATGAGTTTGGTGGATTCTTCGTCGTAGGTGAGGCTGGCGATACCAACGCTCATTACTTCCATACCACGCTTTGCTCGCCATTCCTCATCGAGAGTGGTGGCCATGTACTGGCTGAGTTCTCGTCCCTTAGAAGGAACATGTGAGATTCGGATGCCATCGATGGACATCTGGTTGATGGCAGACTGAAGAGCGCTTAAGAATTCGGAAAGGTACTGTGCATTGATATCAGCGATATCGACAGAAGCCTTATCCTTTGGAATTGCCTCAGAGTAGAAGAGCAGAGGTTCGACGATCTTGATTGAGTAATCGCCGTGAGCTCTGAGGAAGAGTTCCGCATTGTAGAAGTTATCGAAGTAGTTTACGGGATTACGGGTACCGAATTTGATACCTTTGATTTCCTGGGTATTGATGAAGAGAACCTTCTGCTTCCCAGAAGGAACACCACCGTACTTGATACGGGAGAATGTTTCTTTAAGTGTTGCTGAGAATTCACCGTTGAGTAAGGTAGGGGCAGAAGAATTGTTTACCTTGAAGTAACCAGGTTCACCGGTATAGTCGACGACTTTACCGCCGTCTACCAGCATTGCAAACTGATTGGGATAAACATGGATGATTGAACCATTGGAAACGATATCCTCGGTTCCGTTCTTGTTCTGGTTTCGTGTGCTGTTAGCTCGAACTTTGACACCTGTGCACATGACTGTGGAGTCAGACATAGAGTCAGCTTCGAATACTTCCTGATACTGATCAGAGATTGCACCGCCGATTGAACCAGTAATAGCTTTAATCAAGCCCATTGGCGTAGTCCCCCTTTTCTAAAAAGTAGTTGTCTATATTATATATTCTTTTTTTGACGTTTTACTATATCTTGTCGGTTAAATTTTATTTATAGATTTGTCCGATATAGAACATTTGTCTACAATTTAGATACTACTATTGATTTGAGGTGTTCCTAATGAGTGATTTCATTCTGACTTGCTGTACTCCTACTGATCTTCCTGATGGTTGGATCGAGAAGCACAACATTCCTGAAGTGCCATTTCATGTCCTGATCGACGGAAGAGATTATCTGGAGGATCATGGCAAGACCATTCCTTATAAAGTCTTCTATGACATGTTACGCAAGGGCACACTACCAACGACTTCTCAGCCTAGTGTTGCCCAGTATATCGAGTTCTTCGAACCGCTTGTCAAAGAAGGCAAGAAGATCTTGCATCTGGCATTCTCATCCGGTATCTCCGGCGCCTATAACTGTGCCTGTCTTGCCCGAAAACAACTGTTAGAAAAGTATCCTGACATGCAGCTTCATATCGTCGATTCTTTGGCTGCCTGTGGTGGTTACGGTCTCTTCGTAATGTCTGTTTGTCAGCTTCGTGATGACGGATGTTCCTATGAAGACGCGATCGAATGGGCCGAGAATAACCGTCTTAAGGTCCATCACTGGTTCTATTCATTCGATCTTACACACTTCTATCGTGGCGGACGTATTTCTAAGACTTCTCAGATCTTCGGCACTCTTTTACAGATATGTCCTCTCATGAATGTCAGCAATGTCGGTAAATTAGTTATCCGTGAAAAATACCGCGGACGCAAAAAGGTATTACTTGAGATCTTCAATAAGATGAAGACTTTTGCTGACGGCGGTGTCAGTTATTCCGGAAAATGCATCATCAATCATTCCGACTGTCCTGAAGATGCATTAGAATTAGCTTCCATGATCGAGGAAGCTTTCCCCAATCTGGACGGAAAGGTGATCGTTGAGCCTATCGGCATGTTGATCGGTTCCCATACCGGACCCGGAACTATTGCTCTCTTCTTCTACGGCGACGAGAGAGTAGATTAAATCAGCTGATCAATTATCCCAGCCGCAGTGCTGGGATTTTTTTTACTTAGGAGTTGAATATGAAAGTTTTAGTATTGAACGGAAGCCCTCATCCTCATGGTTGTACTGCCACTGCACTCGATGAAGTCATAAAAGTCTTGAATGATGAAGATATCGATACCGAAGTTGTACAGATCGGTTCTCAAAGCGTAAGAGGCTGCATAGGATGTTATAAATGTACAGCCACAGGAAAGTGTGTATTTGATGATCTCGTCAACGAGATCGCTCCCAAATTCGAAGAATCAGACGGACTTCTGATCGGGAGTCCGGTATATTATTCGTCTCCAAACGGAACTCTCATCTCCTTTTTGGATAGATTGTTCTTCAGCACTCATTTCAATAAACAGATGAAAGTCGGCGCAGCAGTTGTCAGCTGCAGGAGAGGCGGCAATACCGCTACATTCGATGTACTTAATAAATACCTATCTATATGCGGCATGGCTATTGCAACAAGTACTTACTGGAACATGGTACACGGAAGAAATGCAGACGATGTCTTAAAAGATCTTGAAGGGCTCCAGACCATGCGTAATTTGGGACATAATATGGCATTTCTAATCAAGTCGATTAAAGATGCTAAAGAAAAATATGGATTACCAATAACAGAGTCGGGCGCCAGAACTAATTTTTCAGACGGACTTTAATCTTTAAAGCGAGCTATATCCTTACGTTTATGCTCACTTGATCTGTGCATGCGGTCGATGATCGTCTTTAATCTTTCATCGGCCTCACCGGTCAAGATGTAATGATCCAGCTCTTTATAAGTAAATCCCATTTCACCTTCATCTGTCTGTCCGTCAAAGAGTGCGGCGGAAGGTGCTTTTGTGAAGATGAACTCAGGTGCATCCAGATAGTGCAGGAATTCATAGATCTCTGTTACTGTCAGATCTGAGATGGGGTTGAAGTCATGAGCACCGTCGCCCCATTTAGTGAAATATCCGACATAACCTTCACTGCGGTTACCTGTTCCGGCAACAAGTCTTCCTTCACTGGCTGCTACGGCATAAAGAGTCATCATCCTTATGCGTGAAGCCAGGTTTATCTTCGCCATCTTGTTGAGTTCGGTTATCTCTGCAAGTTTTTCCAGTTCTACGTTATAGATCGGTGAGAGATCGATATACCTGGTCTCGATGCCGAAATGACGTCCGATGACATAGGCATCTTCAGCGTCTTCGTTGAAATTCCTCTTCGCAGAACAGGGCATGATTATGCCGACGGTGTTATCACAGGCCGCTTTGCACAGTGCTCCGACTAATAACGAATCTTTGCCACCGCTGTTTCCGTAGACTATGCCTTTGCATCCGGAATCGGCAAGGAGTTTTCGGATGAATTCGACTCTGTCATGGAATTCCAGTTCGTAATCTCTCATTATGCTTCGCTTTCATTTATCGTCGATATCTCGGGGATGATCTCTTCAAGTACGTCGAGAACGATCCTGACGGTATCTAATGATGTGAACATTGTAACACCATTCTGAATGGCACACTGTCGTATTGCGACTCCGTCTTCATAATGTACGCCTGAAAGAATGGCACGGGTATTGATGATGTAACTGACGAAACCTGCCTTTATAACATCAAGGATCTCTTCGCTTCCTTCGGATAGTTTTCCTCTGACACGTGTACGGATACCATGTTCTTTAAGGAAGTTGGCTGTTCCTATCGTTGCTTCGATATTGAATCCGAGTTTATAGAAACGTTTGATCAACGGCAGGGCTTCTTCTTTGTCTTCATCTGCAAGAGTAACGATGACAGTTCCGTAATCTTTCATATTTACGCCGGAGGCCTGGAGTGCCTTATACATGGCGCGGTTGAGTCTCTTATCATAACCAATCGCTTCGCCGGTCGACTTCATTTCGGGAGACAGATATGCATCCATACCGGTGAGTTTCTGGAATGAGAAAGCAGGGGCTTTCACGTACCAACGTTTGCTCTCAAATGGGCCCATGTCGGTGATCCCCTGATCTTTCAGTGTATGTCCTAGCATGACTTTAGTCGCAATTGTTACAAGGTTTCTGTCGATAGACTTTGATATGAACGGCACAGAGCGGGAAGCTCTGGGATTGACTTCAATTACGAATACATTATCTTCCTTGTCTACGATGTACTGAATGTTGAAAAGTCCACGTATACCGATTCCAAGGCCAAGTCTGCAGGTATAATCTACGATAGTGTCTTTGACCTTCTTTGATATAGAGAACGGAGGATATACTGAAGTAGAATCTCCGGAATGGACACCCGTACGCTCAACGAGTTCCATAATGCCGGGGATAAAGACTGATTCACCGTCGCATACAGCATCTACTTCAACTTCCTTGCCGTTCACATATTTATCGATAAGTACTGGCTTGTCTTCGTCGACTTCAACTGCATTCTTAAGATACTTTCTTAACATCGTCTCATTGGCGACGATCTCCATAGCGCGTCCGCCGAGAACGAAGCTGGGACGAACCAGAACAGGATACCCGATGCGTTCGGCCGCTTTCACACCTTCCTCGATATCGGTGACTGTTTCGCCTTTGGGGTTGGGGATTTCAAGTCTACGGAGCAGATCATTAAAGAGACCTCGGTCTTCAGCTATATCGATGGCTTTGCAGTCAGTACCGATGATCTTAACACCTCGTTTATCGAGGGATTCAGCTAAGTTTACAGCTGTCTGACCGCCTAGTGTTACGATGACGCCTTCAGGCTTTTCCAAGTGGATGATGTTCATTACATCTTCGCAGGTCAGTGGCTCGAAATAGAGCTTATCGGCCGTCGTGTAATCAGTCGAAACTGTTTCAGGATTGTTATTAATGACGATTGCCTCGTATCCCATCTCTTTGATGGTTCGGATAGCGTGTACAGTGGAATAGTCGAATTCTACGCCTTGTCCGATCCTGATGGGGCCAGAACCCAGCACGATGATCTTCTTGCGGTCTGAAACTATAGATTCATTCTCTTCAGCATATGTCGAATAGAAATAGGGTACGTACGAATCAAACTCCGATGCGCAGGTGTCGATCATCTTATAAACTGGGTAGATATCTTCCTGTTGTCGGATCTTATAAACATCGTCTTCGGTATTCTTCCAGAGCTCAGCTACATATGAATCAGAGAAGCCCATGCGCTTCGCTTCTTTAAGCAGCTCTACAGATCCTGGATTAGCTTCCATTTCTCTCTCGAAATCAACGATCTTCTTGATCTTATCCAGAAAGAACATATCTATTTGAGTGATATTGCAGATCCTAGAATGGTCGACTCCCATCCACATGAGCTGAGATATAGCATACAGTCTGTCGTCAGTACCGTTCTTGATGTATTCCAGGAGGTCATCGACTGTCATATGGTCAGAATCGAATTTAGGCATATGTATATGGTTCTTATTCTCTTCAAGAGAGCGAATCGCTTTAAGCAGGCTTTCTTCAAATGTCCTTCCAACGCTCATGACTTCGCCGGTGGCTTTCATTTGAGTGGACAGTTTATTCATAGCTGCCGGGAATTTATCAAATGGAAATCTCGGCATTTTGGTCACGACATAATCAAGTGTCGGTTCAAAGCAGGCCGGAGTGTTGGCAAGCTGAATTTCATCGAGATTTAGTCCTACGGCAATCTTGGCTGAAACTCTGGCGATAGGGTAGCCTGAAGCCTTAGATGCTAGAGCAGATGAACGAGATACTCTTGGATTCACTTCGATGACGTAATATTTGAATGAGTTGGGATCCAAAGCGAACTGGATATTGCATCCGCCTTTTACGTCTAAAGCCCTGATGATCTTTAGAGCGCTGTCGCGCAGCATATGATATTCCTTGTTGGTCAGTGTCTGGGAAGGTGCCACAACGATGGAGTCTCCGGTATGGATCCCGACTGGATCGAGATTCTCCATGTTACAGACGGTAATCGCAGTGTCATTGGAATCTCTTATAACTTCATATTCGATTTCTTTGTAGCCTTTGATACTTTTTTCGATTAATACCTGATGAACCGGTGATAATGCGAGAGCATTCTTCATCATATCCTTGAGTTCTTCGGGGTCATAAGCAAAACCGCCGCCGGTACCGCCCAAAGTAAAAGCAGGTCTAAGTATCACGGGATAACCGATATCTTCAGCTGCTTTCAGCGCTTCCTCAATGCTGTAGGTGATTTCGGAAGGTACGACAGGTTCACCGATACGCTGACATAATTCTTTGAATAGTTCACGATCCTCAGCGCATTCGATGCTCTTTGCATCAGTTCCGAGTAGCTCGATCTCACATTCTTTGAGGACACCTTTCTTTGCGAGCTGCATTGCAAGATTAAGACCGGTCTGTCCGCCGATGCCGGGAACGATGGCATCAGGTCTTTCAAGTCGGCAGATGCGGGCAAGATACTGCAGCGTTAATGGTTCCATATAGACCTTATCGGCTATCGTCGTATCAGTCATGATAGTGGCTGGGTTGGAGTTTGCTAAGATGACTTCATATCCTTCTTCTTTGAGTGCCAGACACGCCTGTGTACCGGCATAATCGAATTCGGCAGCTTGCCCGATAACGATAGGACCGGAACCAATGACAAGGATCTTCTTAAGGTCAGTTCGTTTAGGCATTTTCTTTGAACTCCTTCATGTTATTGAGGAATTCTTCAAAGAGATAGCTCGAATCCTGCGGACCGGGAGCGCTCTCAGGATGATACTGTACAGAAAATACCAGATCTTCCTTGCAGCTTACGCCTTCGACAGTGTCGTCTAAGAGGTTTAAATGGGTTATCTTTAAGCCGGTGCCCTCTACGCTCTTCTTATCGACAGCATAGCTATGATTCTGAGAAGTGATCTCGATGTGTCCGGTCTCGAGATTCTTTACAGGGTGGTTTCCTCCGCGGTGTCCGAATTTCAGTTTATAGGTGTTTGCACCATAAGCTAAGGATATGATCTGATGACCTAAGCAGATACCGAAAATGGGATATTTTCCTCTGAGTTCTTTGATTGTGGCTATAAGCTTTGTTACATCCTGGGGATCGCCCGGGCCGTTGGATAAGAAGATCCCATCAGGTTTCATGAATTCCAGTTCGGATGCATCGATATTGTAGGGAACTACTGTGACATTACATCCGTACTGATTGAGTTTTCTGATGATGTTCAGCTTGATGCCGCAATCTATTGCGACAACGTTGTACTGATGATTGGATGTACGGGAATACCATCGTTTTGCGCAGCTTACTCTTGATACTGCATCATGAGGGATGGGGGTCTCTCTGATGATGGAAAGAGCCTTATCTTTTGTTGTATCGATGGATGTCATGATGACGCGGCGGGAACCGTAGTCTCTGATACTGCGTGTCAGTTTTCTGGTATCGATCCCTGATATGCCGGGGATGTCATTCTCTTCCAGATATTCCGAAAGTGTCTTGGTATAACGGAAATTGGAAGGCATATCGTTATAGTCTGCTACGATCATACCGCCCAAAGACGGTTTTTTAGTCTCAAAATCATCATCGTTTATACCGTAATTTCCGATTAGAGGATAAGTCATGACGACCATCTGATCAGTGTAGGATGGGTCGGAAACGATCTCCTGATAGCCCACCATGGACGTGTTGAAGACGATCTCACAAACACGGTCAGTCTCGGCACCAAATCCATATCCGTAGTATTCGGAGCCGTCTTCCAGGACTATCTTGCGGTCAAATCTCTTCATAATTTGATTACTCGCCATTTGGGTTTTTGTTATTTTAATCCAAATCCACACTCAAATAAACAACCCAATTACGGCAATTTTTGAAGATGATCTACCGAGTTGACAAACTATATTTGATAAAACATAATTTAGTAAAATATATTATCGAGGTCATGATTATGAACTTTTATGATTATTCAGTTCCTTCAGTTGAACAGGGTGACATCTCAATGGGGAAATACCGAGGGAAGGTCGTCCTTATTGTTAATACAGCCACCGGATGCGGATTCACTCCTCAGTACAAAGAACTCGAATCTATGTACGAGAAATATCACGACAAGGGGCTCGAGATCATCGATGTTCCATGCAATCAGTTTCGCGATCAGGCTCCTGGATCCGATGAAGAGATCCATCAGTTCTGCACGCTTAACTATAACACCCAGTTCCCTCAGATGAAGAAGTCCGATGTCAATGGTCCCAACGAACTTCCGTTATTCAAATACCTAAAATCACAGCAGGGTTTTGTTTCTCTAGGTAAAGGACTAAAGGTGAAAGCTCTTGAGATGGTCGTCAAGATGAATGACAAGGATTACAAGAACAATCCTGACATCAAATGGAATTTCACTAAATTCTTAGTCGATCGTACCGGCAATGTAGTTGCCAGATTTGAACCTACTCATGATATGGCTGACGTTGAAAAACAGGTGGCTGCTCTTCTTTAAAGGAGTAAATCAATGAAAAAAGATCCCGCTGACGAAGCATTGAAACTTGATAATCAGCTTTGCTTTCCTCTCTATGCTGCCGCAAGGAAGATAACAAATGCTTATGTACCTTATCTCAAACCTCTTGGATTGACTTACACTCAGTATCTTGTTTTTTTGGTCCTTTGGGAAAAAGATTCTCAGACAGTCGGCGATATCTGTTCACGTCTTTATCTTGATAATGGGACTCTTTCTCCTCTTCTTAAAAAGTTGGAAATAAAAGGATTGATCTCAAAGATCAGGACTGAAAAAGATGAGAGGATTGTTACGGTCTCTTTGACAGAAAAGGGTAAGAAGCTGAAGGAAAAAGTTAAAGATGTCCCTTTTGCGATCGGACGCTGTTTTCCGCTTGAAAGCAAAGATGCAATTGAACTTCACAGGCTGCTTCACGATTTTCTGATCAGCTGATATATACGATTATCCCAAAATCTCTTTTCATACGCTGAAGCGATCATCATTATGATCGCTTCGGTTTATTTATCAAATTAAAAATTCTATTTACTAATTGAAAAATAGAAAATACTATGCAGGCAGTTTATAAGCAGTACCTGTGAAGAGGGCAATCTCTTTGCCGATATCGTCGGTTATCATAACCTGATACACGCCTGTGGTCTTACCGTCACGCATGCATTTGCTTTTAGCAAAGAGTTTTGTTCCTTTACTCGTTGTAAGGTAATTGATGTTTACATTGATGGCAACTGACGGACAGTGGTTGTTGTTGCAAGCTACGGCAAAAGCGAAATCACCGAGGGTGAAGATGGCCCCTCCCATTACTCCTCCGAGACCGTTCCTGTGGATATCTTTGATTTCCATGCTTGCAACAACTTCATCATCATTGAAGCTTTCCAGTTCGATGCCTGAGATTGCGGCATATTGATCTTTTGCAAAAAAAACGCGAGCTTCTTCAATCGAAGTAAAATGTCCCATTAAATGCTCCTTAAAGAATGTTCTTTTCCATTCTGATACAGTTGAAAGTTCCGTAGTTTATGATCTTGTCATCTGTTTTAACATAGCCCAATTTCTCGTAAAACTCTACTTTGTTATCTCTGCTCTCGATAACTGAGATCTTAAAACCCAGTTCTTTAGCCCATTTTTCTGTTTCTGCCACTACAAGCGAACCGAGTCCTTGATGTCGGAATTCAGGCAGCACGACAACTCTGCCTATCATGACTCTCTCTGAATCTATCGGATAGAGGCGGGAAGTAGCAACAGGGAAATCATCATCTAAGACAACGATGTATTTTGTGTCAGGTCCGTCGTGTTCATCGAATTCAGCACGTAAAGAGATATGGTGCTTCTTCGCCATTGCTTGGATTCTGACGTAATAAGCGCCGGCCTGCTGATATGTTTCTGTTGCTCTGATGATCTCCATGTCATTATATGTCCGAGAAATTTTGACGATTATAAACACTCGTTATGCTAAAATTCAAGCAGGATTAAGACATGATCATCAAGAAGACTTACGTTACAACAATGCCTGATAAGGCGGGAGCATTCCTCCTGGCAAGCCGCATCATTTCTGAGCAAAACGGCAATATCGTCCGCGTTAACTACAACAAATCCGTCGATATGCACACTTTGTTCATTGAAGTTGCAGCAACACAGGAACAGCATAAGGTAATCGATGAGAAACTATCTGAATGCGGTTACCTTACTGCTACTAACGAGCATATGAAATATCTCATGATCGTTCTGACACTGGATGATGTTCCTGGAGCAGTGACGCCTGTTCTTGAGATTATCAGCCGATATAACGTTAATATTTCCTACATAAATTCTCAGGAGAACGGGACTCCCCAGCAGTATTTTAAGATGGGGCTCCTTATCGAAGATCCTTCTGAGATAAAGCATCTTATTGAAGACATCTCTAAGATTTGTGAGATAAAAGTACAGGATTACGAAGGTTCCAATGAACAACTGGACGTTACCATCTTCTATGTTACTTTTGCTAACCAGATGCGCGAGATTCTTGATCTGAGTCAGAGGAGAACTAACAGAGTACTTATTGAAGCTAATAAACTCATGCAGATTTTAGATGCCCAGGATAAATCTCCTTATACAACATTCGACTACATACGCAAATTTGCTAAATATGTCCGAGAGAAGAAGGGGGAAAACTTCGACCCTAATATCAATGAGATCGATCTTCCTAAGGACATAAAAATGTACTGTATCGAACCTCCTTGCGGAAGCGATACTTATATCCTGGTTCATGATGACGAATTACTGTTCATCGATACCGGTTTCCAGTGTTATCTGAACGAGATGATCAATATCTTTAATGGATTGTTTGATGATTTTGCATCTATGAAAAAAATAGCATTCCTCACCCATGCTGATATCGATCATCTCGGTCTATTAGATATGATGGATAAGACTTACATGTCGAAAAACTGTTATGACAATTTTGTCCTGCAGCATGAGGGTAAACCAGATTTCCGCGAGCAGAATAATCTCCATGCCCCTTATTGTTATCTGAGCAAGATCATTTCATCTTATTCAATTCCTTCGTTAAATTCGTTCAGCGTGGTGGGGGAGAAGACCGATGATTCATTGTTTACATACATCGGGACTGTCGAATCTGCTGGATTAGTCTTTAATTTCATTGAAGGTCCGGGCGGTCATGTAAAAGGTGAAACTATCATTGTGTGTGAAGAGCTTGGAATCGTATTCACAGGTGACATATTTATCAATATCAAAGGTCAGTCTGCAGAACAGAAGGAATTCAATTCTTTGGCACCTTTCTTAATGACAGGTGTGGATTCTGATCCTGCACTCTGTAAACAGGCAAGGGAAGCTATCCTCAAGAAATATGACAAGTATCTTATTTGTCCGGGTCATGGACCTGTTATGAGGATTTCTTAATCTCAATTTTCTTCAAATAATATTGACAATGATAGTCTGTGCCTATAGACTAGGGAAAATATCATCTCTTAAATAAGAAAATAGAAAATAATATCTAAAACCAAATTTGTTCTACTTTGGCGTAGGAAAGCGTATGAATAGGGGCATGAGTACGCGAAAACTTGTTGTTTTAGTCTTAGAATCATTAGCAGTTATCGCTGCTTGTGCTGTTCTTGTTGTTATCAATTTCGATAAGATAGCTTCGTATTTCAACAAAGTAGATTCATCTGCTTCATCTGGTCTTGTTCTTCAATTAGATCCTAATCAAACTTCTCAAAAGACTGTAAGTATCGATAAACCGGTTGCCATACCTGGTTGGGAGTATATTAACGTTTCCGAAGGATCAGACTATGCAGATGTCGATCTATTTAATCCGATTAAGAATAAAGATAGTTACAATATGTCATTTAGTATCTATCTCATTTCATCTTCTGGTCGTGAACTTATATATCAATCAAAACTTATATCTCCTGGAAATCATATATACGGAATCAGATTAAACACTATTTTATCTAAAGGCATTTATGACGCCATTATCCATATCCAGCCATATAAGATCTCAGATAACTCACCAACAAATAATTCCGATATAAATATCAAGCTAAATGTCGTTTAAAGGAGGGGAACGATATGAAAAAGACAATATCTATATTTTTTGCCACATTGATGTTAAGTCTCGTCTGTATCCCAGTCTATGCTGATCAGACATTTACTACTACCGGAAGTAAGAATATTACTTTAGAGTATAGTGTTTCACCTAGTTATATCGTTACTATACCTAGTACCATTGATTTCTCTGACGGTTCTGCAAGTATTGTTATTGCAGTAGACAGCCTTTCAATAGGAGAAGGACAGACACTAAGAGTTTCGATGTCTGGAAGCAATTATTCTAATAATAAGTGGAACCTGCAGGATACTGCTTCTGCCACTAATCTGTTAAGCTATAGCGTCAAATTAAGTGGTAATGATACCGATCTTACAAACACTCCGTCCATCAATGCATTGAGCGTCAATATCGGTACTGATCCCGAGGACAGAACTAAGACATTTAATCTTGCTATCACAGGTGCGGATCCAATACCAGGCACATATCAGGATATCCTGACATTTTCATGTTCTATCACACCTTAGGTTTCACCTATGAAAAAAATATATTTGATAATTGCGGTAGGCTTTGTTTTATTGCTAGTTATCACATCCTCATGTTCGGATGTGACAACTAAAGTCGTTACATTAACTCAACCGCCTGAAATTGTTACTGTCACGTCAAATTCTTACTGTACAGTTACGAATGATCATTATTCCAACATAACCAGTACAATTGAAAGGACTGTGACAAAATCTCTCAAGGAAGTCATGACTATTACAGTCACAGATGATCGAGTGATTACAACGACCGTTTTAAAACCAACGACGATAATCACCACTACGACAATTACCGATTCACAGACTCTAACACGGATAGATACTCAAGTTACCACTCGCTTTTCGACCTATACTCAGATCAATAATGTCACTTCGACCATAACTATAACTCAACAAAGTGCAGACAATTCCAAACTCTTTTTCAGTGAATACTATGAAAACAATGCTTTTGTAGGCTATTCGGTCAGAGCTGCAAATGAAAACATATCAGGAGTGGTATTTATCCCTGATACTTATCAAGGTTTTCCTGTGGTAGCAATCGAAGACAGCGGATTTGAAGATTGCATTCTAATCACTGAGGTTTATATAGGGAATAATGTGAAGTCGATAGGTGATTCAGCATTTTTTAATGATATCTTCATAACTGATGTCCATTTTGGTAGTTCAGTTAAAGATATAAGCAGACAAGCATTTGGATCCTGCAGAGCTATTTCTTCTTTGACACTTCCTATTTCTTTAAAAACAATCGGAAACTATGCATTTGCTCGTAATCAGACTTTTACTTCAATATTGATTCCTGAGAACGTTATATCAATTGGTGATGGTGCATTTGAAGAATGCACAGCTCTCGTTTCTGTAAATGTTCCTTCTAGTCTTATAGTTCCCTTAAGTACATTCTCAAGTGGAGTAACTGTTACGACATACTGAAAATGAATAATTAACGGCAGATTGCTACAATAATCACATGGCTAACTTGTTTGATTATCTGGATTGGCGTGGCGATCTGCCGTTTAGTGTCGCTCCTTTCAATGTTGTTGACAGTCTGATACTCTCCCAGTTTGGATACATGCCATTTGAAGGCATAGATAAAGAATTCAACGGCGCTAAAACGTATACGGTTAAAGAACTTGCAAGTAAACTTCATGATGCAGCTCTGGGATATTATTCAAACAGTCCGATGGATGATGACAAACACCTTCTTGAACTGCTTCCTAAATCGAAGCGATTCTCTGAAATGATAGTTACAGAATATGAGAACATTATCAGTACTATAGATGGTATTCAGTTCTCTGCTGTAGTTTTCCTTTCTGAAGACGGCTATATCAATATCGTTTATCGCGGTACAGATGGCACAATCGTTGGCTGGGAAGAGGATTTCAAACTATCTTATTCGACTGCGATCCCTTCACAGACAGAAGCACTTAAATACCTCAAGAAGATCGCAAAGAACCATAAAGGTAAAATGCGTCTGATCGGGCATTCAAAAGGCGGCAATCTTGCAGTTTATGCTGGAGCTCATGCACCAAAGTATCTAAAGAAAAGAATTGAGATCATCTATTGCAATGAAGGGCCAGGTTTTTCTAAGCAGGAGATGACATATCCAGGACACAAAGAAATCAAAGACAAAGTTGAGTTTTATGTGCCCAGCTCTTCTGTAGTAGGAATGTTGCTTCTTCATAATGCCAGATACAAAGTTATCAAGAGCTCCAGTTTTTCGTTAGCACAGCATGTAACTTATACATGGCAGGTGACTAAAGATGGTTATGTGCCGGCCAAGCTAAGTAAGGTCAGTCAGCTTTTACAAAAGACCTTGAATGATTGGTACAGAAATCTCGATGAAGATGACCTCAAGATCTATGTATCGACTATTTTTAAGGTCATTTATTCATCTAAAGCTCAAACTTTGCAAGACTTTACAAAGAAGGGTCTGACTAAGACAGTCGATATGATAAATGCCATGACTCATTTGGATAAAGATACTAAAGCAGTTGTAATCCAGGTCTTCAAAGATCTGTTCAAAGCCGGTCTAAATACTATCAAAGAAGATAATTTCATATATAAATTGGCTACTAAAAATAAAAAGAATGGAAATAAAATCACGAAAGCATTACCTAGCCCTCGTTGACGGTCATATCGTCAAGGGATTTGATAATAAGGAGTTTTTCGATAAAGAACTCTTTTACCTAACTGCATGCAAAGAATCCGGAATCGCTGTTCCTGAGATTCTCAAGACCTATGATATGACCATTGAAATGGAATACATCAAGGGAATCCTTTATACAGATCTGTTTGATTCGGGAACAGAAGAGCAGATCCAATCACTTTGCGACTGGATATACAGATTTCATAAGAGATTCAATGTCCCTAGATGTGATATGAACTTACGCAATTTTATTTGGAATGGCACTGAATGTGTGGGGATCGATTTCGCAGATCCATTGGATTATTCCGACATCGAACATGACATTGGAACAGTGCTGTGCTTCATCATGTCCAAAAACGAAGGCGTATCTGACAGAAGATTGGAACTAGCACGTTATTTCTTTGATTGGTTCTTAAATAAAGATTACGAAGAGAAGCTTATCCGTAACGGTTATATGGACGAAATCGAAAGGATCAAAGTCCGCAGAAAAAAATTTTGGAATGACGAATTCACATTGGCCGATAAGGTCGAGGCAATGTGGAACATCTTGGCAATAAAAAAGGCATGACCGCAACAATTTCAGTCATGCCTTAATAATTAATTTATCGTATTTATTTCAAGATCGTATTGTCGATAAGCCTTGTGGCGCCGATGCGCACTGCCATGGAAACAAGAGTAGGGGCTTCGATAGTTTTTATTTCTTCAAGATCATCCCAGTGATTGATTGCAACATAATCGACAGAGGCAAGAGGTTCTGTTTCCAGATTCTTGATCATCTTGGCTTTTAATACATCAGCATCTTTTTCGCCCTTGGCCCATTCAGATTCAGCGAGTTTGATAGTCTTGCTTAAAATTAGTGCAGCTTTCTTTTCATCGGCACTCAGATAAGTATTTCGGCTGCTTCTGGCAAGACCTGAGTCTTCTCTGACGATCGGCATTACAACGATATTTACGTGAATGTTAAGGTCTCTAACCATCTTCTTGATGACTGCGACCTGCTGAGCATCTTTCTGTCCAAAATATGCATTATCAGCACGAGTAAGGTTGAATAGTTTATTAACAACAGTGGTAACGCCTTTAAAATGAGTAGGTCGGCAGGCCCCTTCTAGTTTCTGGGTCACATCAAATACTTCGACCCAAGAGTTATACCCTTCGGGATACATGTCAGAGGCTTTTGGAATGAAAACGGCAGTTGCATGATGTTCCTCAAGAAGTGCAACATCTTCCTTTTCGGTCCTGGGATAAGAATCAAAATCCTCTCCGGCTCCAAACTGAGTGGGGTTGACGAAGGTACTTACGATTACGTAATCGTTATCTTTAACTGCCTGATCAACTAGAGACATATGACCGAGATGAAGAGCACCCATGGTAGGTACCAAACCTACCTTTCCTTTAAGAGTGTCGCGGTATTCAACGAGTTCCTTGACTGACCTTATAATCTTGATGTTCATTTAATTCTTATCCTTTCTTGATCTCATTTAGAGTTTCATCTTTCAAATGAGGGCAGGTAGATTCATCAGGAAATCCTTTGTTCTCGACAGCATCTATATATTCTTTCAATCCAGCTAAACCAGCACTATACAGATCTGCCATCTTCTTGGAATGTTTGGGAACAAATCCGGCTGTCATACCTAGCAAATCAGTTATTACCTGGACCTGTCCGTCACACTTGTTACCGGCACCGATGCCGATAGTGGGGATATATAGTTCTTTAGAGATTATCTCGGCTAGCTCTTCAGGAACGACTTCAAGAACGACAGAAAAAGCACCGGCTTCCTGTAAAGCACGTGCATCTTCAATGAGTTTCTTAGCTTGTGCCACAGTTTTGCCTTGAGCTTTGAATCCTCCGAATTTGTATACTGATTGGGGTGTCATACCGATATGTCCCATGACGGGGATACCGAGTTCAACAAGTCTTTTAACAGTATCTGCTATTTCTTTGCCGCCTTCGAGTTTAACGGCATGGGCACCGGCTTCCTGCATAAGGCGTCCGGCATTCTTAATTGCATCTTTAGTACTAACCTGATAACTCATAAAAGGCATATCACAAATGAGCATGGCATTTGTAAGACCCCGTGATACGGCTTTGCAGTGCATGATCATGTCTTCCATGGTCACGGGGATCGTATTGTCGTATCCTAGCATCACCATTCCTAAGCTATCGCCGACTAGTACGGCGTCGATACCAGCATCATCTGCCATCTTGGCCATAGGGTAGTTATAAGCCGTGACGATGGTGATCTTTCTGTTCTCTTTTTTCTTCTTAAGAAAATCATTTACGTTCATCATTACGCCTCCTTTTCATTGAGGATCTTTAATAAACCAAATGCCTCTTCGGCATCGATCTGATCATTGGATAAAGCAAATCGGACGGTTTCTCTTCCCAGTACTCGGTAAATCTTTCCCGCATCATCATCGATCTTATCAATTGAAACGAGATGCTTTTTTATCGTTTCAGTATCGTTACGGGAGATTGGGCCAGTAAGACATTCTGAAAGCTTTTTTACTTTTAGATTATCGATGACGCTTTGCATCATTGGGAGCAGAGCTTCTTTTGTCTCTTCTTTATCGATTCCCATGGTTGTCCAGAGATCGGCAACTTTATTTAATAAAGCATCGGTATAATTCGAGACCATACAGCAACCCGCGTGATATAGGCCACAATCAGTAATACTGATGGTCTTGCATTCCAGTTTCTCGGCGAATTCTCTGATGATCTTAATCGATTTTTCGTCACCTGCGATCCCAAAAGAAATACTTCGGATGGAAATTGGTGTGTCAGTGAAAGAAGCACACGGATGCATGATGCCGACAGAAGCTTTCTGCTCTTTCGCATGATCGAGTGCATCTAAAGATGTTCCGCCGCTGCAATGAATAACGGTCTTATTCTCGTTCCAAATGATATTGTCACATACAGTTTTAATTTGAGAATCGGAAACAGTCAAAAATATGACATCAGAATCATCAACAACTAACTGTGGATCTTTATAAACAGTCAATCCTTCTATTAGGTCACGTAGATAAATGGCATTTGAATATGTCCTGCTAGAAGATGCAGTGACATCATATCCGGCAAGAGAAAGAGTCTGCGCCAGAGATCTAGCCATTCGTCCGGCACCTATCATTCCAATTTTCATCTCACTCATTACCCCTTAAATAAAAATACCTCCGAAACGGAGGTCATCAAACTCATTCCGTCTCGGTCTGCCTGATCCAAGCGGTTTAATATCTAAGTTGTTATAAAAATATCAGTCGTTGCCGTTTCCGGTCACCGCTAACTCTATTATACATGAAATCAAATATCTAAAAGTAGTGCAGCCACATCTCTATGTTTGAGATATGGCTGCAAATTAAGAAGAGAAATAATGAAAAAGCGCGTTGCTATTTTTTACTTTTAGTTTTTCTGTTCTTGATCTTCTCACGTTCGATCAAAAGATAGTATGCATCGTCCATCGTGATACATGAGGTCTCGACACCGAGTTTTCCGAGATCTGCAATGATCTCTTTCTTTCGGTCATCCATTTCTGTCGCTCTGACAGTATCCAAAAGTCCCTGTATGAGACCTTCGATCTTGTCATAAGGTACACCAGCAATAGCTTCGGTATCCTTCCATTTGGCAAGATATCGAGTACCTGAACAGAACATGGATAAGTTGATCTGATCTGTGATGATGGGAGTAGTGGTGCTTTCTATACAAACGGCTTGATTACCTGTCAAAGCGATATGAGGATAGATTCCGAAATGACAGGTATAACCCTGCATTACACGCATCAACTCTCGGGGATTAGCAACAATCAGTACTACATCCGGATCAGATTTAGTAAAACATTCAAATGGTTTTACTATTACACCGTAGAGAGGACGATGCAGATATTTGAGCTGATTATTAGTCTTGAAAGCAACATCTGGATCCTTAAAAAGGCCCAATTCGCAGCTACTGCAACCGGAATAAAAACCCTCACCTGGATCGGAGAAACCCAACGCAAAAGTACTTCCGCTGCACTGTGAACATTGCTTTCGTAGCTTCAAGCTGTTGCCAAGAGTAGCTGATTTGACTACCACACAATATTCCAATGGAGATGTCAGTTCCTTGGCTTCATCTTTATCAAAGTCTTTTTTTGAATAGACAAGCTTCACGCCGACGAGCTTTCGTCCAGTGAGTTTTATCAATGCACTCAGCTTAGCTGAAAGAAGAGCATTATCACGTTTCATTTTTGTTCTCCTTGAAGTAAATGGATGATCAATATATTGATTAATCGATACATCCATTTACATTCCTTTTGCTTTGCTTATCTTATTTGATTTGACCTACATTTTCGTGACAGGAATCTGCAAGCTGTTCAGCAGTCATACTAATGTTGACAATCTTGAGATCCATAAGATCTTTTGCACACTGGATGAATGAATCTTTTGCAGCCTGGAATTTGCCACCGTATCGGTAAGTATCAAGAAGTTTGCCGTTGAATACGTAGTCAGGATCAGCGATGTATGCTTTCTCGTAAGAGATCTTTGCGGCTTCTTCAGGATGTGCTGCGATCCAGTCACATGCTTTACAGAGAGCTGCAACAAATTTCTTAGCAACATCGGGATGATCTTTGACGAAACCCGTTCGGAAACCGGTAACACAGCAGTATTCATCCTTTGTAGCAGGATCGTTAGCCTGGTTGTAGATCTCATGGATACCATCATAACCAGCAACGATAGAAGCATACGGATCCCATGCGATGAATGCATCGATTCGGTCTTCCTGAAGAGCAGGAGCGAGATCTGCATTAGTAAATACTTGGAGATCGACCTCTTCGATAGGAATGCCATAATAAACTAACATTCGCTGGAGCATGATCGCGGGATCAGAACCCATACCAGTGGGGATGCCAACTCTCTTGCCTTTAAGGTCTTTGATGGATTTGATACCGGATTTGTCAGAAGCAACAGCGTTGATACATCCGTAATGGTCACCCATGACGATCTGCATGTCGAAACCATTAGCGATACGCTGAACGAAAGTGGGGAGCAGGCCGTAGCAGTAATCGTTCTTGCCGGCTGCCATGAGGTCCCACTGGTTGCCTTCAGACATGTTGTAAGAATAGCTTACGCCTTCTTCATCTAAGAAACCTTGCTCAATTGCAATGTAAATGGGAGCACTGCAAAGAGCTGCACCGGAAGCAATCTGGACTACATAATTGTCGTCTTTCTTGCCGCATGCACTTGCAAGGCAGGAGATCACGAGGACTGCTGCCAGCAAAATTGAGAATACCTTTGTCTTCATTTAGCCTCCAATTTTTTTTGCCTAGTTTTTATATTTACCAATCACTTGGTTTAGGCCTGATTTAATTCACCATTTTCCATCACATACTGAATCTGATCATCAGTGATCCAGCGAGAGTCGTGTGTAACCAATACGATTGCTTTGTCTTTTTTCTTCAAATCATTAAGAATTGCCATGATCTTTGATGCCCAAACAGAATCGAGATCATTTGTCGGTTCATCTGCACAGACGATGAGTGGATCACGAGATAAAACACATGCAATCATTGCACGTCGTCTCTGTCCTCCAGAGAGCAGACTAGGAAGTTTATTTGCTTCATCCTCCAACCCGAACAATGTGATCAATGCTTCAATATCTAGTGTTGGATCATTCCCAAAGGATCTTGATAGGAGCATATTTTCACGAACTGTTAGGGCTTGGACAAGCTGAACGTTCTGGAATAGATAACCGACATTCTTGCTTCTCCAAATGGAAAGAGCATTATCTGACATGTCATAAATGCTTTCGCCATTCCAAAGTACTCTGCCTGATGTTGGTGGCAAAAGGCCACTCATCATAAGAAGTAAAGAACTTTTCCCGCTACCTGATTCACCCTGAATAGAAATAAAATCCCCTGATTTTATCTTCATATCACAGGACTTCACCGCCTGATAATCATTCCCGGAATACTGTTTTGTTACTTTTTCGATGGTCAATTCAAACACTACAGCTCTCCTTTCGTGATCATTTCATGTGGTGATAAGCGGTTAGTGATTATCAAAGGGATGATAGTAGAAATCAAACAAAGCATGAGCGTAATAACGATTCCAAGGAGGAGATGTATCAGCATGAATTTGATGTCGACAACGCTCACCGGCATGGTTAGATTGCTCCTGACCCAATTGATCATAGGACCAATGAGTGCCATACCGATCAGACTTCCGAAGAAACCTGATGAAAGACCTATCAGACCAAATTCCATGATGAACATCCTGAATAGCTGCGAACGAGTCATGCCGATGCTCCTGAGATAACCGACTTCTTTGATCCTCATGTGGATCATCATGTAGAACTGAGATGAGATCGCAATTACACAAAGTATCATGATCACAGCGAGAAGCAGTGTCAGGATTGTTGAGAACATTCCGATCTCATTTTGAAGTTTGATCTGAAGATCAGTGACCGAAATAACATTCGCGCTGATTCCAATGATCGAATCAAGATAAGTATCTATCGAAGCATTCTTATCGAGTCTGACCATAGCACATGTGATTGAAGAAAATGGATCAGGGTTTTCCGGGAAATTGATCTTTGCCAGATTACGTAACAGGCCAATATTACAGACGACAGAATCATCAAGGAAAGAGCCTGTGGGTTCCAATGAGGATATGATGGTCATCGGATAATTCAGGATAGTCAGCGAAACCAACCCTTCAATATCGACATTGCATCCGGCAATTATCTCACCATCTTTTAATGTATCTATCTTATCTTTGATCCATGGTTTAACCAAAAAATCAGTATCCCAATCGATACCTACGAGTCTCAGTTCAAGTTCTGTTGAACAACAGCCTCCGCCAGGAAGGGTCTGTAAAAAGTACTGGGTAGTAATAGAGTCGACATATTCATTGTCGATCTCATCCAAGATGCTTGATGGCATATAAACCGACTGTGCGACACCAGAATATAAAATACCAGAATCATCGAGTTTTGATTCAAGAGGGTAGACAACGACATCAGCGCCATGTCTTTCCTGATTGAGTTTGAGTCCTGCCTTGGTAGCATCAAGAGTACCCCAGACCAGAACAAACAGAAAAATGCTGATAATGATACAAATAGAGACAATAGCTACTAACTGCTTTCTTCTGGAAATGTTGCTGAGTGCTATAGTGCCAAACAATTTATTAAACATTATTCAATCCCATCAGAGTAAGTCTCTTCGTCAGAGAATTCTCCGCTGTGAAGCTGTTCAAGGATCTGCTTCTTTAATTCGATTGCATGCATGCTGTTGCGATCCCTAGGATAAGACAGGTCGTTTTCGACTATATCGATTACTGTTGCAGGTCTGGATGACATGACAACAATCTTAGTTGCCAATACTACTGCTTCCTCTACATCATGCGTGACCATGACACAAGTCATTCCAAATCTCTTCCAAAGATCGACAAGACGATTTTGAAGAGCAGTTCGGGTAAAAGCATCAAGTGCACCAAAAGGTTCATCAAGCAGAAGTACTTTCGGACGATTTATAAGGGCACGAGCAAAAGCGGCACGCTGTTGCATACCACCGGAAAGATGATGGGGAAGGGTCTTTTCAAAGCCTTTAAGACCTACCAAATCTATGAATTTCTGAACATCATCTTTCTGTTCTTTATAAACACCTCTTGCTTTGAGTCCGAATGCAACATTCTCTTCAACGCTCATCCATTTGAATAATTCAGGATTTTGGAATACAAGCCCGCGTTCGGGGCCGGGCTTTTCAATTAGATCATTATCTAAATGTATAGTACCTTCATCAGCTTTCAAAAGACCAGCGATTGTTCGCAACAATGTGGTCTTACCGCAACCCGAAGGGCCCATTAAACAAACAAATTCACCAGGTTTGATATCTATAGTTACATCATTCACTGTCAATACTTTGTTTCCAAATGGGTCAACAAAGTATTTAGAGACGTGATCGATCTCGATATGTCCATATTGTGTATTGATTACCATCGGATCATGCCCTCCTGCCAGCTGAGGAACTTATTTCGTAATACAAACAAAACTTTGATTGTTAGGAAACAGAGGGTGGCAAGTATGAACAGGGCTACCCAAACATTCTGGTAAGCCATGATCTGCTGTTTCCAGTTAATATACCAACCGATTCCATATCGAGCTCCCATAAGTTCGGCAAGCATCAATGAAACAAAACTGGTCGTTACACCGGAAAATATTCCGACAAAAATTTGTGGCATGGCCGCGGGAATGGCGATCCTGCGTATCTGATATTTGTTATCAGCACCTAGGGTGTCGGCAACATCATAGTATCCCTTGCTAACATTTTGAATTCCGGAACAAGTCTGGACAGCACATGGGAACCACATTGTTAATGCAACGATGAACACACTGGCGCTGAAAAGACCGGGAAATACAAGAAGAGCGATAGGAATCCAAATTGCGGTTGGAAGCGGACCAATAAAACGTAAGATAGGAAAAGCCCAGTAATTAACCTTTTTACTCCAACCCATAAAGATTCCTGAAACAATTCCGACAAAACCACCGATAACAATACCAAAGAACAAAAGTCTAAGAGAGTAGAAAGTACATTTTAAAAGGATTTCTCTTTCTGAAACAGCACTTGCCAATACATTGTTTACAGAAGGGAAATATATCTTTGGCAAAGTCATAGTCTTATCTGTAAGGATAAGTAAAACACCTGATAGTATGAGAACAGCTGATGTAAATTTGATTGTAGGCTGATATTTGATCTCTTTCTTTTTTGAGATCCATGCCCAGACGCCTTGAATAAGAAACCATGCAGCAACAAATAACATCAGATAGAAGAAATAATGAGGACCCAGCTGAATTACTTTAATATGCGTTGGAATCAATAAATCAAGGAGAGCATCTACAAGAGCAAGAAGGAAAGGCAAGAAATATGTAATCTTCTTACCCGAACTGACCAAGGGTAGTGTATTCAATTTAAATCCTACCTTTATTTTCAAATGTTAAATGGGAAGAAAATAGAAGTCAATTGATATTAGTATAATTTTGTCTAATTAACAAACAAAAATATTTTTATATTAATAGATTTAGATATATAAATATGAAAAAACTTTAAGAAAAAAATCACAAATTTTAATGTAAAGACAATTCTTCTATGAAAGAAAAAACTTATACATATTTAAACGGTATGTAAAATAACAAATTTTTAATCTTGTTATTTTACAGGTATAGAACCTAGCCGTTTTACTTGTTCGCTGAGCCTGTCAATATGTTCAAGAAGTGCATCGATAATCTCTTGTTTTTCAGATTCCATCTTCTCTAATACAATCTGATCTGAACCACGTTGTGTCTGTTTCGCTTCGGTGTAAAGCTTTCCCAGTTTCTTTTCGTCAGGATCATGACTTTTTTCGTCATAAGGATTATATGAATTAAGGGGAAGGATCGTCTTTTTAGTATCAGCCATTGAATTCCTCCTTGAATCATCTCTTTTGTATTTTTATTATAACGCTTTGTTTTGCTATGATAATCAAATCTCATATAAGAGGATAAATCATGAAACAAACATTATCTGAAAAGATCTTGTCACGAAAAGTTGGACACGATGTACATGCCGGCGAGATTGTCGTATGTCCTTTAGATCTAGCATTCGTTCAGGATACCACTGGTCCTCTCACTGTACGTGAGTTCCTGAATAGTGGATTCAAATCATTAGCTAATCCTTCGAGAACCATTCTTTTCCTTGATCATGCTGCACCAAGTTCCAACGCACAGATATCTACTGATCATCTCCTTCTTCGTAAGTTTGCTAAAGACATGGGTTGTATCATCTCTGATGTCGGTAATGGTGTTTGCCACCAGATCGTTGCTGAAAAGTATTCAAGACCGGGTGATGTGATCATCGGTGCTGATTCTCATACAGTAACCGGCGGTTCAATGTGTGCATTCTCCACAGGCATGGGTTCTTCCGATGTAGCAGTCGGATTTGCTCTTGGAAAGACTTGGTTCCGTGTCCCTGAAACTATTCGTATCGAACTAACAGGTGATTTTCAGAAGAACGTATACCCCAAGGATCTGATTCTTCACTTGATCGGTATGATCGGTGCAGACGGAGCCACTTATAAAGCACTCGAATTCGGAGGTCCTTCTGTCAGGAATATTCCTATGACGGGTCGAATAGCTATATCTAATATGGCTGTTGAAGCAGGTGCTAAAGTCGGACTCTTCCCATCTGATGATATTACAAAGGAATATCTTGAAGCACGCGGTAGAGGAGAAACTTGGATCCCTCTGGATGCTGATTTGGGAGCCGAATACGAGAGAATCATAAA
Organism: Dehalococcoidales bacterium; assembly: GCA_016284035.1. Lineage (GTDB taxonomy): Bacteria > Chloroflexota > Dehalococcoidia > Dehalococcoidales > UBA1222 > UBA1222. The sequence goes on from JAEEOC010000069.1 coordinate 25,839, forward strand.
GATCGATCTTTCCACTCTTGAACCAACAGTATCTAAACCGCACACAGTTGATAATACTTCGACTGCTAAAGAAATAGCAGGTACTCATATCGATCAGGTCTCAATCGGCACTTGTACTAATGGACGTATCGAAGATCTTGCAATAGCAGCAAACATTCTTAAAGGAAAACATACTGCTCCTGGTACCAGGCTGGTCATTACACCAGCATCAAAGCAGATACTTCTCGATGCAATTGAATTGGGTTATATAAAAACTCTTGTCGAAGCCGGTGCGCTAATCATGCCTCCGGGTTGCGGGGCATGTCTTGGTCTCCATCAGGGCGTCCTTGGTGACGGCGAAGTCTGTCTCTCCACCGCAAATAGGAACTTTAAAGGACGTATGGGCAATCCCAATGCCTTTGTATATCTCGCCAGCCCGGAAACAGCTGCTTATAGTGCCATCTATGGCGAAATCCGAGATCCTAGAGAGGAGGCATAATGATGCAGGGCAGAGCTTTTAAATTCGGAGACAGTATCTCAACCGATCATATCGTTCCTGGTCGACTTGCTCATTTGAGGAGCAATCTTCCTGAATTGGCTAAACACGTTCTCGAAGATGCTGATCCAACATTTGCATCACGTGTGAAGCCCGGCGATTTCGTTGTCGGAGGCAATAATTTTGGTCTTGGTTCTTCCCGCGAACATGCACCTTTAGTCATCAAGATGTCAGGAGTCAGTGCTGTTCTTGCCAAGAGCGTAGCACGAATCTTCTTCCGCAATGCCATTAATCGAGGTCTACCCGTCCTTTTATGCGATACCGACAAGATTGATGACGGCGATACTCTTGACGTAGACATGGCAGCAGGAACAGTCACTGATGTCACCAAGAATATCACTCTTACATTCACTCCGATTCCTCCCGCTATGCTTAAGATCCTCGATGAGGGTGGTCTTATCCCTTATATTCAGAAACATGGAGATTTTGATATCTAATGAACAAGATACACAATATCACTCTTATCCCCGGCGACGGTATCGGACCAGAGATCACTGAAGCTACAAAAAGGGTAGTGGCAGAGTCAGGTGTCAGTATCGTCTGGGATGAAGTCCAAGCCGGCGCTGATGTTATGGATAAATATGGAACTCCGCTTCCTCAACACGTCCTAGAATCCATCAAAACAAATAAGGTCGCATTGAAAGGTCCTATCACGACACCTGTTGGATTTGGTTTCCGATCAGTAAACGTTGCGTTACGCCAGTCGCTCGATCTTTATGTGTGTCTCAGACCATGTAAATTATATCCTGGCATTAAATCTCGATGCGAAAAAGTGGATCTTGTTATCGTCCGCGAGAACACCGAAGACCTTTATGCCGGTATCGAATACGAGAAAGGAAAACCCGAAACTCTCGAACTGCTTTCCAAACTTAAAGCAGATGGTCATATTATTAAAGAGGATTCTGGTATAAGCATAAAACCCATCTCAGAATCCGGAAGCCGAAGGATCCTCGACTGGGGTTTCAAATATGCTCTTAAAAATAATCGCAAATCCCTCGTAGCTGTTCATAAAGCCAATATCATGAAATTCACTGATGGCATGTATCTTGCAGTTGCAAGGGAAGTAGCTGAAAAGTATCCACAGATAGAATTCAAAGATCTTATTGTTGACAATATGTCGATGCAGCTCGTCACTTGTCCCGAAAAATACGAAGTACTCGTTCTTCCAAATCTCTATGGTGATATCCTTTCCGATCTTTGTTCTGGACTCATCGGCGGTCTAGGTGTTGCACCTGGTGCGAATATCGGTGACGAATATGCATTATTTGAACCCACTCACGGTTCAGATCCCAGAAACAAGGGTAAATACATCGATAATCCAATTGCACAGATGCTCTCAGCAGTCATGATGCTCCGACATATCGATGAGAACGAAGCAGCAGACAGGATAGAGAATGCAATCTCTGATGTACTTGAAGAGGGCACGTCATTAACTTGGGATCTTCTTCCTGAGGAAAAGCGTAATCAAGCAGTGGGTACATTAGAAATTGCTGAAGCCATTGTTCGAAAGATGAAGTAATTAATTTATATTTATCGATTTTAGTTAAATATAATTAGCATAGCCGGAGTACCATAATACTCCGGCTTTTTTGTTTCTTTTCGAATAGTCTTAACGAGGGAAAGTGTTATATTATAGAGAATATATTGATAAGAATAGGCAGACATGAAAGATAAGTTTGGCCGTGATATAACATATCTCAGAGTATCGATAACAGATCTATGCAATCTCAGATGCCGTTATTGTATGCCTGAAGAGGGCGTTCCTAAAAAGAAACATGCAGATCTTATCACTCAGGAAGAGCTTATAAAAGCTATTCAGATTGCAGTTTCTTTAGGGATTAAAAAGATTAGGATTACTGGTGGAGAGCCACTCTCAAAACCCAATATTATTCCAATCTGTGAACAGATTGCTGCAATTCCACACATTGATCACATCTGCATCACCACTAACGGAACATTTCTTCCTAAATATGCACTTGCTCTTAAGTCAGCAGGTGTAACTAGAGTTAATATCAGTATGGATACACTAGTCCCTGAAAAATACCGCTATATCACTAGGGTCGGACAACTTGATGATGTATTACAAGGTATTGATTCAGCACTTTCAGTTGGATTTGAAAAGATCAAGATTAACGCAGTACTGATTGGCGGATTCAATGATGATGAGATTCCAGATTTATGTCGAATGACTGAGAAATACCCTGTCGATATGCGGTTTATTGAACTCATGCCAATGTCTGGTAATTTTGATTTCGATGACAAATCTTATGTTTCCGGGGATATCGTTCTTGAAAAGATGCCTGAACTTGTTCCAGTCGATCTTGACGGCGGAGTAGCCCGTCTGTATAAACTCCCGAGTGGTCAGGGACGTATAGGTATAATCAATCCTATCAGTTCCCACTTCTGTGGTACCTGTAACCGTCTAAGACTCATGTCAGACGGTAAGATAAAACCATGCCTTCATACATCTCAAGAGTTTTCTGTCAAAGGACTAGATGACGAAGGCATGAGACAGCAATTCTTAAATGCTATCGAAGCAAAGCCTGCAAGACATCCAGATTTATCGAAAGACTCTCCAAGTCAGTCTATTCGCAATATGAATGAGATTGGCGGATAATTATCTTAGTTTTCTATCGGAGCAATCAACATGCAGAACATGGAAGATTTCACTCATTTTAATGACCAGGGAAGAGCCAAGATGGTCGATGTTGGAGTCAAACAACCATCAAGAAGAGTGGCTATTGCCGGTGCAGAAGTTTATGTCAGTAAAGAGACCTTTCAGTTGATCCAATCAGGAGGAATGAAAAAGGGTGATGTACTGACAGTCGCACAGATCGGCGGCATCATGGGCGCAAAACATACGCCCGACATTATTCCCATGTGTCATCCGGTCATGATCGATGGAATCGATCTTAAACTGAATCTGAATGAAGAGAAGTGCTGTGTAGTGATCCGTTCTTATGTATCTTGTGACGGACGTACCGGAGTTGAGATGGAGGCTCTTACTGCAGTATCTATTGCAGCCCTGACTATATATGACATGTGCAAAGCTGTTCAGAAAGACATTCTTATCTCTAATATTCGACTCATTAAAAAGACCGGCGGCATACATGGAGATTTCTTACGGGAAGGTGAATCAGATGAATAGACCTTCAGTCGATGAATGGCTTAAGGAAGCAAAGACATCTCATGATGCCAATAAATGCGGCATGTATCTTGTGCATAACGGAATAGTCCGTGAGACACCAAAAGCAAAAGTTCGCTTCAATGAAGATACCCAAAAGTCAGTCAGAGGCATGTTCTTCACATATGATGATGTTAAAGTCACAAAAGCAATAGAAGATACCTATAAGATGCCTGGAATCTTCTATGTAAAAGTTTGGCTAAATCAAGGCAATTTAGAACTCAATGACGATATCATGTTGGTACTTATCGGGGGAGACATTCGACCGCATGTCGTCGATGCATTACAATCTTTGGTAGGATATATAAAGAACGAATGCGTCACTGAACAAGAAAAATATTCTTAAGGATTTGAGCATCATGGAAGATTGTCTGTTTTGTAAGATCATAAAAGGTGATATACCCAGCACCAAAGTATATGAAGATGAACTCGTATATGCTTTTAGAGATATTAATCCCAGGGCTCCTGTGCATGTTCTAATTGTCCCTAAAAAGCATATCTCGACATTGAACGATCTTCAGCCGGATGATGAGCTTTTAATGGGTCATATCGCTCTTACGACTAAGAAGATTGCAGAATTAGAAGGCATTGCTGAATCAGGCTACAGGACGATTTTCAACTGCGGTAAAGACGGACGCCAGATGGTGATGCATATCCATTGCCACGTTCTTGGCGGCAAGCTACTTCACGAGTAATTTATTCTGGACCATACAGAGCGCAATAAATGATTTGGCGTCCTCGATTTCTCGGCGCCTGATCATGTTTGCAAACTCGTCATAGGGAACTTTGATCACTTCGATTTCGTCAGTATCCTCGGCATGGAGTCTTGATTCCACTAGATTAGATGCTACATAGATATGCAGGTATTCATTGGTAAAGCCTGGGGCAGAGTAGTATCCTCCCAGTTTCTTGATGACTAAAGGCTTATAGCCGGTTTCTTCCTGTAATTCACGTACAACAGTCTCATCAGGATCTTCACCAGGTTCAACACAGCCGGCGGGGATCTCTAACAAATCCTTCATAAGGGGATGACGCCACTGTTTAACCAGAAGGACGTTTCTTTCATCATCAAATGCCAGTACAGCAACAGCTTCAGAGTGCTCGATGACTTCGCGGGTAGTGACAGAACCATCCTGCTGTTTGATGGTATCGATACGAAGATGCACTGCAGCGCCATCAAATGCACGTTCAGAATTTAGAATCTCAGGTTTCATAGTCTCGTCCTCAGCTTATCAGTCAGTTTCTCAAAGAAATTATCTTCACCAAATCGAACGAATCGGACGGTTAGCTTGCTCATCCGGACATTGAATTTGGTGCGGTCAATAATGGGCAAGTTGATATGTCCATCGATATTCATGGTACAGGTATAACCTGAAAAGATCTCTATTTCTATAACTGAATCCGCAGATAAAACAATGGGATGATTGAATGTAAGATGAGGTGCAATACCGACTATCTGCAGATTGCGTGAAGAAGGATGCATGACAGAACCGCCACATGCATATGTATATCCAGTCGATCCAGTCGGTGTGGAACATACGATTCCATCAGATTTAAGATATGTAAGCTTCTGCCCATTGATAACGACATTAAGCCCCAAAAGACGGGCCATTTCTCCGCGGGCTATAACGACATCATTTAAAGCATGAAAGGACTGTAATTCCTTATTTGGCTGCATTACATCAACGTCGAGGATACATCTTTCATCTAACCTGTAATCACCAGCTAGCATTCGATCAAGATCTTCATCGACTTTATCCTTTGGAATTTCAGTCAGAAAGCCCAATGTTCCATGGTTTATGCCGGCAATAGGGACGTTGTAATTAGCGGTAATTTGAGCCGCCCTCAGAACTGTTCCGTCTCCACCTGCAGTGATAACAATATCGGATTCTTTTACTCTAGGTTCGAATTCGCAAGAATCCCAAGCAGAAGCTGTCCAACAGGAACAACCTTTATTTGTAAGGTATTCTTTGACATACTCGGCCTGTTTTACAGCGGCGTCGTTATGAGGATGGTAGATGACTCCGAATCTTTTCATATCTTTATCCTACTCCTCGATAGTCGAATAGATATAAAAATGGCGTCCCTAGAGAGATTCGAACTCTCGACCCACTGCTTAGAAGGCAGTTGCTCTATCCAGCTGAGCTACAGGGACGCGATGCATAGATTATTTAACTACAATCGCAAATGGGGGTCAAATCGTTAATACTATTGTTTGTCAGTCTGTTTGGATACTCGTTTGTTCTTTTTACGCATTATATAGAAGACTGCAAGTCCGATAAGTACTACTGCTGCAATAATAGCCCCAATCCATCCAAGCAACGAAAGAGTAGTAACGATAACACCGGAGATCATCACACCCAAAAGGATGCTGAAGAAGGCTTTTCTCCTTCCGAAGTTCAGAAGCTTCGCAGCAATAGATGCAGTCCAAGCTCCGGTCACGGGCAGAGGGATAGCGGTAAATATCGTAAGTCCGATCTCTTGATATTTTTCTACTCGTTCAACTTTAGCGGTCGTCTTTTCGAAGATAAACTCAAAGAAACGTTTACATGCAGGGATGTGCGAGAATACTTTGACAACAAAATCCATAAAAATAAGGATGACGGGAACTGGAATCATATTGCCGATGACGGCAATTAAATAAACTTCATACCAAGGGAGATCGGCAGCAATTCCGATGGGAATAGCACCTCTTAATTCGACAATAGGAATCATCGAACCTAAGAGGACGACCAGTTCGGCCGGGATATCAAGACTCTGAAGAAATTCACTCATGATTATTTGAAGAACGTATCGATGGACTTTTCAAATTCCTCGAGGGTCTGCATATCACCATATGCCATAGCATGAGTGATGCAGTGTTCGAGATGTTCATTGATGATAGATTTACCCAGGTTATTGATGGCAGCTCTTACAGCTGAGAGCTGAATCAAGACTTCAGAACAGTCGACATCATTATCGATCATAGTCTGGATATGCTGAAGATGACCGATGGCTTTTGCAATACGATTAGTCTGTCGTTTCTTTTCTTCCTTAGAATGATGATGATGAGGGACATTCTCATTCTCATCAAGATGCTCATGAACATATCTTTCCAGTTCTCCTTTATCATTAAAGCGGATATGCTCATGCTTGTGACTTTCAATATGGTCATCGTGTTCGTGTATCGCATTCAAAAGAATATTATCTTTATCTTTAGCCATTTCAATTCACCTCTAAGCTATAAACAATGATAACAGTTTGAAGTAAATAATATAAATCACAGACTGTACAAAGCATATTGGTAATCCGATCTTAAAGAAATCCCAAAACGATATTGTAATTCCTTCTCGTTCACCTTGCTGGATAACAATCACATTGCTGGCTGCGCCAAGAATCGTTAAATTGCCAGCCAATGTGCTTCCCGCAAGAAGGGCAAAATATGAAAGGATCCCAGATCCTGTCGACTCAAGAATAGGAAGATAAAGCGTAACTAAAGGAACATTGGAAATCAGCTGGCTAATGAGTAGTCCAATAAGATAAACCGTAGTCGTATCATTGGCATTGCTTGGAAGATTAGTAATCAATTCCTGCATCGTTTGAGAATCCCAAACTGCTTTCATTAGGATAAACATTGAACAGAAGAAGATCAATGTTCGCCAATCGACTTCCTTGATCATCTTGATCCTTTCGTTTGAGAAAAGAACGATAGGTAAGGCTCCAGCAATAGCTATATACATGAATTTGAAATCAAAAGAAGGAACAAAATGATTGAGTATTATCTTCAATATTATCAACACAAGCATCAGTATGATGCTTATTCTCGAAATATGATAAAGCTTGATATCTTTGATACGACATACAGAATCAGAATTAAATGAAATCTGTTTCTTAGTCAGCATCAGCCTTATGAACAAGAAAATGAAAACAACTGAAAGTGTTGTAGGAATAATTTGGTAAATAAAGAATTCAACAAATGCGTTTTGAAAGACTGCAGAAGAGGCAATCAAAAGGTTTTGCGGACTACCGATGGGACTAAGGATACATAAACTTGTAATCGAAACAGCTAATGTCAAAAGAAATAGTTTCGCATTAAGATCACAGTCCTTGCATATTGCAAAGCACAGAATAGAACCTATGATAGCTATCGTGTCATTAGTAAAGATCATAGAAAAGATCCCGACTGTCAAAATGAATACAAATAACAACATGTCTGTACTTTTGACTTTGTCGAAGATACGATGTGCTACATCAATGAGATAACCACTGTCATTCAATGCATTTCCAATAATAAACATACAAAAGAGCAGGACGATGACATCAAAATCTATTGAATGAAATGCATCGATAGGTGTTATCTGCAGAGTACATAATACTGCAATAGCACCAAACAGCATGATCTGCCATATCTCGATTTTAATCTTTATCAGTGTCCGAATGATGATAAGCAGCAGTACGACACCGAGTATTATCAAAGGGATCATATAAATCCATTCAAATCAAAATGATGTGTATTTAATTGTACGATATTATTCCATAAATTATAATTACGTATATGGCTGATTTACTTGATAAGATCAATGATCCTAAGGATCTAAAAAGACTGTCAGAAAAGGATCTCCCAAAGCTTGCTGAAGAGATCAGACATGAAATAATAGAAACCGTAAATCAGACCGGAGGACACCTTGCATCATCACTCGGTGCAGTGGATCTAACGATAGCACTCCATCGTGTATTCAATGCTCCAAAAGACAAGATCATTTGGGATGTAGGGCATCAGGCATATGCACATAAGATCCTTACCGGACGACGTGAAGCATTCCATTCTCAGCGTCAGTATAAAGGCATCTCGGGTTTCCCAAACAGAGATGAGAGCGTATATGATTCATTCGTAGCCGGACATGCATCAACATCGATCTCGGCAGCAGTCGGCATGGCTGTTGCACGTGACATGAACAAAGATGACTACAACGTTATTGCAGTAATTGGCGACGGATCAATCACCGGAGGTATGGCATACGAAGCGCTTAATAACGTTCTGTCATCAGATACAAAGATCATCGTTATATTGAACGATAATGGAATGTCTATTTCACCAACGACAGGTGTTTTCTCAAAATTATTGGGTAAAGTTAGATTTGATTATCATTACTACAAAGGCGCTGAACAAGGCAAAAAAATATTCAATTCGAATAAACCAGGAAGAGCGATCTGGGGATGGATGCGTAAGGTAAAACGCTCAGTTAAAAGTTATGTCCTTCCTACAACACTCTGGGAAAATCTAGGGCTTGCATATCTTGGTCCGGTCAACGGTCACAACATAAAAGAACTAGAGAGCGCCTTCAAAAAAGCACGTGATTACGACAAAAAATCCGTTCTGATTCATGTGATAACAACAAAAGGGAAGGGCTACAAACCGGCTGAAGATGATCCATCAAAATATCATGGTGTATCTCCCGCCGGCAGTAAACCCAGGACTGCACCTACATATTCTCAAGTATTTGCAGACACAATGAAAGACATCATGGAAAAGGACGACAAAGTAGTCGTTATAACCCCAGCTATGCCTGACGGAAACTGCCTAACTGAACTTCAGAAAGAGTTTCCCAAACGCATCATGGATGTCGGTATCTGTGAACAGCATGCTGTCACATTCGCTGCGGGTCTGGCAACAGAAGGCATCCGTCCAGTAGTAGCTATTTATTCAACTTTCTTACAAAGAAGTTTCGATCAGATCATCCACGATGTTGCGTTACAGAATCTTCCCATAACCTTCGCGGTCGACCGAGGCGGAATCGTAGGAGATGACGGAAAAACTCATCAAGGCATCTTTGATCTGTCTTATCTACCGCTTATTCCAAATCTAAATGTTGCCGCTCCCAGAGATGAAAACATGCTGAGACAGCTTCTCTATACATCTGTCTACAAATCAAATCATCCCATGGCAATCCGATATCCCAGAGGTTCAGCTATCGGAGCTGAGATCATAAAAGACTTTATTCCCATCGAGATTGGAAAGGCAGAAGTGCTGAGAACAGGAAAAGATATCACGATCGTCCCAATCGGTTTTTGCGTCAATGAGGCACTCGAAGCGGCTAAGATGCTCGCTGAAAAAGGTTATGAAGCTACCGTCATCGACCCAGTCTTTGCTTCTCCAATCGACATCGATAAAATTTCCGCATCAGTTTCGAATACTAAGCATCTTTTGACTGTTGAAGAAAACGTTTTAGCTTCAGGATTTGGGGCAAATGTCATAGAGAAACTCAAAAACATGGATATAGAATTCAAGTCGCATTCATTAGGTATACCTGACGAATTCGTCGAGCATGGACCTCAGTCCATCCTCAGACACAATTATGGAATAGACCGCGACGGCATATTCGCTGCCGCATTTGAACTGATAAGTAAATAATATAGATAGAGGGAGAGGGTGTTTCAAATGCAGAAGAAAAGCTTAAGAGACATCAATGTTACATCCAAGAGAGTACTTACCCGTGTCGATTTCAATGTTCCTATGGATGAGGAAAAAGGCATCATTACCAACGAGAATCGTATCATCGAAGCTCTTCCAACCATCAAATACCTTTTATCCAATAACGCTAAGATAATCCTCTGTTCACACATGGGAAGACCTAAAGGTGAACCTAATCCCAAATATTCATTAGCACCAGTCGCAAAAAGACTTTCTGAACTGATCGATAAACCGGTAAAGATGGCTCCGGATTGTATCGGTGATGCGACCAAGAAGATCGTCATGGGCATGAAAGACGGAGACGTCGTGATGCTTGAAAACCTCAGGTTCCATGAAGAAGAAGAGAAGAACGTACCGGAATTCGCCAAAGAGCTTGCTGATCTCGGAGAAATCTACTGTGATGACGCATTTGGTACTGCTCACAGAAAACATGCATCCATAGTTGGCGTTACCAAGTATCTTCCGTCTGTCTGTGGCTTCCTTTTAGATAAAGAGATCAAGACCCTTGGCTCCATCCTTGACGAACCGAAACAGCCGTTTGGCGTCATGCTGGGAGGTGCAAAAGTTGAAGATAAAGTCGCTCTTATCGAGAATATCGTATCCAAGGTCGACCGCATCATCATCGGCGGAGGTATGGCAGCAACGTTCCTTAAAGCTAAAGGCTATGAAGTAGGAGCGTCCTTGCTCGATACGAATATCGAACAAGCATCCTATCTGCTCGATCTGGCCAAGATGAACAAAGTAGAAGTCGTTCTTCCGAACGACGTTGTCGTGACAGAAGTTGGCACCAATGAAGCGGCAATCAGGAACGTTAAAGTTGATGCAATCCCGCAGGATATGCGAATCGTCGACATGGGAACTGAAACGATAGAACTCTTCAAATCCAAGCTAGAACCATTGGCAACACTTTTCTGGAACGGTCCCAGCGGTATCTATGAAGTACCTGCTTTCTCTACTGGGACCCGTGAAATGGTCAAATTCGTATCTGAAATGAAAGGGCAGACCATCATTGGCGGAGGTTCAACAGCCGAAGTCGTCACTAACTGGGGTTATGCTCCTAAGATGAGCTTTGTATCCACCGGCGGCGGTGCATCATTGAAATTCCTCAGCGGAGAGATTCTTCCCGGTCTCGATGCACTTGATGATATGGAATAGGACATAGAAAACATGGAAACACTTATAGACGTAGTCAAGAAACAATATAAAGAAACTGAATCCAAGATCGTCATGTTGGTCTTCGATGGATTGGGCGGACTTCCAGATCCTAAGACTGAACTGACAGAACTCGAAACAGCCAAGACACCAAACCTCGATAAACTGGCTTATAAATCAGAGGTCGGTCTTTCATTACCTGTCGGTGCAGGAATCACACCTGGAAGCGGCCCCGGACATTTGGGGCTATTTGGCTATGATCCAATCAAATACCTTATCGGAAGAGGTATCCTCGAAGCATTGGGAATCGATTTCCCAATCGAGGAGGGCGATATCTGTATCCGTGCAAACTTCTGTACTTTAGACAAGAACGGGAATATAACTGACCGACGTGCAGGACGAATCCCCACTTCCGAAAGCAGATTGATCTGCGATCAGATCGATGGCATGGAATTCGATGGAGTTAAGGTCATTGTCCGTTCTGTAAAAGACCATCGATGTGTAGTTGTTTTAAGAGGTAAAGGTCTCTCAGCAGATATAGCCGATACTGATCCCCAGCAGTGCGGCGTTAAACCGCTGCCCGCTGTCGCCTTGAGCGAAGGAGCACAGAAGGCAGCCGATGTACTCAATAAATTCCTGAAAGAAGTTCAGGAAACTCTGAAAGTCCAGCCCAAGGCTAATATGATCTTGCTTCGCGGTATATCCTCAAAGCCTGATCTTCCTTCCATGAAAGAACGATACGGGCTTAATTGTGCAGCCATCGCAGCATATCCCATGTATAGAGGACTCGCTAAAGTAGTTGGAATGGATGTACTGAAGACCGGAACAACGATTGAAGATGAGATCAATACACTCAAGGAAGTATGGGATAAATATACATTCTTCTTTGTTCATGTTAAAGGCACTGACGCAGCAGGTGAGGACGGAGACTTTATGAGGAAAGTCAAAGTGATTGAAGACGTGGACAAATGGATACCAGATATACTCAAGCTCAAACCTGATTGTCTGGTAGTCTGCGGAGATCATTCGACGCCTGCCATGATGAAGAGCCATAGTTGGCACGGCGTACCACTTCTCATAAATTCAAATCTTACCAGATATGACAAAATCAAAAAATTTGGTGAATCCGAATGCAGATTCGGTTCATTAGTAAATATACCTGCAGTCAATATCATGCCTTTGGCATTGGCGTGCGCAGGAAAACTTGAAAAATATGGAGCTTAATCATGCGTAAGTATCTCGTAGCCGGAAACTGGAAGATGAATGGAACTTTGGACGAGGCAGTTAACCTGTCAGAAAAGCTGGCGGAAGCTGTCGGTGATTATACTGAAGTAGATATCCTCATCTGTCCACCGGCCATCGACATACCAAGCGTATCGTTCTGCATCAGAAACACCCAGATCAAACTGGGAGCACAGAACATGAATGCAAATGCTTCAGGAGCTTTTACCGGTGAGATCAGCTATAACATGCTTAAGCCTTTCTGCCAATATGTAATCTTAGGTCATTCTGAACGAAGACAGATATTCGGTGAAAAAGATGCCATGATTGCTGAAAAGGCTAGGTCAGCAGTCG
>JAEEOC010000070.1 GCA_016284035.1 Dehalococcoidales bacterium
GCGCCCATGCCGGCAACGTCACCGACGTTGTCACCCACGCAGTCTGCAATAACAGCAGCGTTTCGGGGATCGTCTTCAGGAATGTTCTGTTCGACTTTACCTACGATGTCTGCACCGGTATCAGCAGCTTTAGTGAAGATACCGCCGCCGACTCGGGAGAAGATGGCGACTGTTGAGGCACCAAAACCATAAGCAGGGATGATCGAAAGGAACTGATCGCTGTTGTAGAAAGCGATGAAGATGAGACTCAGACCGAGGAGACCGACGCTGACGACTGAGATACCCATAACTGAACCGGCGCGGAAAGCTACTTTCAAGCCGGAGTTAAGGGATTTTTCAGCTGCAGCTGCAGTTCGAGAGTTTGAGTTGGTGGCAATTTTCATGCCGATGAAACCGGACAAACCGGATGTAAGTGCACCAAACAAGAAGGTGACACCGACTCGCCATCCCAGAGAAGGAACGACAGTCAAAACGATGAATACGACTGCGACAAAGATTGCCAGCAGTTTGTATTCGCGGCCGAGGAATGCACTGGCGCCTTCACGAATGGCGCTGGCGATTTCGGCGACCTTGTTGCTACCTTCAGTCTGCTTCAGTACCCACCATGCTAAGAAGATGGCGACACCGACGCCGACTACGGAGATAGCTAAGGTAATCCAAATCCAAATACCTTCCAAAATATTTAAACCTCCGTTTAATGATTTCTAGTATTGAGTCCTTGCTTATGTCTCAACAATAACGGCTATTTTATAATAAATCATGCCTGTTTGGCTACTATGGATTCATAGCTAACTGATATTGGCATCGAAATTGTATTCAGAAAGCTTTTCTTCAAGTCGTTTCTGTTGGATAGTGAGAGTGATATCGCTTCTGGTCTTTTCCATGACAGATCTGAGTATGTCGGTGGTCCTGCGCAGACCGCCGGTGATGCCATCAGGAAAGTCCATGGTGACGAGTACTCCGTATACGCTGTCCATTACACCCAGGAGTTCTTCGCCGCGGGAGTAGTCTCCGGCACGGTAACCATCAAGGATGTATCTACGCATCTCGTTGGCGGCTTCTGCCAGACCATTGAGATAGGCTGAATTATCCACTTCCAGGTCCTTAGGGCCGGGGAGTTCTGATCCGGTTACCATACACAGAACCAGGTTGGATTCAGCAAATTCTTTTTGAGCATCCCATAGATAATGGGTGTTCTGTATCTCATTACAGGATTCGAGATGAGCGATACATTCAGCAAGGAGCTTCCTGCCGTTCTCGATTTCCTGTCTTGCTTCGTCGAATTCATGTCGGTGCACGGCTCGCACTGTTTTCGAAGCATATCGGATTATTTCACGGCTTTTTGCGATGGTGAACTCGCGGGCCGTGTCCTGGGAAATGAATTCCTGACGGATCTCCTCCGAGATCTGTTCTAATCTGTCTTGCATATCATTATTCATTGTCATGTCCGATCTTCTTGATGAGCTGTATTGCGGCGTCCAAAGGCGATGGGGCAGAGAGCACCGCTGAGATTACGGCAATAGAATCTGCGCCTGCATCGATGATGTCGCGGCAGTTGTCGATATTGATACCTCCGATGGCAACTATCGGCAGACCAGTCTTGTCTTTGATGTCCTGGATCATTTCTTTGCCGGTGACCTTGGCATCGGGCTTTGAAGGTGTGGCGTAAATAGCGCCCACGCCCAGATAATCAGCACCGTCCTTCTTGGCTTTGATCGCTTCATCCAGCGAACTGGCTGATACGCCGATGATCTTGTCCATCGGCATGAGCTGACGGGCTGTCTTTACAGGCATATCGTCCTGTCCGATATGCAGGCCGTCGGCATCGGCAGCCAATGCCACATCGAGGCGGTCATTGATGATGAGCAGGGCATTATGTTTACGGCAAGTTGTGGAAATCTTTTGTGCCAGATCGATGAAGTCTTTCGTGCCGTAATCCTTTGCTCTGAGCTGGATCGCTTTGGTGCCGGCGCGTAAGATCTCATCGGTAAGTTTGACTGGATTCCTTCCGTTAAGGAATGCCGTGTCCAGTACTACGTAGAGTCCTTTGAGCAGCTGGATGCTCTCGATGCGAGAGATCCTTGATAATAGCTGCTTTTCGATAGCGTAGACCTGGAACCGCATATCCTGAAACAGGGCGGGTTCCAGATTGGTTCCGGGGATCTTGGCGGTCTCTTCGAGTACTCGGAGACTTTCTTCGGCTCGTCTGGAATTTGCAATGATGCTCTGATAGAAGGTCCTGTTCTGGACTTCGTACTTGATGTCAAAACCGACATCGTTGTCTTCTCTGGCGGAGATTAGGATTCTTTTAGTGTTTGGATCGGAGATCGAGACCTTGTGACGCAGGTTCTTCAGTTCTGCTGATAGCCTGGCATCATCGAGGGCAAATCTGGCGATTTCTTCGAGGAACCTGAGGGCTTCGCCCACGCGGTTCATGTTCGCATCTACGATGCGCAGTACCCCATGATCATTATTAGTAGTCATAGCGCCATTATTCTATCATAAATCGGTACAGTCAGTACCGCCGGATATACGGCAATAAGTCGGAAATCATCCTTTAAAATATGATGAAAATACGGAAAAATATTGCCGTAAAAGTATTGACTAGCCTTCTTTTCAATTGTTAGTATATTTCTCGAGGTGCAAACCATTATTTTCAATAATGAATTTATAAAAAAGGGGACATCTAAAAAAATGGAAGACAAATCACTTGCAATCTACCAGTCTGTACAGCAGCAGCTGGACGGGATCTGCGACAGTCTCGGTCTCGATGAAGGCGTAAAGGCCTATATCCGACAGCCTCAGCGCGAGATCACTGTTTCTATCCCGGTCAAGATGGATGACGGAACCGTCAAGGTATTCACCGGTTTCCGCGTCCAGCACAATAACGCCCGCGGTCCTTACAAGGGCGGTATCCGATTCTATCCTACTGAGACCATCAATACTGTCCGTTCTTTGGCTACTTGGATGAGCCTTAAGTGCGCTGTCATGGATCTTCCTCTCGGTGGCGGTAAGGGCGGTATCATCTGCGATCCTAAGAATATGTCCATGGGCGAACTTGAACGACTTTCCCGCGGTTACATCCGCAAGATCTGGAAGTACATCGGCCCCGATCAGGACATTCCTGCTCCTGATGTCTACACCAACGGTCAGATCATGACCTGGATGATGGATGAATTCAATACCATCAAAGGCGGTGACAATCCTTCCGTCATTACCGGTAAGCCCATCGGTCTCGGCGGTTCTCTCGGCCGTGGTGATGCAACTTCCCGCGGCGGCATGTATGTCGTAGTCGAAGCTGCTAAGAAGCTCGGCATCGAGCTCAAGGGTGCAAAAGTTGTAGTACAGGGCTTCGGTAATGCCGGCTCTTATATCGCTGAACTCATGCACGATGATCAGGGCTCTTCTATCATCGCAGTATCCGATTCTAAGGGCGGTATCTATGATCCTGCCGGTCTTGATCCTAAAGCTGTTGCCGAATTCAAGAAGATGACTGGTTCTGTCGTCGGTTATCCCGGCGCCAAACCTATCACCAATGAAGAGCTCCTCGAACTTGAGTGCGACATCCTCTTCCCGGCAGCTCTTGAAGGCGTCATCACTGCTGATAACGTCGTCAACGTCAAGACCAAGTTGATCGGCGAACTTGCCAATGGTCCTCTTTCTTTTGAAGCTAATGAATCTCTCTACAAACGAGGCATCATGGTCCTTCCTGATGTTCTCTGCAACGCCGGCGGCGTCACTGTTTCTTACTTCGAATATGTCCAGGGTCTCTATCATCATTGGTGGAGTCTCGAAGAAGTCCACGAGAAGCTCCATGCTGCAATGGTCAAAGCATTCAATGGTGTCTACGAGACTTCAGTTGCCAAGAAGGTCAGTATGCGACAGGCAGCTTACATGGTCGCCGTCAAGCGAATTGCTGACAATATGAAACTCCTGGGTTGGGTTTAAGTAGGTAATCAAAGATGAGCAAGGCCGCTCAGAATTTAGGTAGTCTCTCTTACGATCGGATGGCGATCCTGAGGGTTCTGGCATCTACGTCGGAACCTATGGGAAGCCAGGTCATCTCCCGCTGTCTGCGTGACGGTTATGGAGTCGACCTTTCCGAGAGAGCTATCCGTTATCATCTGACATCTCTTGATGAGATGGGCCTTACTCAGAAAGTCAGCCGCCGCGATGGTCGCATTTTGACCGAACGCGGTCGCGATGAGATAGATAATGCTATGGTGGGAGACAAGATCGGTTTTGTCATCGATAAGATCGAACTTCTCTCCTACCAAGCTACTTTTGATCCCGTTAAGAAGACGGGGATGATCCCCATAAACACTTCTCTCATCCCGGAAGAAGAATTCAAAAGTGCTCTTCAGTGCATGAAAGGCGCTTTCAAAGCTAAATTAGGTGTCAGCGACAAGGTCGCGGTATATACGGCAGGCAAGCGCGTTGCAGGCACAGTCATCCCCAGAGGCTATGTCGGTTTTGCCACGATATGCAGTCTGGTTGTTAACGGGCTCCTCCTTAAGAACGGTATCCCTTTGGATTCAAAATTCGGGGGTATCCTGCAGCTCCAGAAGAATAGGCCGTGGCGTTTCAGTGAACTCATCCAGTATTCCGGCTCTTCTCTCGATCCTTCAGAGATCTTTATCAGCGGTCGTATGACCAATGTCACCAAGGCCGTGGAGACCGGCAGCGGGAAGATCGTCGCCAACTTCAGGGAGATGCCTGCACTCAGTATCGATACAGCACATAAGCTCATCGATCAGTTGCATAATGTCGGTATCGATCCTATCTTAGCGATCGGCGAACCTTCACGACCTGTGTGTGAGATCCCAGTTGGCCTTAATCGCGTCGGTATGGTCATGGTAGGAGGTCTCAATCCTATTGCTGCCGCTATCGAAGCTGGCATAAACATCAGTAATAAGGCTATGAGCAGCCTTATCGAGTATGACAGTCTCATCAGTTTCTGGGATCTTGTAAAACCCTAGTTTTTCTATTTCATATACGGAAGATACTTGGCTACTGTGAATACATTAGCTTTGCTGATGCATTCCTCTGTCGGTTCCTGTCCGATGCCGGGAAGATCAGGGATCACGTAGCGTCCGTTTACCGGCTGATAATCATAGATACAGGTTGCGCGGTTTACCGGATTAAGAGCTCTTTGATGATGTTCGTGGATCAGGAAGTTGGGGATAGATGCTTCGATCTGAAGTGCTGCCGCTTTAGAAATGGGGCTTCCGCATACGTGTATCTGGACCTGTGTATCATAGGTCCAAGCCATATCACAGATCTTTTTGGCTTCAGTCAATCCGCCGCACAGGCATAAATCGGGTTGGGCGACATCCAGGACTCTCTTTTCAAAGAATGGTCGGTAGCCTTGTCTGGTATATATCCTCTCGCCGGCTGCAATGGGGATATCGGTCTTCTTCTTGATCTCGACGAAGTTCTCTACGTTCAGTGAGTGGGTGGGTTCTTCGTAGTAGAAGATACGTAACGGTTCCAATGCTTTGGCGATCTGGATGGCTGCCACTGTATCGGTATTTCCGTGCATTTCAATGATGATGTCGAGATCATCTCCGCCGGCTAATCGTATCGCTTCTACTCTGTCATAGACTGTATCGATGACCTTATTCTGCAGAGGACCTCTGATGTTCCAGACTTCATTCGAGGCACCCGGTACGATGATGGGATCGACTTTGACGGCATCATATCCTTCAGCAATGCAGGCTTTGGTTACTTCTGCGTATTCTTCGGGTGTTTCGAGAGTCTGTTTTTTGATCTCGCTGCCCCAGCCGAACTGAATCTGACTGGCGTATGCTCTGATATTATCGTTGGTCTTTCCGCCTAAGAGTTCATAGACGGGGACTTTCAATGCTTTACCTTTGATGTCCATCAATGCGATATCTATGGCGCTCATGGCAGCGGAAACAACCGTTCCGCCGCCCATTCCCCAGAAGGTCTTCCTGAAGATCGTCTCCCATATCTCCTCTGTTTTCATGGGGTCCATTCCGATGATCTGTTCTGCGAAATCCTGGATCATTCCAAGTCCGGCTCTCCAGCCTTTGCCGTACGCCAATCCTGCTTCACCCCAGCCAGAGATTCCTTCGTCGGTATTTATTCTGACCAGGACAGGGCTCCAAGCCCCTCGTGAGGATGCTCCGTTGTTTCCGCTGGGAAGCTGTAATGCATCGATGCTTAAGATCTTCATGGGAGAGCCTCTCTTTTATCAAATTATCTTATCTACTTTATTAAAATTGATTATATCATTTATTGATAGTCATTAATCATATCGCCGTTTGTTTTTAATTAGGTTTTTCTGTTCAGTTTCACTATAATCATCTTGTTTTATCTAAGACTGTTTGGGTTATATTTACGTCGAACTCTATGTCATATACAACTCGGATAATAAGAATGACGGCATTTACAGGTCTAGTTTCTATACCATCAATGCTATGGATGGTAAGTGGCAGGGCGTTATGAAATTAGTCAGAATGATGCTACTTCCGTATTTTAAGCGTTTCTGGCTTATGCTCTTGAGCGTGATAATCGTTGGCGCTTTTGGAAGCGGTATGTTGATTGGTCTTAGGAACGCCTATCTTTCTCTTGAAACAGATATCAACAAATACATTTCCGAATGTAACTATCCGGATCTTCAGGCGGGTCTCAATAAGCCTCAGTCTTATGTCTTACTAGCCTTCTTGCCTGAGAACTACACCGAGGATTTTGATATCGAATACGTATCATTTCGTGAGAACGAACCGGTTGTTTTCTCGGATCAGGATGGCAAATCTTTTTCCGGCAGAGCGTTTACTGAAGGTTTCGAGGAATACTATGTGCCTGATTCTTATGGTAATAAGACATACTTTTCAGATAGTTTCCTCTCTTTTTATTCATTAAGTCATTACGACGTACCCGAGGATGAGATCCCTGTAAAGATGGAGAGCATCTTTGCTGCAACTAATGGTTTTAAGGCTGGAGATAAGATCACTGTCAGTTTAGATAAAGACATTGAAATGACTTGGACGATCAGTGATCTCGTTTCATCTCCTGAAACCTGTATGGTACAGGCAGATGTCTACGCGATATCTTCATCCCGTGATTTTGCTTATCTCTATGTACCATATACGGCACTGAATGCTCTTTATCCGGACCGTATCAAAGACATCCCGATGTTCAATGAATTGCTTATCAAATTTAAAGATGGCAAGGAACGAAGCATCGATGAATTCGCCTTTGCTATGAATGATGCGGTCAATGAAAGGTTTCCTTGGCTTGATTTCGATATTACTGAGTCGATGTCTTATGCTTTGACCTATAAAGACGCTCCTGTCATCCATCATTACGACAGTATGCTGCATGCTATCGATAAGGTTTCTTTGTATGTGCCTATCATGTTCTTTGCAATCGTTCTAATTGTGACCATTCTTTTCCTTACACAGATAATCAGGCAGTGCCGCAAAGATATCGGTATTATGAGAGCACTGGGTGAATCAGTTCTTGATATCACTATGTTGTTCATGGGTCTTGCTTTGGTTATTTCCGTAGTGGCATGGATCCTTGGACTTGGGGTCGGAGCCATCATCCAATTGCTTGCCGATAACGCTTATGCTTCCGCACTGCGTTTCCCTGAGATTTCATTTAACTATAACTGGCTCAACCCTCTATATGCTTTATTGGCACTCGTTGCGGTCACTGAGATTACAGCTCTTTACATCAGTGCAGGGATCTCTCGTATCAAGCCCACTGAATCCATGAAAGCATTACCACCGTCTAACAATCAGACACCTTATCTGACCAGGACTCTCTTCAGGAATGCACCAATACCTATCAAGGTTTCGGTATCTCAGAACATCAGGAATCTGCAGCGTTACATTATTTCCGGGATCTGTATCTTTGTCAGTGGTCTCCTCATCATGACTGCCGTGAGTTTGGGAGAGTCAAAGCTCACTGTTGTTAAACAATACTTCGATGTCAGGATGAATGAAGATGTCCAGGTTTATCTCAATTATTTGCCGAGCGACCTGGATGCCTATTACCTTAAAGCGGGCATAAAGGATGAGAATGGAAACCTTTCTCCGCTTATCGATGATATCCAGTTGCTTAAATATCAGCCTTTCAGTGTCAGACATGGTGATAAGAATACGATCGTACTTATCAATGGTATCGAGCCTGATCAGGATATCGTTAGAGTTGTGAGTTCGTATTATAACGTGATCACAGTTCCTGAAACCGGTATTGTCTTATCTAAGTATCATGCTGACCTTTTGGATGCTAAGGTCGGGGATGTGATCACAGTCAATGGTGCTGAAGTGACTGTGATGGACATATCTGAACAGTACGTTTTCCAGGTCAGCTATGTCAGTTCTGATTTCTTTGATACTTTACCCGTTGCTATTGCTCCACGTGCTTCGCTCATGGTTAAGACGCATGACAATCAGGCCTTCTTTGAGCAATTCAAGCATATCGATGGTGCATATTATTTTGCATTCAATGATGTCATTCGTGGGGAGACTGAGGATAGGCTCATAGCCTTTGATATCTCGACCTATGTACTTAATGCCATCGCAATCATCATGGGCTTCATGATTATTTTCAATATGATGATTACTAACTTAAAAGAGTACAAACGATCTTTTGCCACGATGCGTACGCTGGGTTATCAGAGATCTTCCATTTCTATTGCTAACCTTATGAATAATCTGTTCCAGTATGTGGTGGCGACAGCTCTTGCTATTCCCGCAGGTATGTTTGCAGCTAAATATACCCTGAGCAGCTTATCTACTGATGTTCAGGTTTTCCCATTCCCCAATGTCGCAATCATTTATTTTCAGACGGCGTTCTTGGTTCTTGTGTTTATACTGATCTCTCATCATTTTGCTATGCATGATATTAAACGCTGGGTCCTTCCTACGTGTATCAAGGAACGAGAATAAGAGTATCCTTGATCCTCGGCTTAAACAATGGATCCCTTTATCCTAGATTCTTTACTGCGATGGTTTGACTTGTATTACCATGTATCAGCTATTATTTGATTCATGACCTCTAATACTATGAAAAAACCAATGACCGAGGGTGCCCCCTGGAAACATCTCCTGGCATTCTCGGTTCCTTTATTTATAGGCTCATTGCTGCAGCAGTTATATATGACTGCCGATGCAATCATTGTCGGAAGATTTGCTGGTGAAGCATCCCTTTCTGCTTTGGGGACGACCGGGAGCGTGTTGTTCCTGACTATTGCTTTAGCAATCGGTTTTTCCGGCGGTAATGCTGTTGTCGTCGCACAATTCTATGGAGCGGGCGATCATCAGAGTGTCCGCAAACATGCCTCCAACGGTATTATGCTGCTCCTTCTGATGGGGCTTGTGATCATGATTGCTGGTCTCATCTTCGCCAGACCTATTTTTACGAACATTGTTGATGTTCCGACATCTTTTCTTGATATGGCGATCGTGTATTTTAGGATCATGCTATTGGGACTGGTTTTCCAGTTTGGATATAACATCTTTTCCGGTATTTTGAGAGCTGTCGGTGACAGTAATGCCACTCTTTATTTTCTTCTTATTTCATCTGTCCTGAACGTCATTCTCGATCTTCTTTTTGTCGGCTCATTCAAATGGGGAGTGGAAGGTGCCGGCTGGGCAACAGTGATCTCCCAGATCGTTTCTTTTGCTGCTGCATATGTTTACATGTATGTCAGATACCCGGTATTCCGTTTTCATCTTTCTGATTATCACTGGGATAACGATTCGATGCTTATGACTATCAAGATGGGTCTTCCTATGTCGATCCAGATGGTGGTCGTCTCTACCGGTCTCACTTTCGTCCAGCGTGCAGTGAATGGCTTTGGACAGACTATGACGGCTTCATTTACTGTGGGACAAAGAGTTGAGATGTTCCTCAATATCCCCGGCAATGCACTTCAGGCTACTTTGGCGACTTACACCGGTCAGAATATCGGTGGACGAAGACCAGAAAGGATTCGGACGGGTCTGCAACAGTCACTTATTATTTCATTTATGCTTACCGGACTTACAGGTCTTGCAATGTGGATATTCGCAGATCCTTTCATCTCTTTATTCAAAATTAGTGAAGAGGCCGCAGTGATATGTAGGATGCATATTCATGCTGTTTGCTTCGTTAATTTGTTCGGTGCGCTGTATTTCCCACTGTTCGGTGTCTTCCAAGGAGCCAATCATCCTGCTATTCCCACAGTTGTGGCGATCTCTTCTTTGGGTACTAGGGTACTGGTTACCTATTTATTCCGCTATTCAGCTTTCTTAGGTTCCTCCATCATCTGGTGGGGCGGAGGATTCGGTCTGGGAATGGGCTTCTTGGTAAGCTGGCTCTATTACCTCTCCGGCCGTTGGATGAAACATTCGCGTATTAGCGGATAGGTCCATTGATCGTCGTCCTTTGATTGACGTAAACATCTCCGCTTGTTTTAATTGACATATGCATTTTTCATGTCGGCAGGTGTTATTTAGGTATCTTTCATGAAGATAATCTTTGAACTGTTCCTAACTTTTGCCAAGATCGGTCTGTTCACGTTTGGCGGTGGTTATGCCATGATTGCCATTATTGAAGACGAATGTGTCGAGAAGAAACAGTGGATCACTGCAGAAGACATGATGAATGTCACTGTCATCGCTGAATCGACACCTGGTCCGATCGCTATAAACTGTGCTACATTCGTCGGTTTCAAACAGAAAGGTTTCATCGGAGCGGTTTTTGCCACATTGGGGATGATCCTTCCGTCTCTGATCATCATCCTTGTCATTGCTGCATTTCTTGATCATTTCCTTGAGATCGGCTGGGTCGCAAATGCTTTTGCCGGCATCAAAGTCGCTGTCGCAATCATCATCATCGATGCCGCATTGAAGCTCAAGAAAAAGCTAAAGGATAAAGATGTTATCTTTTGGGTCATCTTTATTTCTTCATACCTTATAATGCTCCTTATCGACATTTTTGCGTGGAATATTTCATCTATCATCCTGATGCTTGCAGCGGCATTGATATCCTTGGCCGTCTTTACGGTTTCAAAGCTGATCAGGAAAGGGGAGTCCCGCAAATGATCTATTTAGAGCTCATATGGGGATTTCTCAAGGTTGGTTTCTTCTCATTTGGAGGAGGATATGCCGCCATCCCTCTCATCCGTGATGTAGTCCTTGAATACGGTTGGCTGACTGATGACATGCTTTCCAATATGATTGCCATCTCTGAAAGCACGCCCGGTCCTGTCATGCTCAATTTGGCAACTTATGTCGGTTACTCACAGGGTGGCTTTCTTGGCGCATTGATCGCGACATTGTTAGTCGTTTTGCCTTCTTTCATCATTATTCTCCTGGTCATGTCTCTGCTTCGGAAAGTGATCGAGGATCAGTATGTTAAAGCAGTACTAAAGGGGCTGCAGGCATGTATCTTGGGCGTGATACTGGCTACTGGTATGTTTTTTGCTCTTAGAAACTGTATCCATTATGAAGACGGCATCTCTTTTGATGTGAGAGCGATCATTCTTACTGCTGTCTTATCATTGATTTATTTCGGGGCAAAGAGAATCCGTAAGAATGGGCTGTCTCCCATCTTACTCATTTTGATTTCTGCGTTTTTGGGCATCATCGCGTATGCGATCTAACTGTATCTGTTAAGGTCGTCCAGGAATTCCCATTCCACGAAACGATTGCTCATCCATTCATCCGGAGCTATACGGTCGAGGAACGCTCCGATCTGTGTATCGCTTTGTATGCCGTAATGTCGGGCACTCCATCTGCTGATTGACATGACGGTCAGTGAGAAATTTGCGATAAGGAAAACGGTCAATACATAGGACATTATCTTGAGAGACTTGTGATCGAAGAAACGCATACCTTTGTCGATCTTTGGCATGAAGAGCATAACGATGGCAGCTAGGAGTCCCCAGATCAATGCGAACAGGGGACAGATCATCCCATCAAGATTGAGGAAAAGATCGTCATAGCTCCAGGCGCGCATTCCGATGGTATATTTGAGAAGGAGTCCGGCAGCAAGTTCCAATGCTGTCGCAATTACCATCATTACCAGTACCTTGAAGATATAGGAGCGTTTTCTCATCTTGGCTGCACCGATATAGAATCCTGCTGCAGCAGCGCCGTAAAGGGGATTCAGCCAGCCCCACATGCATACTACATGGCTTTCCCAGTAGAAACTTCCAAGAAATTTGAATATTCCTTCGATTAGAACACCTAAAACGCATCCAATCAGGAAGATCCAGAATACGCGGTCATAGGAAAGTTTAGGAGCGACACCTTCATATGCCGCTTCGCTTGTGAGCTCTATTGCTTTGCTTTTAATCTTTTCAAGCATTCCAGCTTCCTATACGCATTTGTATTGAGTTTATCAAAAGTGAACCTTTCTTGTATAGATTTAATAAATTGATTTTGATAGTTTTCCTTTTTGTCCAGCTTTTTGTTACAATATCCGTTTAACAAAGACAGGAGGATTGTATATGGCATTTTATTATTCCGAACCTTCCAGAACATTTAATGAATATTTACTTGTTCCCGGTTACACTTCTGAAGAATGCATCCCTGACAATGTCTCATTGACCACTCCGCTCGTTAAATTCCGTAAAGGACAGGAAGATTGTCCGATTACTTTGAATATTCCTCTCACATCAGCAATCATGCAGTCAGTTTCCAATGATAAGTTGGCAGTGGCACTTGCTAAGGAGGGAGGTATTTCTTTCATCTATGGTTCTCAGTCTATTAAGGATGAGGCCGCCATGGTTAAACGAGTCAAAGATAGCAAGGCAGGTTTCGTTGTTAGTGCATCTAACCTTACTCCTAATGACACTTTGGCTGACGTTATCGCTTTAAAGAACAAGAATGGTTTCTCGACCGTTGCTGTTACGGAAGACGGTACTGCTACCGGTAAACTCGTTGGTATCGTTACCAGTCGTGATTATCGTGTATCCAGGATGGATACCAACACTCTCGTCAAAGATTTCATGACCACCATCGATAAGCTGGTCACTGCTCCTGAAGATACTACTTTACATGAAGCTAATGACATCATCTGGGAGCATAAACTGAACAGCCTGCCTATTGTCGATCGTAATGGTCATCTCATGTATTTCGTTTTCCGCAAGGATTACGCGGAACACAAAGAATATCCCAGATCTATGCTCGATGCCAATAAGAGATATATCGTAGGTGCAGGTATCAATTCACGTGATTACAAAGAAAGAGTTCCCGCACTGGTCGAAGCCGGTGTCGATGTGCTTTGTATCGATTCTTCAGAAGGTTATTCTATCTGGCAGAAGAGAACCATCGATTTTATCCGAGAACGATATGGTGATAAGGTCAAAGTCGGTGCAGGCAATGTAGTCGAAGGAGAAGGTTTCAGATTCTTGGCTGAATCTGGCGCTGATTTCGTTAAGGTCGGTATCGGTGGCGGTTCGATTTGTATCACCCGTGCTACTAAAGGTATCGGTCGCGGTCAGGCAACTGCCTTGATCGATGTTGCTGCTGCTCGTGATGAGTATTTTAAAGAGACCGGCATGTACGTTCCTATCTGTTCAGACGGCGGTATCGTTCACGACTTCCATATGACCTTAGCTCTTGCTATGGGTGCTGATTTCCTGATGCTCGGCCGATATTTTGCCGGCTGTGACGAGTCTCCTACGAATAAACTCATGATCAATAACCAGTTTGTTAAAGAGTACTGGGGTGAAGGTTCTAACCGTGCTCGTAATTGGCAGAGATATGACCTTGGTGGAAAGACCGATCTGTCTTTTGAAGAGGGTGTCGATTCTTATATCCCGTATGCTGGTTCTCTCCATGACAATGTCGAGAAGAGCCTTTATAAGGTCAAATCCACTATGTGTAACTGCGGCGTCACCAATATTCCTGATCTTCAGAAAAATGCCAAACTCACCGTGGTTTCTGCTACATCCATCGTGGAAGGCAACTATCACGACGTTATTCTTAGGACCAATACTTAATCTTTATTTATCTGTAATCAAAATGCGTCTGGAATACTCTTTTCAGGCGCATTTTTTTATTATTTTATGCTAGAAGTTTGACTATAATCCTATAATCGTTCATAATAAAAAATGTCCTTATCGCGGGGTGGAGCAGTGGCAGCTCGTCGGGCTCATAACCCGAAGGCCGTTGGTTCGAATCCAACCCCCGCTACCAAAAAGTTGACCGAGACCACGCCAAGTGGTCTTTTTTATTTTCTGTAGAATGACAAAAAAATACCCAAACAGTATTGATGTCTGGGTAATCCATTGATTTTTTATTTGCTATCGATCAGAGTCTGTGTCCTCGGTCGTAGCGTCCGTGCCATTTGGGATCGTATCTTTCGAAGTAGCCGTCTTCTCTCTGGAAGAGGAATCTTTGTTCGATCGGTACGATGGGGTATTTATAGAAGAGAACAGGGATATTGATGATAGACTCCATGATGGTCTGCCAGATTATATCGTCGGTCCAGTGGCCGGTCCTGGCAATTGCCTGGAAGAGCTCTTCTGCGGTGGCTCTATTGCCGTATTTCTCTAAAGCCTGATCCAGCAGTCTTCGACAGGTTTCCGGTTCGAATTGTCTTGAACGTCCCATTATGTCCATCGCTCTCTCCTTGCTGTCGTGTTTCTTTAATGTAATTTTAGTTAATTTGAAGACGTCTAATCAATACTTTGCTAAAATAATTACTAGCCTTTTTATGAACGAACAATTGCTGAAAAGGATCGCATCTGTAGGGGGTGTCCTCGAGCTTGGACGCCAGGGGCATGCTCATCCTTTCGCCATAGATGAAGCCGTTCCATTTATCATTTCCAGCCTCTATAAAGAAGATAAACGCCCGTTCGTTTATATTGCTTCTACTATCGACCGTGCCAATAATCTCCGTTATCTTGTCTCTTCTCTTATTGGTAAGGATAGTGTCATCTTTTGTCCTGAACCTGATCAGCCTTTTCAGCAGGTCATTCCCGATCCTTTGTCGCTTGGCCAGCATGTTGGAGCACTTACCAGGATCCTAACTCAAGAAAGACCTTTTATCATCCTCTCATCGGATTTCTTATGTTCAATGCTTCCCAGTGCGGAGACTATAAAAGAACGATTGTTTACCATCTCAAAGGGGACTCGTATCAAACAGTCTGATCTGGCTTTGAAGCTTGAAGCAATGGGTTTTACTCCGACTTATCAAGCCGAGAATCCAGGGCAGTTTGCTAGACGTGGTGAAGTATTCGATATCTATCCCGTGACTTTTGATATGCCCATCAGGATCGATTTCTTTGACTGGGAGATAGAGGACATTCGATATTTCGATCCCAGCACCCAGAGGTCAGAGCATAAGAGAATAACGTCTGATGTTACTATCGGTCCGGCATCATCTATCGCATCGATATTCTATTCAGGCAAAGATCTGCCGGTCGATATCGGCCCCGATACTTCGAGCGTCCTGAAACGTCTGTATGCTCCGTATTTCAACACTGATGATTTCTTCAGTTATCTTCCCAATGATGCTGTGCTTATATGTGAAGATATCCGAGAGATCGAGATCCTCAATGATACGTATTATGACCAGATGAAGCGTATGCAGGAAACTATCAAGAGTGAACATGATGTCGAATACCCAGAGCCTATATATGGATTCAGTGAGATAAAAGATCGTCTGATATCATCCTGCAGCATTGAATTCGTCAACTGGAAGCGTTCCAATGACGATGGTGTCGTAAAGCTTCCGTTCAGACCGATCGACAATAAGTACTTCGGTATCAATAATTGGATCTCCACGGCAAAGGAGCTTTTAAAGAAGGATAAAACTCTGTGTGTCATCTCTCATCAGGCATCGCGTCTGCATGAGCTTTTGGAGGAGGATTCAGTTCCTTCCGTTATCCTTTCTTCATATTCTGAATCTGTTAATCACGATTCTGTCAGTCTCATCAATTCAGGTGTTGAGGGCGGTTTCTGTACCGATGATCTCTTCATTCTCTCTGACAGAGAGCTCTTCGGTGTTTCAAAGCTTTATCAGTCATCTACCAAGAGACGTTCTGTCAAGAAGGAAAAGCCATTTGACGCAGAACCTGGAGATTATGTGGTACATATCGAACACGGTATTGCCCGTTTTGCCGGTACCGTCATGAAACCCTTTGAGGGCGCACAGAAAGAGTATTTAAAGCTTCAATATGCTGATGGCGACTATTTATATGTTCCGATGGAACAGATGGACCGTGTGTCGCGTTATATCGGTTCATCTAATAAAGAACCAGTCCTTCATAGACTGGGCGGAAACGATTGGAACAGGACTCAGAAGAAAGCTAAAGCAGCCGCTGAAGAAGTAGCTGAAGAACTCTTGAATCTGTATGCCGAACGTGAGATCCAGACTGGTTTCCAGTTCTCTAAGGACACCATCTGGCAGATGGAGATGGAGAATGCCTTCCCATATACTGAGACTCAGGATCAGCTGCAGGCGATCGAAGACGTCAAACGCGATATGGCTTCTCCGAGGCCGATGGACCGATTGATATGCGGTGACGTAGGTTATGGTAAGACCGAAGTCGCACTTCGTGCAGCTTTCAAGGCTGTTATGGATAATAAACAGGTCGCTGTCCTGGTTCCCACTACGGTGCTTGCTCAGCAGCATTACAATACTTTTTCACAGCGTCTTGCTGCTTTCCCTGTACGTGTGAGGCTCCTTTCCCGTTTCGTCTCTCAAAAAGAGATACAGAATACGGTGACGGAAATCTCTGAGGGTGATGCTGATATCGTTATCGGCACACATCGCTTGTTACAGCCTGACATCAAATTCAAGAGCCTGGGACTCCTTGTGATCGATGAGGAACAGCGTTTCGGAGTAGAGCATAAGGAACATATCAAACAGATGAAATCCGATGTGGATGTGCTGACGCTTTCTGCGACTCCTATTCCCAGGACTCTCCAGCTTTCTTTGACCGGAGTCCGCAATATGAGTCTTATCGAGACTCCGCCTGAAGAGCGTATCCCGGTGCATACCGTAGTCAGTGAATTTGACGAGACACTCATCCGAGATGCAGTCATGAGAGAACTGGCTCGTGGTGGACAGGTCTTTTTTGTCCATAATCGGGTTAGTTCGATTAATTCAATGGCTAAGAAGATCCAACGTTTGATTCCAGACGCCAGGGTCAGGATAGGGCATGGTCAGATGAGCGAGGATGAACTTGAACAGGTCATGATGGACTTCGTCAAGCATGAATTTGATATCCTTGTGTGTACTACTATCATTGAGAGCGGTGTCGATATCCCCAATGCTAATACTCTCATCGTGAATGATGCCGATCGTTTCGGTCTCACTCAGCTCTATCAGTTGCGCGGACGTGTCGGCAGATCTTCACGTTTGGCTTATGCGTATTTCCTGTATGAGAAATCAAAACTGCTTAGACCAGACGCCGACAAACGTCTCCAAACTATTTTTGAAGCATCTTCTTTGGGTGTCGGTATGACGCTTGCTATGAAGGACCTTGAGATCAGAGGTGCCGGTAACATGCTAGGTACTAAACAGAGCGGACATATCGATTCAGTCGGTTTCAACTACTATACACAGCTGCTCAGTGAAGCTGTCGAAGAGTTACGACGCAAGCGTGATGTCGAGAGACACCGTGATACTTACGTACCTAAGATAAAACTTCCTCCTCCAAGCATCGATCTTCCCTTGGTTGCTTTTATCCCATCTGACTATATCGAAGATGCCGAACAAAGAGTAGGTATCTACAAACGTATGGCGACATGCACAAAACTTGATGAGTTCTTTGAGCTTGCTTCAGATATCTCAGACAGATTCGGTGAGCCGCCTATCGAAGTGACGAATCTATTATTTGTTCTTGAGGTCAAGATCAGGGCATCTTTGGCGATGCTCTCATCTGTTCTCCGGGAAGGTCCTAAGGTCATCCTCAGACGGATTCCTGGATTGACTTTCGATGTCGATGAAGGATTCGGAAAGTTACGCGGGATTCGAGTTACCCTTAATCAGGTACAAATCACCTATAGTCAGGAAAGCGACCTTTGGAAAGAGAATCTTATCTTAGTGCTTAAAGCGCTTGGACCGGCCGACAATCACTGATTGTTATTGCGGTTGGATTTGTTGGAGTAACGTCTGTAGTATCGTCGTCTTCCACGGTTAGCAGGCTGATTGTTGTTTATGAGCTCGGATGTGTCCAGATCCACATCGGGAAGATTGGAATCGACAGCCGGCTTTTCATTTCGTACAGGCTGTGCAGGTTTATCACCATGGTCTCGATGACTGTGACGTCGGAATGATTCTCGGTAACGAGAGAAGTGATGATGTCGCTCAGGTTTTTCTTCGGGTTTCTTTGCCTGATCGTGATCAGTGAATCCTTGTTTCTTGACGAATTCAACGATGTCCTGGACAGTTGCCATCTTTTCCATTTCTTCGTCAGGGATAGACAATGTCTTTTCTGGAGTTGAGAATTCCTTTTCAACGGCCATGATCAGTTCGACGATATCCAATGAATCAGCACCCAGATCTGAAAGAGAAGATACGGCTGTTACACTGTCGTCTTTGATCTTGAGCTGGTTTATCGTGAGCTGTCTGATTCTTTCATATACACTAGCCATTGTTTTTGTTTCCTTCATTTTCTTTGACGGCCAAGTTCATGGAACTCAGTACGCCATTGATGAATCGGGGTGCATTATCTGCACCGAAAGCTTTCGCAAGTTCCACTGCTTCATTAATGATAACACCTGAAGGGACATCTTTCTGGTAGAGCATCTCAAAGGCTGCGATTCGGAGAATGTTCCTATCAACGAGTGCGATCTGATCGATAGGCCAGGCAGGTGCATATTTAGAGATCTCGTCATCGATGGCATAGATGTTCTTGCGGATACCGCGGACTATGGTCTTGATGAAGAGCTTGTTGTCATCTGAGAAATCGAGAGCTGTTAATGTATGATTGAGTACATCTTCAACGTCGTGATCGGCACAGTCGATTTCATAGAGTGCCTGAAGTATCACGCCTCTGGCTTTGATTCGTTCATGAAGTGCACGTTCGTTAGTCAATTTTATTAAAGCTCCTAATCGAATATTACCAAAAAACTTAAATACTACTCAAGCCACCGTCGATCGAAACATCCTGTCCGGTTATATACCCAGCTTCTTTGGATGCCAGGAAAGAAATCAGGTCAGCTACTTCCTCAGCTTCTCCCATCCTGGCTACCGGTATCTTTTGGACTGTATCTTTGCCGATGTTCTCGGTCATTTTCGTCTTGATAAAGCCGGGGCAGACGGCATTGACTGTAATGCCTTTAGCAGCGTATTCAGCGGCAAGTGTCTTGGTCATACCGATAAGGCCAGCTTTGGCGGCAGAGTAATTGGCCTGTCCTGGATTGCCGATCTTGCCGATGATGCTTGAGACGTTTATGATGCGTCCATAACCCCATTTCATCATTTGTTTCAATGCCTCTCTGGCATAGAAGAATTGGGCGTTGAGATCGGTGTCGATGACATTGAGCCATTCTTTATCATTCATCCTGACGGCCAGTTTATCCGATATGATACCGGCGTTGTTAATCAGGATATCGATACGTACGTATTCCTTCAGCGCGGTTTCGAATGTTTTTTCGGCACTGCCGTCTTTAGTGATATCGCTAATGATGGTAAGTGTTCTGACCTTATAAGCATTCTTGATTGCAGATTCGGTCTCTGACAGTTCTTTTTTATCGCGGCCGACGAGAACGATATCTGCTCCGCATTCGGCTAGTTTCAGTGCTGTTGCTCTGCCGATACCGCGTCCGGCACCGGTGATGAGAGCTGTCTGTCCTTTTAGATCACATTTCATCTCTGTTACTCGCTCACTGTAAGGATATGGATATCATCATGTACATCTTTGAACATCTTTAGCAGGACTGGCTTGGGTCCTATCTCAATGAAGTAACGGATATCTTCTTTGGTGTAGAGATATTCCATTGAATCATGCCATTTGACCGGTTCGATCAGTTGATACCGAAGTTCATCAAAGATGTCATCAGATCTCCAGATAGGTGATGCGGTGGTATTGGCTATCACTTGATACTTGCCGTTGGTGAAAAGGGTATTATTCAGGATTTCTTTGTAATCATCGAATGCATCCTGCATGAGCGGAGTATGATAGCCTCCCGCGACATTAAGGATTATGCTCTTTTTTTTGTATTCGGACGCAAGATGCTCTTTTGCTTTTGAGATGTTATCTTTAAGACCGCTGATGACGACTTGTGAAGGGGAATTGATGAGAGCGGGATAGACTTCACATGTCTTGAAGGTCTCGTTGAGTTCATTTTCGTTAGCTCCGAGTACGGCAAGCATCGCAGCCGGTGCTTTTTCGTTGACTGCCTTACAGAGTTCGGATCGTTTGAGGATAAGTTTTAAAGCGTTCTCATAAGTTACACAGTCTGCTGCATAGAGAGCCGCATATTCTCCGATAGAATGTCCAGCCATGAGTTCGACATCTTTCAGCAGATCTTTAGCTTTCATAAGCTCGAAGATACCGACTTCATAGACGAATGTAACCAGCTGTGAATTCAACGGGTCGCGAAGCTCATCTTCTCCTGCAGAAAACAATAACGCAGCAATGTCACGTCCTGAAATGGACGAGGCACTATCTACCATCATTTTGAACTCGGGCGAGGTCTCATAAAGAGTCTTACCCATGCCGGTGTGTTGACCACCTTGTCCGGTAAAGATAAGTGCCGATGCTGCGTTATTCATTATCTATTTGAATGGAAATGATTAGTCTTTGTTGATGACCTGTCGACCATCGTATTTGCCGCAGTTAGGGCAGGCTACGTGAGTCGGTTTCATTTCATGACATTCAGGACATTCAGAAACGGCAACTGCATCGAGTTTGATGTGCTGTCTTCGCATTCCCTGTTTGGAAGCGGGGGTCTTCTTCTTAGGTAGTGGGGGCATTTTCTATCTCTCCGTTAAATTTATTTTTTTATTATATCTCACCATGACAGTTTACGTCACACAATGGCTTCATAGGTACATTCATGAGCACATATTGCCTCAGCACTTCAGAGAGATCCATATGCATTCTCTCATCGATGATGAGGGTATCGTCTTTATCATTGTCATCCTCTTCGACATCGTTTCCAAAGTATCCCATCGCTTCCAGTGCCATTAGTTTGACGCTGTTATTGATGTAGTACTCGTCCTCGACATCGAATTCCATCGGCTGCTCGAATTGCTTCAGGCATCTGGCGCATTCCAGTATCACAGAGGTCTTGATATGACCTTTGACGAGGATGCTCCTGCTGGTCTTTGTCAGCTTTAGTCTGCCAGTCATCTTGCCGACCTTATATTCGAACATCTCGATCTCATCGTCTATGTCGATCACACGGTTGGTTCCGATGACTCCGCGTACCAGTTGTGAAACATTTACTTCAAGCATAGCAAACACATATTATCCACTATATAGGCATATTTAGGCAAATAAACCTCGGTATAGCGGAACTCTTACATCGATTCGGGAGCGTTCATGCCCATCAGTCTAAGTGTCCTTGCCAGGACTATCTTAGCTGCTTCAGCCAATTTAAGCCTGCTGTATGAAGTCCTGGGGTCATCCTGTGAAATCACTCGGCAGTCATGATAGAAGGCATGGAAAGCTGTGGCAAGTTCCATTGCGTAATGGGGCAGATGATGCGGGGCTGTGGTCGATGCCGAAAGCTCGATGATCTCCGGGAGCTGGAGCATCTTCCTGATGAGTTCGAACTCCTGCGGTTCGGAATATCTGATCTCGTAGGTTCCTTTGATATCTGATGCGTTCTTGAGGATCGATGCGATCCTGGCATGAGCATACTGTACATAGAATACGGGATTCTCGGAAGATTCCTTCTGAGCCAGATCGAGATCGAATTCCATCTGCGAATCGGCAGAGCGTGTCAGGAAGAAGAATCGACATGCATCAGCGCCTACTTCCTCGATAAGATCACTCAATGTGATCATTTCGCCGGAACGCTTGGAGAATTTAACGACCTCGTTTCCTCGTTTGAGTGATACCAACTGTGAGATAAGTACGTCCAGTTTATTGCCGTCGAGGCCGATGGCATTGAGGACGGTCTTCATCCTGGAGATATGTCCCTGATGATCGGCGCCCCAGATGTCGATGACTCTGTCGAATCCGCGTTCAGCGAACTTGTTATAGTGATAGGCGATGTCTGTACCGAAATAGGTCACAGTGCCATCGCTTCGGATGATTACGTTGTCTTTGCTCTCGCCGAGGGATGTGGAAGTGAACCATAATGCTCCGTCATGTTTGGAAAGATAGCCTTTTTCTTCGAGTATCTTCATGACGGTATCGTACTGTCCGTTAGCAAAGAGACTCTTTTCGCTGAACCAAAGATCGAATGTGACATTAAGTTTTTCTAAGGATTCTTTGATGGAATCAAGCATCATAGGAAGGCCGAGATCACATAGCGCTTTAGAACCATCATTCTTGCCCATATCCAGGAATTTCTTTCCGTATTTGTCGGCTAGCTCCTTGCCCAGGTCTCTCATGTACTGGCCCTGATAGCCGTCTTCGATCATATCGATCTCTTCGCCGAGCGACTGGCAGTAGCGGATCCAAAGTGATTCGGAGAACAGGTGAATCTGATTACCGGCGTCGTTGATGTAGTATTCTTTTTGTACATCATATCCAGCTGCAGCCAGGACATTAGCGATCGTGCTTCCCAGTACAGCTCCGCGTCCGTGACCGATATGGAGGGGACCTGTGGGATTGGCGGAAACGAATTCGATCTGAACTTTTTCTCCTTTTCCGAGTTCGACATTTCCGTAGGTATCGTTCTTTTCGATGATGTCAGCGACCTGATTGGTTAGCCAATTGTCTGAATATGAAAAATTGATGAAGCCGGGATTGACGACCGTGATCGATTTGATATCAGCCTCTTCCGGCAGATTCTTTACGATTGCATTGGCGATATCCATCGGTTTCATCCTGCAGAGCTTTGTAAGCTTCAGAGGAAGGCTGGTAGCATAATCGCCAAAACTGGCATTCTGCGGTCGTTCGAGAGTTATCTCAGGAATCTCGAATTCCGGCAGTTCATTATCAGCAATAGCTTTCTTTACTGCGCAGAGCAGGTCGTCAGTCAGTTTGTTACGTAATTCCAGGATACCGTTCATAGGTCGCTCCATATTCAGCAATATCCGTTTATTCTAACACAATTATGTCTATTCTTCTTATGCGTATTTTAGCTATAATAACCTTGATTTTGAGGAGATGCTTATGAAACAGTTGGGAAACCGTTCCGCTATAGGACTCTCAATGGGGATTTGTTTCGGAGTAGCCATCGGTTGTGCAATCGGCACTGCTACTCATAGGCTTGCTGCCTCGATTGGTATCGGTGCCGGTGTAGGATGTCTTGTTGGTCTCTTTATCGGTTACCAGAAAGACAAAGAGGTCAATGCGCAGGTCGAACAGTTCGGTTACACCATCCAATCCATAAATCTGCTCGATGATGCTGTATTCAGTATGGTCGTCATTATAGACAAACATGGCAATTCTAAAGAGATTAAGATGCCGAATGCAGAACTTAATGCCGAGAACTTAAAAGTCGGGGATATCGTATATCTTAACGAAGACGGGCTTGTTGAACGGGCTTTCGATGAGGATCATAAATAATGAACATGATCCGACGTGCTGAAGCCAAAGATGTCGACGGTGTACTTGAATTACTCATTCAGGTCGATATGGTTCATCACAATGCCAGACCTGATATTTTCAAAGGACCTGCAACTAAGTATACCCGTGAGGAGCTTTTGGAGATCTTTAAGAACAATGATACGCCTGTATTCGTTTATGCCGATGAATCGGGTTTTATCTGTGGTCATGCATTCTGTATTCTGAAACAACTCAAGAATGATCATGTCCTGACTGATATAAAGACCTTATATATCGATGATATCTGTGTCCACGAGAAATGCAGAGGGATGCATATTGGCAAGTCACTCTACGAACATGTCGTGGCTTATGCCAAAGAGATAGGATGTTACAATGTTACACTCAACGTATGGTGCTGCAATGAAGACGCCATGCGTTTCTATGAGAAACTCGGTCTTGTTCCTCAGAAGATAGGGATGGAGAAGATCCTGTAGCTTCTCTTATTGTTTGCTTCGCCAATACAGATAGAGCGCAAACAGTATCGCCTGTAAGACCATGATGACGGGAATGCCGATCATGAACTTCTTGTGCTGGGTCTTATGTCGGATGATCTGCATGGTGATGTACATTGCGACGCTTCCGCCGAGAGCAGCGATGATGAGGAGAGTTTTCTCAGGGACTCTGCGTTTGTCTGATCCTGCGATCAGTTTGTCATAGATCGTAACGACGATAGCTACTATTGAGATAAAGATTAGATAATAGATAAATGGATGCATGCCGAAATTCTACAATAGTTTTGTTTTTATCGGCAATGTTGGTTATCATAATCGCATATCACGTTCGTTGATTCGGGTGGGCACCTACCGACAGTCAGGCCAAATTTTTTATCAGGAGCTATCACCATGGTTGCTTACATTTGGCCGATCGCCTTGGTCATCTTTTCAAATGTTATCTATCATATCTGTTCAAAGTCCACGCCTCAGGATATTGACCCATTTGCTTCTTTGACTGTTACATACTTGATTGCGGCGATTATTTCATTCATCCTGTATTTCTTCCTGGGAAAAGACAACAACTTGATACATGAATACTCGAAACTGAATTGGGTACCGTTCGTGTTTGGTATCGTTATCGTCGGTCTCGAAGCTGGCTGGATCTTTGCATACAGGGCAGGCTGGAATGTCAGCACCGGCAATATCGTACAGGCGGCATTGCTTTCTGGTATCCTCGTTTTGGTCGGATGGCTCCTTTTTAAGGAACAGATCACATGGAATAAGGCTGTTGGGATCGGTATTTGTCTGATCGGCCTTGTTTTCATTAATTATAAATAACCTCATTAGAGTATAATGTAGACATTATTTCAATCTTGTCATTAGGAGAGTGACGATGGTCAATCTTAATGTGGAACCCAAGATTCTATTTTCTGAAGAACAGATCAAGACCCGCGTCAAAGAGCTTGCTCACGATATTTCCAAAGATTATGCTCGTAAGAATCCTCTTATTCTTGCAACTTTGACTGGTTCTGTTTTCTTTGCCACTGATCTGATGAGGAATCTTGAGTTTCCTATCGAATTAGATTTCATCAAGGCTTCCAGCTACGGAAGCAGCGATGTGTCATCGGGTGTAGTCTCTCTGCAGTATATGCCATTGATTCCGCTGATTGGCCGTCATGTTCTCATTATTGAAGATATCATCGACACCGGAGCTACTCTTGATAAGCTTGTGACGGTGCTGGGGACTGACAAGAAAAACCTTCCGGCATCGCTTGCTGTCGTGTGCTTACTTGATAAACCTTCACGCAGAAAAGTCGATTTTGTCCCTGATTATGTTGGTTTTTCGATTCCGGATACTTTTGTGGTAGGATATGGCCTCGATTACAACAACCGTTACCGAAACCTTCCTGATATCAGATATTTCGAATAAAGAATCTTTCAACTGACTGCTTGATTACAGCGTTATCCGATGTATTTGTACTTCTTGACGTTGGGAGGAAGTTTTTTCTCTTCGTTCTTTTCTTCCTCTTCAAGAGGTGCCGGCATGACTTTGGTGTTCTTGAATGATCTTTTAGGCTGGGGAATGCTGGATGCTCCCATTATGATGGGCTTATTGTTTACAGGATATTCTTCAGTTGGTTGCTCGACTGGAGCGGGCTGGACCTGCGTATTATTGATTTTCCTTGTCGGCTGAGTAGCACTGGGCGCTCCCATTATGACAGGTTTATTGTTGATGGGGATCTCTTCTGCAGGCTTCTCGATTGGAGTCGGCTGAAACTGTGTGTTAGTGACGGTTCTGTCTGGAGGGGGGATTAACGTTGGTTCAGGGATGGT
>JAEEOC010000071.1 GCA_016284035.1 Dehalococcoidales bacterium
CTTTACATATTTGATCTCCTTCTCAATCAATCTAGCTCATTTGCATGAAAGAGGAAACTATTCAGCAGATTCCTCGGCTGCTTCTTCTTCATGTTCATGATCATGGTCATGATTGTGTGAATGGACGAGAGTAGCCTTCTGTTCTTCAGTCCAATCAGAGGAACCGCATTCGACAAGGAACTTAAGAGTCTTGTTGGAAGTATTCCAGTTCTTGATGTTGCGTCGGTTCTCAGGGGTATTGAGGGCATTCATCCTCTTTTCAGGATCAGGAGCATCGCTGACGAAGAGCTTCAGCTGTTCATCGATCTCTTCCTCAGTAGTATCGATATTCTCGAGGTCCATGACCTTGGAGACGACAAGATTGTTCTTGACTCTGGTCTCAGCAGAAGGTTTGTAAGACTTTCTGAGATCTTCGATATTGGTGCCCTTGATGATGGAGTCGAATTCTTCCTGAGAGTTAACAGAATTCTTTACTCGTTCATAGTATTCATCGACCATGACGTCGAGTTCGCGTTCGACGAGATAGTCAGGATATTCGATCTTGCTGCCCTCGACGATCTTCTCGAGGACTGTTTCAGTATAACCGGAGCGGATGTTGTCTTCTTCACGATGTTTGAGTTCATCGTAGACGATCTTCTTGAGACCGGCGACATCTTTACAGGTGGGGATGATGGACTTAGCGAAATCATCGGTAAGTTCAGCCATCTGTTCTTTGCGGATCTCATTGACGGTGACCTTGAAAGCGATCCTGCGGGAAGGTTTCTTATCTTCCTCTTCTTTGACGTCCTCTACACCCTTGCCGTCTTCGGTAGGTTTGACATCCAGTGAAGGTTCAAAGAAATCAAGTTCGAATTCCTTGACATCATCCTTCTTCATGCCGATGACTTCTTCAGAGAAGCCCTTTACAGGATATTCAGAACCGACAGTGACCTGGAAAGGCATGCCTTTCTGCTGGATGAAAGGTTCATCACCGCTGTGGCTGTCGAGATCGACAGTGACGATATCACTGTTCTCAACGGGACCTTCGGATTCGGTCCAGGTGGCATTCTGCTTGCGGAAGCGGTCGATGATGCTGTTGACATCTTCATCCTTGACTTCAGCTTCTTTATAGTCGATCCTGACAGCTTTATAGTCGCAAAGATCAACGATCGGAGTCAGAGGAATGACTGCTTCAAAAGTGACAGGATCTTCACCGATGACATGAATGTAAGGTCGTGCATACATCTCGATCTTTTCATCAGTGATAATCTTCTCACAGGCGATGGGAACATAGTCTTCATATACTTCAGTATTGAAGGCGTCCTGGCCGACATGATTGATGAGAAGCTGCTTAGGAGCTTTGCCTTTTCGGAAACCGGGAACGATGATGTCCTTATTGAGTCTCTTATAAGTCTCTTCGCTTGCCTTGGCAAGTTCTTCTGCATCCAATTCGACCTTGATCGTAGTAGTGCGATTTTCGGTCTTTGATTCAACGAGTTTCATTTATTTCTCTCTCCCCTATATTAGTTATCTAAATGTATATGCAAATCCTTGAGCTGTTGTTTCTCAACAACGTCAGGAGCATTGAACAACATATCCTGGGCGCTCTGGTTCTTCGGGAAGGCGATCACTTCACGGATAGAATCTGCGCCGCAGAGAAGCATCACGACACGGTCGATGCCCATGGCGATACCGCCGTGAGGAGGTGCACCGTAATTGAATGCTTCAATGAGGTGTCCGAAGCGGTCCTGGGCGATATCTTCTGGATAGCCCATGACCTTGAGGACCTGTTTCTGTAAGTCGGCTTCGTGGATTCGGATGCTGCCGCCGCCGATCTCGAAACCATTTAGAACGATATCATAGGATTTGGAACGTGCCTTGCCGGCATCTTCCATGGTGATGAGTCCCTTATCTTCATCGAAAGGAGCGGTGAAGAGATGATGGACTGCATCCCAGCGCTTTCCCTCTTCGTCCCACTTGAAGAGCGGGAAATCGACGATGAAAGCAAAACAGAATTCATTAGGATCAGCAAGACCAAGTCTGAGACCCATCTCCTGTCGCAGTCTGCCAAGGACATCAAGAGTCTTGTCTTCCTTATCTGCGATCAGAGCGACGAGGTCGCCGGGGTTGACTTCCATACGCTTTGCGATGGCCTTGAGCTGATCGAGAGTAAGATACTTGGTAGCAACGGATTTAACTGATTCTACGGTCAGTTCATCGATGGAAGGAGCTTCATCGGTATAAGCCAGAGGAAGCATACCTTTGGAACCATAGGTCTTGGTCAGTTCCACGAGTTCCTGCTGTTCGGCACGGGAATACTTGGCACATCCGGGAAGGACGATGCCCATGACCTTGCCGCCGTTGGCTACGGTATCGCGCAATACTGCAAAATCACAGCCGGCAACGATATCAGAGATATCTTTGATCTCCATGCCGAAGCGGAGATCAGGTTTGTCGCTGCCGTACTTGGACATAGCTTCGAAATAATTGATCCTGGGGAACTTGCGGGGATACTTGGCATCAGGTCGCAGAGTATCCATGATCTCGAGGAGCATGCGCTCGGTCATGTCCATGACGTCTTCAGGCTCGACGAAGCTCATCTCGATGTCGAGCTGAGTGAATTCGGGCTGTCGGTCAGCACGGGTATCCTCATCACGGAAACATTTGGCTACCTGATAGTATCTTTCAAGACCGCCCACCATAAGCAGCTGTTTCATCTGCTGAGGGGACTGGGGAAGAGCATAGAAAGTGCCGGGATGGAGACGGCTGGGGACCAGATAGTCTCGGGCGCCTTCGGGAGTGCTCTTGGTCAGGATCGGAGTCTCGACTTCAAGGAAATCTTCTCTGTCGAGGAAAGTCCTCATCATATGGACGACTTTATGTCGGAAGATAAGGTTGTTCTTCAAGGTAGGTCGTCGCATATCGAGATATCGATATTTGAGTCGGAGGTTCTCATCGACATCGGATTCCTCGTTGATGTAGAACGGAGGAGTCTCGGACGTATTCAGGATTACGAGCTTGTCGACGAGGAGTTCGATCTCGCCGGTAGGAAGCTTTTCGTTGACTGTGCCTTCAGGTCTGGGGGATACGACACCCTCGGCCTGGATACAAAATTCACTCCTCAGAGTGCTGGCCAGTTCATGAGCTTCTTTATTGGTCTCAGGATTGAATACGATCTGTAATAATCCCGAACGATCTCTTAAGTCTATGAAGATGAGTCCACCATGATCACGTCGACGGTCGACCCATCCGGCAACCGTTACTCTTTGCCCTTTATTAGATAGATTCAGCGATTGGGCGTTATGAGTCCTCAGCATTTAACACCTCTTCATTAATAGTGCACAATATCATGAGATTATACATTGAAATATGGTTTCCGTTCAATATCACACAGGCATAATTGAAAGATATCGTCTGAAACGTCTCATAATCATGCCGTCAAAAAACCTCAAAAAAGCCTTCAAAGCTATTGTTTTTGCCTGATTTAGCTATGGTATAATTTTCTCTAACTTTCAAATCAAACCAACTAACTCAACTCGGAGGGATATTATGGCTAAACTCGATCCTACCCAGATGGCTGATTGGCAGATCGCCGAAGCAGCTGAAGAAAACATGAAGAGCGTACGACAGCTCGCATCCGAATGGGGCATCGAAGAAACAGAACTTCTCCCCTACGGACATGACATCGGCAAAGTCGACTACAATGCCGTACTCAAACGACTTGGCAACAAGCCCAACGGAAAGTTCATCGACGTTACCGCTATCACCCCTACTCCCCTCGGCGAAGGCAAGAGTACCACTACTATGGGCCTCGTCGAAGGTCTGGGCAAACGAGGTCAGAAAGTATCAGGCGCCATCCGACAGCCATCGGGCGGTCCTACATTCAATATCAAGGGCAGCGCCGCCGGTGGCGGTCTCTCCCAGTGTATCCCTCTGGTTCCTTTCTCTTTAGGTCTCACCGGCGATATCGACAACATCAACAATGCTCATAACCTGGCCATGGTGGCACTCACCAGCCGAATGCAGCATGAAGCCATCAACACCGATGAGTTCTTAGCAAAACGAAATCTCAAGAGATTAAATATCGATCCCCACAACATCCAGATGAAATGGATCATGGACTACTGCGCCCAGTCTCTCCGCAATATCATCATCGGTATCGGCGGAAAGATGGATGGTTATATGATGGAATCCGGTTTCGCCATCACCGTAAGCTCCGAGATCATGGCTATCTTAGCCGTCTTCAAAGATCTCAAGGATCTCCGCGAACGAATGGGCAGGATCGTGGTCGCATATGACCGTCAGGGCAACCCCATCACTACCAAAGACCTGGAAGTCGACGGTGCCATGACTGCCTGGATGGTCAAGGCCACCAACCCCAACCTGCTTCAGACCATCGAAGGCCAGCCGGTCTTAGTGCACGCCGGACCTTTCGCCAACATCGCAGTCGGCCAGTCGTCCATCGTAGCCGACCGACTTGGCTTAAAACTTTCTGACTATCATGTTACCGAGAGCGGCTTCGGTGCCGACATCGGTTTTGAGAAGTTCTGGAACATCAAGAGCCGACTCAGCGGTCTTACCCCCGACTGTGCCGTTATCGTAGCCACCATCCGTGCTCTCAAGATGCACGGCGGCGGTCCTAAGGTCGTCCCCGGCAAACCGCTGGATGAAGCTTATACCAAGTCCAATCCCGACCTGGTCGCCAAGGGCTGTGACAACCTCCTTGCCCACATCGAGACCGTACGAAAAGCCGGCATCCGACCTGTCGTCTGTATCAACCAGTTCAAGTTCGACTCCGAAGACGAGATCAAGGTCGTCCGCGAGATCGCCGAAAAAGCCGGAGCAAAAGTCGCCCTCTCCAACCACTGGGCCAAGGGCGGCGAAGGTGCACTGGAACTTGCCGATGCAGTCATGGACGCCTGCAAAGAAAAGAATGATTTCCACTTCCTTTACGATCTCGACATGCCTCTGACACAGAGGATCGAACTCATCGCAAAAGAAGTTTATGGTGCTGACGGCGTGACCTATCAGCCTGAAGCTAAAGCTAAGATCAAGAAACTCGAAGAGGATCCCGAATCCAAAGAGATGTGCACTTGTATGGTCAAGACCCACCTGTCTCTCTCCCACAATCCTGACCTCAAAGGCCGTCCGACCGGTTGGACCCTCCCCATCCGAGACGTCCTCACATACAAGGGTGCCGGATTCATCGTACCCGTTGCCGGTGAGATCAAACTCATGCCGGGCACCGGTTCCGATCCTGCATTCCGACGTATCGACGTGGATACTGACACCGGACGAGTCAAAGGACTGTTCTAATGCCCAAAATCAGCGTACACGGCAAAGGCATCGAAAGCACGACTTTCGAGGTCGGAGTTGGTGTGCGTCTGTTCGATGTCCTGCTTGAAAAAGGCCTCTATGTAGAGAATGACTGCGGAGGCTTGGGGACATGCGGCAAATGCAAGATCATCGTTAACGGCAGAGAAGAGCTTGCCTGTCACTACGTTGTCGATGAAGACGTCGAAGTCGCCATCAGGCGTACCCTTTCTAAGCCGGCGCATTCCAAAGAGCTTAATCATATAGACCCGGTATCCCCTATCCTCACTAAAAGCTCTTCTGGAACGATCAAGTTCGACTACAAAGGAACGACATATACCATCAATGCTTCCGGAGACAGCTGCAAGGCAGTGCTGTTCGACATCGGCACAACCACT
Source organism: Dehalococcoidales bacterium (assembly GCA_016284035.1). Taxonomy (GTDB): domain Bacteria; phylum Chloroflexota; class Dehalococcoidia; order Dehalococcoidales; family UBA1222; genus UBA1222. Next base: position 5,691 of record JAEEOC010000071.1, read on the forward strand.
GTCCGGGGACAGGTATTAGACGTCAGGACAGGAGATATCCTGGACGAAGTCGCAGTCTACAATAAGCAAATACCTTACGGTTCTGACGTAATCAGCAGGATCGTTTACTCCGAGAAACACGATGCTGTAGCACTGCTGCAGAAAAAGCTCATCGAGACGATCAATGAGATCATCGGTGAACTGAATGTGAAAAAGGATGATATAGATCTCGTCTTCTGCGCCGGGAACAGCATCATCACCCACTTCCTATACGGAACAGACCCTAAGCCGATCAGATATCAGCCTTATCTGCCGTCATTCACTGAAAAGGATCCTATCCCCGCCATCCAAATCGGTATCGATGTGTCTGAAAGAGCAATACTGATATCCGCGCCGTTGGTAGCAAGCTACGTCGGAGGCGATATCGTTGCCGGAATCATCGGTTCCGGTCTCTATAAGACGGAGAATACTACCCTTTATATCGATATCGGCACCAACGGAGAGATCGTACTGGGCAATAAAGACTGGATGATCTCTGCGGCAGCATCAGCCGGCCCCAACTTCGAAGGCGGCGAGATCGACTGCGGCATGCTGGCCCAGGACGGCGCCATCGATGATGTCACGATCGAAGAAGAAAGAGTCAAAGTCCATACAATCGGCGATACGGAGCCACTGGGGATATGCGGATGCGGTCTCATCAATACGATAGCCTCTTTATTTAAGAATCAGTGGATCGATAAGAAAGGACAGCTCATCGCAGGAAAGATGGGCAAATACTTCTCAGATGGACGTTTCATGATATCTGACAGCATCTATCTTTCCCAGACAGATATCGATAACTTCATCAAAGCAAAAGGTGCAGTCTTTGCTGCCTGCCAGACCCTGATCAGCAAGGTCGGGATCTCGATAGATGAGATAAAAGACATCATCATCTCCGGTTCTTTCGGAAAACATCTCGATATCGACAATGCCGTGAAGCTGGGTATGCTCCCCAAGATCAAGGACGGCAGCTACAGATTCATAGGGAACGGTACGCTCCTTGGTATGCATATGGCCATCATCGATAAAGACACAGCAGAAGAATTCTTCACGGTCTCCGAGAGAGTGACATATGTTGAGCTCTCAGAGGAACCGGGCTACATGGATAACTTCTCGGCATCACTCTTCATCCCGCATACCGACATTTCATTATTCGAATAATCACACACACGACCTTTTCAGCCGTGACAGCATTGCTGTGACGGTTTTTTTTATTATTTTTGAAAAATATTTAAAAAGGGTATTGACAAGTGATATCTTTATGCTATTATTGAGATATCATTTTAATATCATTGATTGAGAGAGAGAATAAACCAAGGAATGAAAGCTTATCGTGGACGATACACAGAAAAAACAGGTGCCATTAAGGCTTTCTGCCAAGCTGTACGAACAGATATCGGCTTGGGCGGAAGAAGACTTTCGATCAGTCAATGGGCAGATTGAATATCTGTTGACGGAATGCGTCAAACAAAAGAATAAGAATTAGAGCCATGTGACGCCCTCTATCAGCTGAAAAGGCCCCGGTGAGGCAAAAGTTAAACCGGGGCCCAGACAGACTCAAAAGGCACAAACACAGTGGTCAAAGGCCCCGGAAAAAGCAAAAGTTAAACCGGGGCCTTTTTGTGCATATACGCCCTTTTCTCCTATACTTAAATCACTATGAAGAAACTATCCTATTTGATTATTTCGGCAGTCTTGATCCTTACTCCCTGTCTTTCCTGTTCCAAAGGGCCCGAACGGACGCTTTCCGGCAAGACCTATACCGGTCCCGCCTGGGTAGTCGACCAGACAAAGACCTATTATGCCGAGATCGACACGACAGAAGGCATGATGAAGATGCTCTTATTCGATGATGCGGCACCGTTTGCTGTAAACAGCTTCATCTACCTTGCCTCTGAAGAGTTTTTCAACAACATGTATTTTTTCCGCACCGTCGATGATTTCATGATCCAGACGGGCGACCCCAATCATCTGGGCACCGGCGATGCCGGATATAGATTCCAAAGCGAGCTTCCGCCGCCCTACGTATACGAACCAGGCATCGTTGCCATGGCCAATGGCGGAAATAACAGCTCAAACGGCTCCCAGTGGTTCATCTGCACAGGTGAAAAGAGCAAGACTCTTAACTATAACCCGATCTATGTCGAGATCGGTTACATCTATGAAGGTCTTGACGTCGCCAAGAAGATCGCAGGAAAGAAGGTCACAGAGAACCCACTGACCAAAGAAGTCAGCTATCCCGTTGACCCCACCTATATCAACTCGATCCAGATCTTCGTAGTCAACGAAAACATCCAGATGCCTTAAAGGAGATCTTCAACAATGACAGGTGCAAAGAGATTACTGTATCCCCTTCTCGCGCTTCTCGCCGGCATCGCATTCATCGTATTCGGCGTGATCAATTTTTCCCAGCATAACAAGTACATCGAGACTGATGCCGTCGTCTCCAAAGTGACGATCATAGAAACGTTCTATGATGAACCTGACGACGTCGAGATACTGGTGCGTTATACCGTTGACGGCAAAGAATATGAATCTCAGCTCAACAACACATCTACCAATCTCAAAGAAGGACAGAACATCAAGGTCAAATACGACCCTTCCGATCCTTCAAAAGTGATCAGCGCAAGCAAGAGCTATGCATTCATAGCCATCGGCTTCGGAGCACTCGTTGTACTCATCAGTATCTTCCTGTTACTCAAAGCCTTGAGATCTTAGAAAAGACTATTTGATACTGTCTTTGATGAACTGCTGCATCTTGATGGACAGGTTCAGACGCATAGAATCGACCTGGATGCCGTACTTATGCTTGTTCTCAAGAAGGTCACGGTAATTAAGATCTTTTGTCTCACCGTCGACACTGATGGAAACGCTCTTGTCATATGTTCCCAGCAGCTTGGCACAATCGGCATAGGCTTCCTTGGAGTTCTTGCCTGATGCCAGTTTGAAAGATGCATAATCATTGGATTCCATATTATTGATAAGGAAACGTTCGTAGAAAGCCAGGTCAGCGTTCAGGCTGTCCAGTTTGTGAGCGGCATCTGCCAGCTCCATGAACTGTTTGTTGATATCAGCATTAAAAAGGAGCGCCACATCCCAGTAGATGTCATCGAACCTTTTCTTATCCAGTGCAACGAGGACTTCTTTTCTCAGTGAATAAAGCTGGATGCCGGCATTCTGATGCTGGTGTTCATTAGACGCGATAGCCTGCTTTTTGACAGTGGAGTTGTTTGCAGCATTGAAGACACAGATCAGTATCGTAGCGATAGCATAGATCAGCGTAATGATGACCATTGACCAATCAGCGGATAAATCAAACATAACAGCTCCTTACTGGCTGATTCACATCTAGCCCTTCAGTATTGCACGATGGAAGACTTTCTGGCCTTTCTTGATCACAGCGCCTGTCTGCAGCTGAGCTTTGGTGACGATGAGCGTCGGTTCGGTCACCTTTTCTTCATCCACGGTAACTCCGCCCTGAAGGATGAGCCTTCGTGCTTCGTTCTTGCTCTTTGCAAGATTGCAGGCGATCATCAGGTCAAGGATGCCGATGCCGTCATCAGCGACATTATCGATCTCGGTCGACGGCATGTTTTCGGCACTGACCTTTCCGGAGAACAGCGCCTTAGCGGTCTCACTTGCCTTTTCAGCCTCTTCCTTGCCGTGGACAAGGGAAGTCAATTCATAAGCCAAAAGTGCCTTCTTTTCGTTGATACGTGAGTCATCCCACTTTTCCATCTCATCGATCTCGGAAAGCGGTATGAAAGTAAGCATACGGAGGCACTTCATGACATCGGCGTCATCGACGTTCCTCCAGTACTGATAGAATTCATAAGGAGAAGTCTTTTTGGGATCGAGCCAGACAGCGCCTTTAGCGGTCTTGCCCATCTTCTTGCCCTCACTGTTGAGGAGCAGAGTGATGGTCATGGCATAGGCGTCATCGCCGGTCTTCTTTCGGATGAGTTCGGTGCCGGCCAGCATATTGCTCCACTGATCATCTCCGCCGAACTGCATATTGCACTTGTATTTATTGTGGAGATAGTAGAAATCATAGGCCTGCATGATCATATAGTTGAATTCAAGGAAGCTGAGACCTTTCTCCATCCTCTGCTTGTAGCATTCTGCACGCAGCATCGTGTTGACGGAGAAATGAGGACCTACATCTCGTAAGAGCTCAATATAGTTCAATCCCAAGAGCCAATCGGCATTGTTGACCATGATGGCCTTGTCCGGACCGAAATCGATGAAACGTTCCATCTGGACCTTGAACTTGTCGCAGTTGGCCTGGATAGTTTCAGGAGTCATCATCGTGCGCATGTCGGTCCTGCCGGAAGGATCGCCGATATAGCCAGTGCCGCCGCCGACCAGCACGACCGGCTTGTTGCCGGCCATCTGCAGTCTCTTCATGAGACAGAGAGCCATGAAATGGCCGACATGGAGAGAATCGGCAGTGGGATCGAATCCGATATAGAAACGGGCGCCGCCGTTATTGATCAGGTTCCTGATCTCTTCTTCATCAGTGACCTGAGCAATAAGTCCGCGGGCCTGGAGTTCTTCGTAAATACCCATAATTCAAAACCTACCTTGAAATAAAAAACCAGATAAAGGATCGGCTTTATCTGGCACATATTATAAACAAACTCAAAAGGAAATAAAAAACATAAATCTGTTTGGTTGTACTTACAGGTCGATATCGATCATATGGGACGACACCAGCTTCACCTTGCCGTTAATCATCAGTGATTCCATAGACTCGTCCTTATATCTGGCTTCGACGCCGATCTCACCGCCGGGCTGTTTGAGCTTCAGGCTCACGTTCTCGTTCTTATCGACGGCCAGCCAGACTCCGACAGCAGCCGTACCACTGGCACAGGAATGCTCCCAGAACAGCGTATCGGAGTTCTTCACATATACCAATGGAACAAGCTTGGAGTTCTCTTCATCGAAAAGGAGTATACCCAGTGAATCGACCTCAAGCATATCGCACCACGTATCGATGAGTCTCTCGGCATCTTTATAATCCAGGTTCCAGGAAACGATAGCATGAGAGATGCCTTTGAAATGAACGACAGGAACAGAGACGTCCTTACCATCCTCATCAGGCAGGATGCGGAGCCAAACAGAATTGGGGATCGGCATCTCGGCAGTCCCGTTCCAGTCATTCCCGGTATTGTCGAGTATGACATCAAGTATCTCGTCAGATCCGGAAACAGCTATCTTGACATTGCCTTTGTTCTTGCCGGTATTCTTGAGATATACGGCAGCAGCACACATCGTGGCATTGCCGCAGAATTCACCGCCGGCCATCTGCAGACGGATATCATGCCCGTCGGCAGCTTCCTCCAAAAAGCCTACCTGCTCCACATCTTCATGCTTCTGCATAAGGATATCGGCAACTTTCTTATGGTCGTCACGGCCGACCAAAGTCTCGACGATGATCGTCTTGTTACCCGAAGGGTCAAGGATTGAATAATCGATACGCATAAATTGATCCTATCTTTGATAAGTCTGCAGGAACTGTCGTGTCCTGGCCTGCTGGGGATTGCCCAAAACGATCTCTGGATCGCCCTGTTCTACGATGACGCCACCGTCAATGAAAATGACACGGTCAGATACAGCTCTTGCAAACGGCATCTCGTGAGTAACGATGACCATGGTCATCTTTTCATCAGCAAGCTGTCTGATGACCTTAAGTACTTCTGCAGTCAATTCTGGATCGAGAGCTGAAGTAGGTTCATCGAAGAAAAGAATCTCCGGTTTCATGGCCAGAGCACGGGCGATAGCGACTCGCTGCTGCTGACCGCCGGAAAGCTGATAAGGATAGGCATTGGCCTTGGCTTCAAGACCCATCTTTCTGAGGAGCTTATGAGCATCCTCCATGACCTCTTCTTTATCACGATGCTGGACTGAGAGCGGTGCTTCGGTAATATTCTTGATCACTGAATAATGAGGAAACAGATTGAAGTTCTGGAATACCAGACTAAAGTAATTCTTTATCTCGGCCAGCTGACTTGAACCGACATACATTGCCCTGTTCTCGTCATTGACCATGGTTGCAGGTTTACCAAGATATTTGATCTTGCCAAAGTCGACTTTTTCCAGGAAAGTCGCACAACGCAAAAGCGTTGATTTACCCGAGCCAGACGGGCCAATGATGGAGACTACCTCGCCGTGATCGACTTCCAATGAGATATCACGAAGGACCTCAAGGTCATTAAAGGATTTACCAATATTCTGCATTTCGAGTACTTTCATGATAATCCCAGCCTATTTGTAATAATCCAGCTTCTTTTCGATCTTTTCCATCACGAAAGCAACGACGTAATTTGCTACGTAATAGAACAATGCCGCAACAGCGAACGGGACCATTGATGTACCAGTAGCAGCGACCTGCTTTGTGACAGAGAATAGTTCCTGATAAGCAAGTGTAAACGCCAAAGAAGTATCTTTGACAAGAGTAATTGTCTCATTGGTGACCGCCGGAAGGACACGCTTAGCAACCTGCGGCATGATGATCTTGAAGAAAGTCTGCATCTTAGAGTAACCGAGAATCTCAGCAGCTTCATACTGTCCAACCGGCATCGAATCAACACCGCCTCGGTAGATCTCAGCGAAGTATGCGGCGTAATTCATGACGAAACCGACGATGATAGCCGGAAAACGCCAGTCTGCAATATTCATACGGAATAAGTAATATGGAGCAAAATACCAGACGAGGAGCTGGAGCATGAGCGGAGTTCCTCGCATGACAGAGATATAGAATTTTGTAATATATCGCACAGGAGCAAAAGAAGACTTCCTGAGACGACAGACGACCATACCAAACGGTATGGAACCGATTAAAGTCAGTATGAATATTGCACAGGTCTTGAGCATGCCCTGGCCCATGAGGCCGAGCATGACACCGAAATCCATCTTCAATTCAACATGCCTTTCAATTCAAGAGGACATTGGGCGATGTCGATCACCCAATGTCCTGATAGTTAACTATTTACCTGCTGTATGAAACTATTCCCAGCAGAGGAATTCTTTGATGTCAGGATAGTTGGCTGCGATCCTGTCGAAAGTACCATCTTTGTAAAGAGCATCGATGGCCTTGTTGACCTTATCGCGAAGATCGGTATCGTTGACGCGGAAACCGATGCCATAAGTCTCAGCACCAAGTACTTCGTCCATGATCTTGAGGCTGGAATCCTGAGAAGTATAGTGACGGGCTGCAGTGATATCAATAGCAACAGCATCGATACCGCCGGCCTTCAGGGTCTGGACTGCTACGGTGAAGTTGTCATAAGTTCGGAGTTCTTTGAAGCTGTTCTTGAGCTCGACCTGATCACCATCATTGAGCAAATGGAAACCTGAAGTATCATTCTGGACGCCTACGAGTTTACCCTTGAGATCTGCAAGAGTCTTGAGATTGGAATCACTCTTGATGAGGACTACCTGAGTATTGTTGGAGTAGACCTTGGACCAAGCATAATCATTCTCGAGACCTTCGATGGTGAAACCCGACCAGATGCAGTCGATAGCGCCGGAATCAAGCTCGAGCTTCTTAGCATCCCAGTTGATGGGAACAGGTTCATATTTCCAACCATAGTATTTGCAGACTTCTTTGCAAAGATCGATGTCAAAACCACCGTAGGTGCCATCATCCTGGAGGTAGGAGTACGGAGGATATTCCATATCGAAGCCATGCTTGAAGGTAAAATCCTTGTCTTTGCCTTTGCAGCCGGCCATAGCGATCATGGAAACGATCATAACAGCTGCGAGGAGTAAATAGAGAGCCTTTTTCATTATTTCTTATTATCCCCTTCCTTTTTTTTGAGACGGTCGACTGCCTGTCGGTAGCCGCCGGATCCATACATAAGGCATCGGTTCACGCGGCTGATGGTAGCTGAACTCACAGAAGTAGCTTTTGAGATCTCCTGATAGTTCTTGCCTTCATCAAGCATACGAGCGACCTGAAGTCTTTGTGCCATATCTTGCATCTCACGGATCGTGCAGAGGTCTTCGAACAACGCATAACACTCGTCGACGTTCTCGAGGTTCAGAATGGCTTTAAAAAGTTCATCGATCGATTCACTGCGTAAAGCACTCATAAACAGACACCTTCTTTCAAAATAACATCAACACTCTATCACTTTAATAGGATAAAGTCAAAAAGTAAAGCGATAGAAACAGAAAAAAATGAAGAAATCTGTTTAGAAGCGGTCCTTTACGCTCTTACGTATGAAGACGTGTTTCCAGCTTCCGCCCTTTTTCCTCATCTCGATAAGTCTGGGGATATACCACAGGTACGGAATCAGGATATAAACAAGCGTGAACCACCAAATGTTGGTCCCTTTATACATGATCGCACCGATGATCGGGAAAGAGACCATGGCGATACCATAAGAGATCGTAGGTACCTTGATGATGAGCATTATGAGCAGGAAGATCGGGAATGAGATGACCCAGATCCAGGGAATGAAAGCTGAAGTGGCACCGATTGCAGTAGCACCGCCCTTACCGCCTTTGAACTTAAGAAAGATCGGGAAATTATGACCGAGGATCGCGATCAGACCGGCTAAGAACTGGATGATATCAGTCATGCCGAGCCAGCGGGCCACCAATACAGGTATAGCTCCTTTGGCAAGGTCACAGAGCAGGACTGCCAGGCCCCAGCCAAAACCGAGACTGTAGACAGAATTCATCGTGCCCATGTTCTTGCTGCCGACGGTTCGGATATCGACACCGCTCTTGAGCTTTCCTGCAATATAAGCAGAAGGGAAAGAGCCTAAAAGATATGCTCCAACGAGCACGAGTGCAACTTGCCACCAAATCATGATCTTTAAGATCCTCTCTAAATTATTTTATTCTTCGGTATCTCTGATTACGGCTGTTCGGTTTATCCGGTACCGTCATCTCGATAAGTCCGGCTTCGATAGCCGGCTGTATGTACAATCTCCTGAAAGACTGTCTGTGACGCAGTCCCAAAGCATCCAAGAGCTGTCGGGACGTCATCGGCTTGTCTCCCAGTACATTCATAAGCTTCTCGACCTGGATAGATAGTTCCCCGGGATGTTCATCGCTTTCGTCCACATAATCATCCTCATCATCAAAGATGTCAGGAACGGACTGCGACTTTCCTTCGGGAATATCATAAAGGGCATCATAGAAGACATCGAGCATAAACATGATGAAAGGAGCGATGTCCTGCTCGTCGTACGACTTGGACATTGCCTGATAATACATATCCTTACGTTCATTGATCAGGCTCTCGATCGGACAATAGGCAAAGAACGGTTTCCAGTGGTACAGGAGCAGCATCTGCCACATCCTGCCTACTCTACCGTTGCCGACAGAGAAAGGATAGATGTTTTCGAACTGATAATGGAAGATAGTGCTCGTGATGATGGGATGTTCAGAAGATGACCTGACCCACTCCATAAGATCATCGAGAGCGCTCCTGATCTGACTGGGGGCAGTCCCGAGATGAAAGATCGTGGTGTCATTATGGATCCCGCCAAGCTCATCTCTGATCATTCCGGCATCATCAAAAATGCCGTTCATCAAGGTCCTGTGCAGATCGAGGATATCTTCGATATTGTAAGGATCAAGGAACAGATACTTTTCGTAAGCTGTATTGGCATTATTCAGGACCACATCGGTCCCCTGATCCATCTTATGGACAACAGCTTCGATATCACCGAATTCGACATCGAGCTTATCCATCAGACAATTGGAGTAGATGTTTTTTGCCCTGTTCTCGAGCTGGAGCTCAGTGTCGGTATCCAGAGCATTAGATAGAGTCTTGGCACCCACCAGCTCCGAAACTGCAGCCATCTTATTAAGCAATTCAGATGTGATCGAATATCTTGGATAAAACATCATTGTTCCTCTGACTTGTTCTCTGATTATACCGCACAAGTCACGAAGAATAAAAGACGCTTATATGACATGCAGCCATGCCAGACAACGTTATTTACGATAGTAAACCGAGTATAATTGCGCTATCCTGAAATAAAACCACCTATCCGGAGGACGACATGAAGCTCACAGCCATCAATACCAGCCCCAGAAAGAACTGGAATACCGCACAGCTGATCAAAGAAGCTGTCAAAGGAGCCGAATCGAAAGGCGCCGAGATCGTTTATTTCGATCTATATCAGCAGGAAAGATTCACCGGCTGTATCTCATGTTTCGGATGTAAGAGAAAGCCTAACGAAGGCAAGTGCGTATACAAAGACGGCATTCTCCCCATCCTTCAGTCGATCAGGGAATCGGATGCCGTCATCATCGGCACTCCCAATTATCTCGGACAGCCCAGCGCCGGTTTCAGGGCATTGTATGAACGTATCGTATTCCAGAATCTGACCTACCGAGTGGACGTTCGATTCTATGAAGAATACAAGAAACCCACTCTCTTCATCATGACCAGCAACGTTCCCGAAGAAGGCTATCAGCAGGGGCCTTATGCAGAGATGATCAAAACATATCAGGCAGGTCTCTCAGCCAATATCGGCCCTACTGAAGTATTCATCTGCGGCAACACACTTCAGGTCAAGGATTACAGCATCTACAACTGGAACATGTTCGACTCTAAGGTCAAGGAAGAGCGCCATAAGACTGTCTTCCCACAGGAACTCAGGAACGCTTATGAACTGGGAGCAAATCTCGTCAGAGAATAAAGCTTTCATTGCCCAGATAACAAAAGTGAAAGTATAATTTGCTCAATCATGGATTACACTCAGTTTCAGGATGATAAAGAATACCAATGCGGCACCGTCATCACCGTCGGTGTCTTCGACGGCGTGCATGTCGGCCATCAGCAGATCATCGATGAGGTGAAGAGACAGGCCGGTCCCGGTCAAAAGAAACTGGCTGTGACTTTCCATCCCCATCCCGATATCCTGTTCAACCCCAATGGAGGGTTCCGCTATATACAGACTCTCGACGAACGTATCGAGACACTGAAGGAACATGGCTGCGACGATGTGATTGTTCTGGAATTCGACCGTACGCTGGCCGATACCACCCCCGAAGGCTTCATCGATTATCTGATCGATGAATTTAATATGAAAGTGCTGGTCCTGGGATGGGACTTTGCCCTCGGCAAAGGACGTGCAGGCAATTATGCCGTACTTAAACAGCTGGGAGAAGAACGGGGTATCAAAGTGATTCAGGTCCCGGCATTCCAGTTGGGAAATGAGATCGTTTCATCCACCGTGATCAGAAGAGCAATCACTGATGGCGATATCGATAAAGCCAATAATATGCTGGGAAGACCATTTGCGCTTTCCGGTAAAGTCGAACATGGCAAGCATATCGGCACAGATGTCCTGCACTTCCCGACAGCCAACTTTTCAGAGGACCCTACCATCGTCCTTCCTCCCAACGGAGTCTATGCCGCCAACGTCCATCTGGCAGACGGTTCTGTCATGCCTTCCGCCACCTTCATCGGGACACGACCGACATTCAACGGTGTCGGCAAGAAGATCGAGATGCATATCCTTGATTTCAGCGGAGACATCTACGAACAGAAGATCAGCATCGATTTCATCAAGATGACCCGCGGCGAGATCAGATTCTCAGATCCCAAGCAGCTGGCGGATCAGATCGAAAGCGACATCCGCGGCATCAGGACCATCCTCGCATAGCCTTTCTCTCAACATTATGTCAAATCACGCTTGACACATGCGTGATACGGGTTTAACCTATTCACAAAATATTGGTTCCATTATTACCTAAAGAAAGGGAGAGAAAAATGGACGAAAAGCGTGATAAGTGGTCTTCGCGTACGACCTTTATCTTAGGCGCTGTCGGTTCCGCTGTAGGTCTGGGCAATGCCTGGCGTTTCCCTGGTCTCGCAGCTAAGTACGGTGGTGGTACGTTCTTACTCGTATACATCATCGCCATGGTCCTGATCGGCGTTCCTTTGTTGATGGCCGAAATCGCAATCGCGCGAAAGACCCAGCAAAGTGCTCCTGGGAGCATGCGTGCTCTCAACAAGAAAGCCGAAGCTGTCGGTTGGCTTTCAGTAGGCAACGGCCTGACCATCTCGGTCTACTATGCGGTGGTATTCGCATGGGTTATCCTGATGTTCATCCTTTCCTACAAATTCGCCGGTTTCACCGGTGATCCCGCGGCAGCAAGTTCTTTATGGGCTTCCACGATCAACACATCCGGAACTACCAGCATCGGAGACGGCGGCAGCTGGATCGTATGGCCGGTCGTCGGCTGTCTGGTCATTGCATGGGCATCATGCTGGTATTGTATTCGTAACGGTACGTCGAGCGTCGGCAAGGTCGTAAAATACACCGTATCCCTTCCCGTTATCTGTCTCCTCATCCTGGCAGTGAGAGGTTTCACTCTTCCTAATGCAATGGATGGTATCGCGAAACTCTTCACACCTGTCTTCTCAGCACTTGGTAATCCTTCACTTTGGATCGATGCATTCGGACAGGTCTTCTACTCATTGTCCTGTGCTATGGCTATCATGTTCGCATATGGTTCCTTCCTCAAGAAGGACGCCAACATCGCTGCCGATACCATGATCATCGCTGTCAGCGACTTTGCGATCTCCTTGCTCTCATCCATCGTGATGTTCACCACCATGGCCGGCGTCGGCATGCTCGACAACATCACGGCATCCGGTATCGGTACAGCATTCATCGTCTATCCTCAGGCGATCACACTCCTGACCGGAGTTCCTTGGCTCAATGCCGCATTCGCTTATGTCTTCTACTTCTGTCTGGCTACCCTGGCCATCGACTCACTCTTCTCACTGGTCGAAGGTTCAGTCACATCATTCTCAGACAAGTTCCACTGGAACAAGAAGAAGACCCTCATTTACTTCTGTATCGCCGAATTCGCACTTGGCTTCCTCTTCGTCGGAAGCGCAGGTTTGGCATTCCTCGATATCACCGACTACTTCATCAACGGCTATCCTCTGCTCCTCGCCGGTGCTCTGGAAGCTGTCGTCATCGGCTGGTTCTTCAAACCTAAGAAAGTACTCGATCAGATCAACCTCAACACCACCGGTTTCAAGATGCCTAAGGTCTGGTTCGAGACTTCCATCAAATACTTCACTCCTATCCTTCTCGCTGCCATCTTGATCTGGAATCTTTATTCTCTCATCTTCAAGAACGGCGGTATCTACGGTGCCGGCGACGGCTATGCACTGTGGGCCAACATTATCTTCGGTTGGGCAGTCATCCTGTTCAATATCTTCCTATTCCTCATCATCAAGCTCATCGTCAAGCAGAAAGCAAAGCACGGCTTCATCGAAGATGAGATCGAATGGGACAAGATCGCAGACTAATCTGCCGATAACTCAAGAAGAATCAAAAAGGACCTCAGCGATGGGGTCCTTTTTTTATCCGTTTTTTGTCCGATCCCGGTAGTAAACTAGTGTCAAAAGGTCAAACAAAAAGGGAGAAAAGAAATGGAAGGAAACAAAATCACATTGTCACCTTTAGATATGGAAGCAATTTCGCTTCATGATTCCAACTACATCAACAATAAAGGCGCCAAATTATATGATCCTGAAACATACCTTCAGTCTGTCGAATATTACAGGCTGGGTGCCGCCATGGGCAACGATCAATCCATTTCCAATCTTGGTTACTGCTATCTTTACGGGCGTGGGATCGAACCGAACACATCCCTTGCAATCGCCTACTTCAAGATCGCAGCCATGAGGAGCAACGTAGATGCAGCATATAAACTGGGGGACATCTACAGCAGGGAAAAATGGGGCGTCGAAGACAAAGAAAGATCTCTCTACTACTATTCACTGGCCGCCGAGCTCCTGATGGGCGACGAATGGCACAATCCCACAGCCATCAAATACTTCGACGGACTCAACAGGTACCCCAGCCTTTGTTACGCACTGGGGCGAGAGATGGCTAACGGAGGTTCCTTGAATACCGATCTGAAACTGGCATACCAGTATCTCTTACGCGCTGAGATCGGATATAAGAAAGCCATCGAAGACGGCGATGATTTTTATAAAGCATCATATGAAGGGGTCATAAAACTCCTGGACGACCCACAGTTCGATCTGATAAAAATGGAAGAAGCTTTCTTCGGGGAAACGGACGACGACTCCGATTCTTTTCCCGATAACTAAGCGATCTTTAGACTCTTGAGATATGCTTTCTGCTCATCTGTGATCCGGTAGCTTTCGACTGCTTTCTGGATAGCTTTGTTGTGCGTCCACTTGTCGAGCTTTTTCTCTTCAACGAACGGAACGACTGCATCGTACTGTTTGGCTAAGGCCGTCGCGAAGTACCACGCCCGCATCATATTCACATAGTAGTCATCGAATACGACGTCAGCAACCATCTTGGGATATCTGTCATCGAATCCGGCACCGAGGTAATTCGACATGAGGACCTTTATCCCAAACCTGACGGTATAAGGATGGTCCGACTTCAGCCACTTTTTTATGAGAGCCTCGTCATTCAGCCGTTTACAGCTCATAGTATCGCAGACCGACCAGTTATCGACATAAGGCAGGAAACGCTCCAATTCGGCGATGTAAGACTTCTCATCCTTAATCTTGTCGATGAGCAGACCATGCAGGATGTTCTCCTCAAAATATCTATGCGGAAGCACTTTTATGAAAGACAGGACGGTCTTTTCATCCTTGACAGATCTTGCAAGCGACCTTATCTCAGGGATACGCACTCCGATCATGGAATCTGGATCGATATCGGGGATGAGTTTTGCAGTAAAACTCTTGTATTCAGGATCACAGTGCTCAAGAAGATAAGCGGTGATATCCATCTTAGAATCCGGGATTGCCGATCATAGATAAAAGATCGTTCTCGCTGATGATGGCTACGCCGTACTTTTCCGCTTTCTGCAGCTTGCTTCCGGGATCTTCACCGACGACAAGATACTTGGTGTTCTTGGTGACATCGCTCCTGGGGATACCGCCGTTCTCTTTGATGAGAGCTTCGGCCTGAGGACGTGAGAAGCGCAGGAGTTTTCCCGTGATGACGAATTCGAGACCGTCCAGGGGAAGTCCTGTTGTATCATGCATCTCAGGTTCTGCAGATATCTTCAATCCGGCTTCTTTGAGCTTGGATATGATCTCAAGATTCTCTTTTTCTGAGAAGAAGTGGATGATGTTTTCGGCAGTCCTGGGTCCCACAGTGTCGATCGCAACAAGATCATCATATGATGCATGGGAAAGCTGTTCGGCTCCGCCGATGCGTTCAGCAAGGATCTCTGCCATCTTGGCACCGACATGACGGATTCCGAGTGCAGTGATAACTCTGTCTGCAGGTTTTTCTTTGCTGGCTTCAATGGCATCGATGAGTTTCCTGGCGGATTTCTCACCCATACGCTGCATCATCATAAGGTTCTGGAATTTTTCTTTAAGCGTATAGATATCGGAGAAATCCTTGATCAGGCCTTCTTCGATGAGGGAAGCCACGACCTGTTCCCCGAGTCCTTTGATATCCATTGCTTCACGTGAGACAAAATACTCTATCTTTTCCTGCAGCTGAGCCGGACATGCGGCATTGGTGCAGTAATACATCGCATCGTCTTCTTCCTTGAAGATCTCCTCACCGCACACCGGACAGGCTGCAAAGCCTTTTTCTTCATCGAACAGAGCTTTGGTGAGGCTGTAAGGAGCGGAACGTCCTTCACGGGTGACTGCATCAGGAGTGGGTCCGACCACATCGGGAATGACGTCGCCGGCACGCTGGATGAATACAGTATCCCCTATCCTGATATCCTTGCGCTGGATGTCTTCCTCGTTATGGAGCGATGCGCGGGCGACAGTCACGCCACCTACTTCCACAGGAGTCAGTATGGCATAGGGGTTCATGGTGCCGGTCCTGCCGACACTGATGCCGATGTCTTCAAGAGTCGTCCTCTTCTGTATCGCCGGGAACTTGTAAGCGATAGCCCATCTGGGGTCATGAGCGACTGCCCCCAGTCTCTTCTGCTGGTCGATGCTGTCGACTTTCACGACTACTCCGTCAATGGGATAAGGCAAAGAGTTACGGTACTGCATGCATTCGCGGTAGTATTCGAGGACACCGTTCAGGTCTTTGACCTTGCGGTTGTACTTATTCGTAGTAAATCCCAGTTCGCTGAGCTTATCCAGTATAGCTGAATGAGTATCGGGCATCTCGCCGCCTTCATACCAGCCAAGATGATAGATCATCACATCCAATGCTCGCTCGGCAGTAATGCGTGAATCAAGCTGTCTGAGGGATCCTGCTGCGGCATTCCTGGGATTGGCAAATAATGACTGCTGTTTCTCAGCTCTGGAAGCATTGAGCTTTTCGAAGCTGTCGATAGACATATATACTTCGCCGCGTACTTCGAACTTCTTTGGGAAGTCTCCTTCAAGTCTCAGCGGCACATTCCTGATAGTGCGGATATTATCTGTCACGTTCTCACCGACAGTACCGTCACCGCGGGTGGCGCCGATCTTAAGCACGCCATCTTCATAGGTAAGAGCGATAGCAAGACCGTCCATCTTATGCTCGCACATGAGCTCGAACGGTTCACCGTCCAGCATCCTGGCGACTCGGTTATACCAGGCTGTCATCTCTTCATCATTGAAGACGTTCCCCAGTGAGAGCATGGGGACAGGATGAGTGATAGTGCCGAATTCGGCACGCGGCTTAGCGCCTACTCTCTGGGTGGGAGAATCCGGGGTCACGAGTTCGGGATACTGAAATTCGAGGGAACGCAGTTCCACCATCAGGGCGTCATATTCGGCATCCGAGATCTCGGGAGCGTCATTGACGTAGTAAAGGATATTGTGACGGTTTATCTCAGACCTTAAGAACTCTATCCGTTTTATTACCATTTCAGACGGTTTCATGTGTTCCTCGATTCAATGGTTCAGACTGGATATATTTTACCAAAACAGATGGGATAATTCTTGAAAACAAAGCTCCGCGACGTTTCAAAAAAATGGACGATTTATATTACAATTAATAAAGAATGAAACTCATCGTTGGCCTAGGCAATCCAGGAGACTATTACAGCGGGACCCGTCATAATGTCGGGTTCATGGTGATGTCGGCTCTTGCCAAACAGATAGGCACTTCTTGTGCAAAGAAAGAGAACAATTCCCGCACTGCACACGGCTCCATCAACGGAGAAAGCGTGATACTGGCGCGTCCTCAGACATATATGAACAATTCCGGCGAATCCGTAAAAGCACTGATGCATAAGTACAAGATCGAGAAGCAGGACCTCATCGTAGTACACGATGACATGGATCTTCCTCTCGCCAAACTCAGGATCAGGAACGGCGGCAGTTCAGGAGGACATAAGGGCATCAGCTCGATAATCGCACGCATCGGTTCCCCCGACTTCGCACGCATCAAGATCGGCATCGGCCATCCGGCGCATGAAGCCAACGAGGTCATAGATTACGTCCTCGAAAAGTTTACATCAGATGAGAAAAAGAATCTCGATGAAACTATCGATAAAGCCTGCAAAGCAATCATCGACATCGTCGATAACGGCATCGACCATGCCATGAACGAATTCAACAGCAACGACAATAAATCAAAACAGAAAAACGAAAAAGATAAAGAGGACACAAACCACTCTATATAGAGTAATTTATGTCTCTATGATACAATCTATTGCGTTGTAAGAATCTAAGAATCAAAGAAAGCGAGTGTAACCAACATAACATGAACGATTCCGAGATCCGAAACAGATACGGCGTGGGCAAGAAACACGCGACATTCATGGCGATCCAGATGCTATTCGTCATCCTGGGCACTGTCCTGACGATAGCACTGATCATAAGACAATTCCAGACCGGTGTGGATTCTCTTAATCTGGCAGCTAATATCGTTACATTGATCAGCTATCTGGCGATAATCATCTATGCCAGTGTCGGTTTTAAGAAAAAAGGACAGGTATTCTTTAATGCCGCGATCTACTCCTACGCACTAGTCTTTGCTTTCCAGATCCTGATGTTCGGCAATATGATCGCGTCCTCTGCGCTCTCACCTTCTCTGGCGGTCTTCATCAACATCTGCAATCTGGCAGCTTTCACGTGTGTGATAAAGTTTGCCGATAAACAGGATAACAAGGTACTGGCCATCGGATATATCGTATGCGCCATCATAATCAAGCTCGTTGGCGAGATCGTACTGAATGTGGCATACGGCGGCGGTTTCCAGCTCCTTTATGTACTGATGTCACTGGCCAACCCCATCCTCGGCATGACCCTGCTCTCAGCATACCTGGCCAGACTCATCAAGTCAGGAAAATAGAATATAGTTAAAAAGCAGTCTGAAGGCTGCTTTTTTTATGATTATGAACAACAGATAGAGGGAGAAAGAAATAATGGAACAGATTTCAAAGATCGATGCACTGGAGATACTTGATTCGCGTGGCAATCCCACCGTCTCAGTTACTGTCGAGCTTTCCAATGGGGTTACTGGAACAGCCGCAGTACCTTCAGGTGCAT
>JAEEOC010000072.1 GCA_016284035.1 Dehalococcoidales bacterium
AAAGGCAGGACTTATAAGGAAAAGATTTCTCACAGAGCAAAACAGTTACTGCTGCCAATTCCAATAGTGTTCGTGGTAGCCACATTGCTTGTGGGCGGACTTCAGATGATTACCGGCAATGCGACGCTACAGACCGTCCTGTATGGTGACCTGTATTTCCTGCTCTCGGAAGGCGGTTTCGATCTTCTGGGCATAAGCATTGCATCAGGATGTATAGATGTGATCTTAGCGGTAGGCATCTTATGGTTCCTGTATGTTCTTTTTATCATCTCAGCGATATTCTACCTTATAGTCGACTGGACCATCGAAAAGACTTCCAGATTCCTCGGTGTCACCGCAATATGTCTTCTGATCTCATTCATGATCGTCCAATTTGTAGGTGTATCATTGCCGCATATGGTCCAGGCTTATCCTGTGATACTGGCGATCATGCTGGCAGGCGCTTACCTTAAAACAAAGAACTTCCTGGATAGACCCGCAGACTCCCCCAAAGCTCTTTGGTCGATCATCATAACAACGATAGCATTCGAGGCCGCGATCTTCTTCTCTTGCTACTTCTGCCACGTACAATTCGGCGCTGATCTGGTCGGAGCCATGCCCGGCGGACAGTTCAATGCAGTCATCAAAGGTTTCGATGTCCTCCTCGTCTTCATCACCTCGATACTGGGGACATATGTGATCCACACCTTGATGCGCTTGCTCAGTAATATCAAATCGCTGCGTACGGCTTTCGGCTACATCGGAAAAAGAGTGTCTTTGGTATATGTTACACATGCGACGATACTTTCTTTCGTGGTCACACTGATCTTCGGCAGAGACCTTTCCGGACTGGGACAATTCTACCCGTTGGTGCTCGTGCTTCTGACGATCACCGTATTCGTTGTAATCAGTCTGATCGTTGAGTCCGCAATGAAAAAGAACAAATCATCCAAAAACAAAAAGATGGAACCAGTAAATGAAAACTGATATCGATAATTACTTATTCAGCGATATGTATGAACTGGAAGGAGAAGATGCTCAAAAAGCAGCAATCTCTTTCAAGGGTCGTAAATACACTTTCGAAGAGATATCCCTTTCTGTCAATTACCTAGCCAACAAGCTTCTGGAAATAGGAGTCAAGGAAGGCGACCATGTAGCACTCCTTTCAATGAATTCTTACAACTGGTTCATCGCTTTCTTAGCCATCATCAGAGTCGGAGCAGTCGCAGTCCTGAATAACTACATCCTGCGTCACAATGATCTCGTCAATGCCATCAAAAATTCTGACTGCACATTCCTGATCCATGGAAAATATATCGCAGAAGCAAAGGATCCCGATGATTTGGAGAAGCTGTCAAAAGAATGCGGCATCGATGAAAACAGGATCCTCTCGATCCGTGAAAAAGATATCATCTTCAAGAAGATCCTCAAGGATTACACGCCTGTCCCACTGAAAGAAATTGAAGACCGGGAGAAAGAAAGCAAGAGGACATCACATATCATCTTCACTACCGGCACCACTGCCGCACCCAAAGCCGTGATGCTCTCCCAGTACGGCCTCATGAATATCATCTACCACAACTTCTACAAACTTGATGACATCGCATCTCCGTCATTCATGTGTTTGTTGCCCATGTTCCACTGCTTCGGACTATTAGTAGTGATGGCATTCCTCTCGTACAAAAGACTTGTTTACATCAACGAGATGTCCAGCGCTTTGGACATGTATAAGGAATTCCTGAAAGCACGTTGCGGAGATTACGCTTCGGTATCAATCATCTTTGATAAACTGGCGAAAGCACCAGGGTTCTGGATCCACAAAGGCAGATTCGTCAAGCACTGCATAGTGGGCGGAGGTTTTACTTCCGATAAACAGCTGAAGTTCCTGGAAAAGAAGTATGTGAACGCCCAGTTCCTCAACGGATACGGACAGACCGAGTGTTCTCCACTCATATCACTCGTCTACCCAGATTCTCCGGGCAAAAAGAAAAAGACCGTCGGACTGCCTATGGACGACATTGAGATCGTCATCCAGGATCCGAACACAAAAGAAGTAATCACAGAGGAAAGACGTCCCGGCGAGATCCTTATCAAAGGTTATGTGCTCTGCAACGGATACTATAAACTCCCGAAAGAGAAACAGCCTTTTGACGACAACGGCTACCTGCATACAGGCGATCTTGGTTATCTGGATGATGATGGTTATCTTAATCTGACAGGAAGACTAAAGGATATCATTATCCGCAAAGGTGAAAACATCTCCCCTTCAGAGATCGAGAAAGCATTCGAGAAATACAAAGAATTCACCCGCGTTCGAGTACTGGGATTCCCGTCCCTGACCGACGGAGAATATATCATTGCCGTCGTGGAGATGAAGAGAAGACCACTGGTCTTTAACGAATCGACTTATCTCAACGATCTTCATTCGGTACTGCCATCGATCAAGATCCCGACACATATCATATATCTGCCCAAATTCCCATTAAATGCAAATGGTAAACTGGATGAAAGAAAACTGCGAGAGCTATGTCTTGATAAAATGAATAAGATCGTCGATCATGCTCTCTACAGAGAGACCGCACGACTACTTTATAAACTAAAGAAACAGAATTAGAGAGGCTGCCATGGCTGAAAAGATATTAGAACTCAGAAATCTCAAGAAATACTACGGAAAAGGCGATTCGGAAGTCAGAGCGCTGGACGATGTATCGCTCGACATCAATGAAGGAGAACTCCTCGTTTTAGTCGGCAATTCTGGATGCGGCAAATCGACCCTTCTTAACGTCATCGCCGGTATGGACAGCCCCGATTCCGGAGAGATCATCTTTGACGGCACAGATATTACAAAATACAAAGACAAAGAACTAACTAATTTCCGAAAAGAAAAGATCGGATTCATCTTTCAGTTCTATAATCTTCTCCCCGACCTGACAGCAATCGAAAATGTCAGAATGTCGATAGCAGGGAAAGACATAGACCACAAAGCAGAAAAGACGCTTGAAATGGTCGGTCTTGGCGGAGAAAAGATGAATCAGTACCCTTCCCAGATGTCTGGCGGAGAACAGCAGAGAGTCTCGATTGCAAGAGCTCTTGTAAAAGATACTAAGCTGATACTCTGCGACGAACCGACCGGCGCACTCGATGATAAGACCGGACGCAAGATTCTGAACCTGCTGCAAGACCTGGTAAGGAAAGAGGGGCAGACAATGGTGATCGTCACACATTCCTCACCGATAGCTGCTATAGCTGACCGTGTAGTCACCATGCGCGATGGCAAGATCATCAAGATCGCTCAGAACGATAATCCTTCTGACGCTGATACGATCGAGTGGTAGTAGAATCATGAAACTTTCCCGAACCATGCTACTCCCCTACCTGAAGAGATTCTGGCTGATGCTGCTCAGTGTTGTATTGGTCGGAGCCTTCGGAACAGGTATCCTCATCGGGCTCCGCAATGCCTACATCAACATGGAAAACGGCGTCGATTCTTTCCTTGAGGAATATGCATACCCTGATATCACGGTCGGTGTAAACCAAGATGTCCCGATGTCATGGCTGATATTCCTGCCGAAAGATTACAAGGAACAGATGGATATCGATCAGATAATCTACCGACAGACCATCAACACTACCTTCGACGATGCTGCCGGAAAGGTATTTAACGGCAGAGTCTATTCATACGAAAACGATTATTTCATAAAGCAGTACCTTTATGACGGCTATTCATCAACCGACGGACTCCGAATGGAATACCATTTCGCAAAAGCTAACGGATTTAAGGTCGGTGACAGAATAACGATAAGGATGCCCCAGAATAAAAAAGTCGATTATGTGATAAACGCGCTTATCTGTGCACCGGAAACGAGCGTGGTCTCCCAGGACTCGTATTCCCTATCTTCGGCACGAGACTTTGCCTATATCTATCTGCCCCGAGCCGAGATCGATAAATACTATTCAGCTCCGGTCTTTACAGAAGTCCTCGTCAAATTCATGGAAGGAAAAACTAAGACTCTTGCTGAGATTCGGGAACTGTATGAAAAGAACAAGAGTCAGGCCGGCGGTATCGATTTTTTCAGCTACATCTCTTATGCATCAGAATACGATACCTCAGCTGTGATCAAGCAATATGACAACACTCTCAGGGCAATCAATTACATCTCCTTAGGTGCTCCTGCCATATTCTTCGTGATCGTATTAGTAGTTACGGCGCTGTTCCTGTCTCAGATCATCAGACAATGCCGTAAAGACATTGGCGTCATGCGGGCATTGGGCGAAAAGAAGAGCAGCATTACCGGCGTCTTCATGCTGATGACACTGGCTACATCCACATTATCATGGCTTATCGGTATTGGACTGGGTGCTGCGATCATCCTGATCGCCAACAGAGCTTACGGCGATGCAATAAGACTCTATCCCTTGGGATTCCACATCAATTGGATCGTAGTATTAATCGCATTCGCAGCACTCCTCATCATCAGTGAACTGACGGCATACTTCACATGTCTTGGTATCTCGAGGATCAAGCCGGTAGAAGCAATGAAAGCATTGCCTCCTGCTAACAATAAGACGCCTTATCTGACCAGGACACTGTTCAAGAATACGCCCATTCCATTCAAAGTCACCGTCTCTCAGACCATCAGGAACATCAAACGCTACATCGTTTCAGGCATATGTATCTTTGCCAGCGGTGTCTTGATCTTCGTGGCACTTTCCTTGATCGATTCCAAACAGGTCATGCTTCAGCAGCTATTCGATGTACGTCTGAATTATGATGTACAAGTATATCTCAATAACATGCCTGATGATCCCGAAGCATTCATAAATGAAAACTTCAGGGATGCCAACGGAATCATGGATCCCAACATCAAAGATATCGCCATGATCAAATATGTTGCTCTTGAACTCAAGAACGGAGACAAAACGGAGATCGGGCTCATAAACGGCATCAAGAACGATCAAAACCTCCTGAATGTCGTTGACTACTATCATCACACCATCGATCTTCCGGAAAACGGCATCGTACTGGCTAAGCATTATGCGAATGTCTTGGGCGCCAAAAACGGCGATACCATACAGATCAATGAAATAGATACAAAAGTACAGGCCATTTCCGATGAATATCTTTATCAGGTCAACTATATGGAATACGATGCGTTTGAAGATATCATTGGAAAAGCCAAATACATAGGCTCGTTAGTGGTCAGAGTCGATGATACAGAAAGCTTCGTAAAGAAATATGAAGATCTTCAGGATCTCAGATATATGTCTTTGAATTCAACTATCCGCAGCGAATACGGAGACCGACTGATGGCGTTCGATATCTCTGCCGGAGTACTGAATGCGATAGCCATGATCATGGGTTTCCTCATCGTATTCAACATGATACAGACCAACCTGAAGGAACAGAAACGCTCTTTTGCTACTATGAGGACACTGGGATATCAGAGATCATCAATCTCGTTCGCCAATCTCATGAACAACCTGTTCCAATATGTCATAGCTATGATACTTGCGATACCTGCCGGGATCGGGCTTTCAAATTTCATCCTGATTAACATCTCTTCTTCAGACCAGAAATTCCCATTCCCGCAGACGACTTTCATGTATGTCATGACTTGTATACTGGTACTGGTATTCCTGTTGGCATCACACTATGTCGCAATGAATGACATGAAGAGATGGAACCTGCCCTCTGCCATCAAAGAACGAGAATAATCCCCAGCATTTTTGGCCTAGTGTTCCTGTTAGAATTATTATCGAAAACAGGATATAAGGTATAATTAACGACATGGACGAAATGCTCAAAGACAAACAGGTTTTTTACCGAAAATACCGACCGCAGACACTGGCGGAAGTCGTTGGGCAGGAACATATCACGACTACCCTTCTTAACGCACTGGCAAACGATCGTACGTCCCATGCCTATCTGTTCTGCGGACCCAGAGGGACCGGCAAGACTTCCACCGGAAGGATCCTGGCCAAGGCAGTCAACTGTCTGACGAATCAGGGCAAAGGCGAACCATGCAATCAGTGCGATATGTGCCGCTCCATCACCAACGGCAGTGCTCTGGACGTCATCGAGATCGATGCCGCCAGCCATACAGGCGTCGATGATATCCGTGAGATCATCGAAAAGATCAATTACTCGCCTGCCGTTGCAAAATACAAGGTCTACATCATCGATGAGGTCCACATGCTCTCGACAGCGGCCTCAAATGCGTTATTGAAGACCTTGGAAGAACCACCACCCAATGTGAAGTTCGTGTTGGCAACGACAGAGATACATAAACTTCTACCAACGATCATCTCACGCTGTCAGAGATTCGATTTCAAACGCATCAATAACGATGCCATCGTAAAACAACTGCACTATATCTGCGACAACGAATCGGCAACTGCCGAAGATGCCGCGTTGCGTGCTATCGCCAATTATTCCCGCGGCGGTCTCCGTGACTCCGAGAACCTTCTTCAGCAAGTCATCTCTTTCTACGGAAACGATGTGACCCTAGAGAACGTACGAGAGCTACTGGGAACCAGCGACGGCAAATACGGCACCAACATCGTAAAGAACCTCATCGCTCAGAATGCAAAGGAATGTCTCGAACTCATCGGTGAAGCACAGCGCGACGGATCCAATCTGCGACAGCTAAACAAGGACATCGTCGAGACTCTACGAGCCATCATGCTCATCAAGACCGGCTGCGCCAATTCTCTTGATTACGGTGCTGACGATATCGAAGAACTAACACAGATGGGCAAAGATCTGCCCCTTTCGAAGATAGTCACATACTTGAAGGTATTCGGTAAACTCGACAGTCAGCTGACTGATGACAATACTCTTCCATTGGAAGTCTCTGTGATCGAAGCAATCGCAGGCAGCAATGAATCCGAACCGGTTCCCGTCATCAAACCGGCAGCAGAAGCAAAGACAGTCAAGTCTGCCGCGACCAAGGCTGCACCTGCCAAGGCTCCGGTCAAGGAAGAAAGAAAGGCTGACCCCATTGCGGAAGCACCCAAAGCAGAAACAGCAAAGCCTGCTCACGTCAAGGTAGAACCAGCTCCCGCCAAGAAAGCCGAACCGGTGAAAGAAGAAGTGAAGAGCACCGGAGATAAGATATCTCTTGAGCACCTCAAAGCCAACTGGGCTTCACTCTTCACTAATCTGCCGGAAAACATCCGCAGGAACCAGGGCATCACTCTTCTCAAAAGCGGAGGAATCACTCCTATCGCACTTTCAAATGATACCCTGACTTTATCTTTCAAATACCCTATCCACAAGGATATGTTCGAGAACAAGGACAATATCCGAGTGGCTGAGGAACTGTTCTCACGCTATCTGAACAACGACTGCAAGATCAAGTGTATCCTCCAGGCTGAGGAAGATTATCTGGTAAAAGAAGCAAAAAAAATGGGCGGCCAAGTGATCCGCCAAGAGGAGATTTAAGAATCAATGGATACTCAACAGATGAAACAGGCCATGGAAATGGTCTCAAAAATGAAAAAGATCCAGAAGGAACTGGAGAAGACTCCCGTTAATGCTGAATCCGGCAAAGGTGAAGTCAAGATCGTCGCCAATGGCGTCCAAAAGATCGAATCCATCAAGATCGATCCTCAGTTCGTCCGACTCGACAAGATCGAAGACCTTGAAAAGAACCTTCTCAAGACCATCAATAAGGCTCTTGAAGAATCCCAGAAATTACAGGCCGACAGGATGAAGGAAGTCACCGGCGGTATGCACATTCCCGGTCTCTTCTAATAGATATGGACAAGAGCATCCTGCCTAACGACCCTATCAACAACCTGATCCGCGAGCTCTCAGGACTGCCCGGTGTCGGGCCCAAGAGCGCACAGAGGATCACTTATTACCTGCTCCGTTCATCCGAAGCGCAGGTGACATCATTGGCAGACGCTCTCATCACACTCAAACAAAAGACCAAGCTTTGCCGCATTTGCTGCAACGTGTCCGAGAACGACGTCTGCAGCATCTGCAGCAACCCCAACCGTAATCCTGCGCTGGTCCTCATCGTGGAACAGCCGCAAGATATCATCGCACTTGAACATTCCGGTGCCTACCATGGACGCTACCACGTCCTGCATGGTTCTCTCTCTCCTACCGAAGGCGTAGGAGAAGGAGATCTCCGAATCCAGGAACTCATGAACCGCCTCGAAGACGGCGCTGTCCAGGAAGTCATCATCGGCACCAATCCCACCCGCGAAGGTGAGACCACTGCACTATATCTGAAGACTCTCATAAGCCCGCTGGGGATCAAGGTAACAAGACTCGCGCGAGGGCTCCCATACGGCTCAGAACTCGAATATGCCGACGATACGACCTTATCCAATGCCTTCGAAGGTCGCCAAGATTTTTAAGCTTCTTTTATGGCTACCGAAAAGACTTATAAGACTCCTGGCCTCATCATCAAGAAGACCAAGCTTGGTGAGGCAGACCGCATCCTGACCATCTTCACGCCCGAACTGGGAAAGATACAGGGTTTTGCGAAATCGGTCAGAAAACCTCAGAGCAAGCTCTCGGGGCATCTCGAGATGCTGACCTATTCCCAGCTCACACTCACCAAGGGACGCGGGCTCGACACCATCATCGGCAGCCAGAACATCGATTCGTTCATCGACATCAAAGACGATCTTTACAGAGTGTCATATGCTCTCTATATAGCCGAACTCATCGACTACTTCACGGACGAAGGCACGGCAGACAAAGAACTCTTCGAACACACGATAGAATGCCTGCAGCACATGGGGAAGACTTCACATCCCATGTACCTCCTCCGCTATTTTGAGATGCGAATGCTGACTTATACCGGTTTCAAACCTGAGATCAATAACTGCGTGATATGTCAGAAAGAACTTGATCGGACCAATTTGGGAGGCTTTGCTCCCAGTGCCGGAGGCATGCTCTGCATTGACTGCAGGGAGCACTCGAGACACTACGGCTACTTCCTGAGCAACTCAGCTTATAAGTCTCTGCGGTTCCTTGAGGAATGCGGCATTGAAGATCTTGAATCCGAAGTCCCCGACCCTGATACGATATCCGAGCTGGAGATGCTCTTGAGACGCTATATCCGGTTCGTCCTTGAGAAGGATGTCCGCTCCATCCCCTGGATCGACCATCTGAAAAGGCTCTCTCCTACCGTGCTTTATTAGAAAAAAAACATCCCCCGATTTGTCGTCAGAGGATGTCTGTAAGGTTCCAGTTGTTTAGGTTAAACTAGTGCTTTAAATTTGGCGATCTCTTCTTCCATGAGCTCTTCGCACTGAGCATCGCTTAAACTACCAAGTTCTTCCTCGTCATACATCTTGATGACCATGCGGGCAATGAGTTTGGATCCTTTAGTGAAGATGGCATCATAATAACCGGGTTCGTTCTCTTCCTGGAAGATATAAGCATCTCCCCAGGACCAGGTAGGATCGTGCGGATCAGTAAGAACTACGGATGCTACGGCCTTATCCTGCAGGGTCGCAATAGACATCTTGTCATACACTGCCTGATCATCAGCATGTTTGACGAAATAGACCTCGAAATCGCCGCCTACATTGGGATCGACAGAAATATACATCCATTCATTGAGATTGAAAATGAAGCAGACTTTCTCGGTCGAGAAGTCCCACCCGTTGAGGAATAAGGGATGCTGGTTGCCATCGATTCGGATACCTTTGAAGGGAGGCTGTTCGCCATCCTTGAGATTGATGAAATAAAGTACGCCGGGAATGCCGATGACTTTGTCAGCAGTCTTGGTGGTAGAAGTCGTAGAAGTAGTTGAAGTGGTTGTGCTGGTCTTGCTAGTAGTCGTAGAGCTGGTAGTGGTCTTTCCGCCACCGCAGGCGACCAATGACATGATCATCATGACAGCAAGCAAGAGAGCAAAGATCTTTTTCATAGTAGTTGTTCCTTTCTGACTTGAAAGTTTCAGTCTATTGATACCATAAATCGAAAAAAGGGGCAACATGGGATTTATAATTAATTACAGGTCAACAGCTGCTGAAACAACTGTTAATTCAAAAGACAGAGAAAAACCACCAACACGCTCTGCTAAATAACAAAGATTTTCAAATTCAAGCGTGTCATTATTACAAAGCAATACAACGACAGGAGAATATTCAATAATCTGCACCTCGTCATAC
>JAEEOC010000073.1 GCA_016284035.1 Dehalococcoidales bacterium
TTTAATGGTTGACAATCATTCGTGGTGATACTGGTCTAAAGCTCTGCAAATTTTGCCAACAGCGTTGCGATGACCAGATTTTTGGAAGGCCTGCGGGCCGATATCCTGCGCAGCATGTCGGATCTGATCCCGATACCGACGATGAAGCAGCTGTACGTTCCGGTCTCGAGATCGGACACTGCTTCCGTGAGTATTCCGCAGATCTTTTCCTTGCCGACATATAAAGAGCTGTCGTTTTTCTTATCGATTCTGACTTTATACAGGCCTTCTACTGTTTCCAGCGTCATTTCCGACACCTTTTTGGTGATTGGATCTGTGCTGATCAGCTTCTTGGGATCCAGGATGATACTCAAGTAGATCCCGCCGGCCGGGGAATCGAAGCCGGTGCCTTGATGGCCTCTGCCCATGCTTTGTCTTTTCGCTACGATGACAGTTTTGTGCAGGACTTCGTTCCTGTCGAAAACTATCTCTCTCAAAGCTTGTGTATTCGTTGAATCCAGATCTTCATATACATACAGCTTATCGGTCATATCATCCGTGAGACCGTCATTTGCCTTGTCTCTGAGATACTGGACGATTCCGGCCTTGGAGATGATATCGGAAGTCTTTGAGAGCATATAGCCTTTATTCCTGACGGACTCGATGGGATAGCCGGCTGTTTTCAGTTCATTGATACTTTTCCAGATCGCATTTCTGGAAAGACCGAAGGACTCTGCCAGTCGCTCGCCTGAAACGTATCTGCCTTTGTTTTCTTCCAGTACCTGGATTATCTTTTCCCTTGTATTCATAGATCCATACTCATTCCCGGTCACTGGAGCGCTCTGATGATCTGGTCGGCATCTGCATCGATGCAGATAGATCGTTCCGATATCTCCGGCGGGCATACGATATCGCCCATGTTCAGCGAGATATATCTGGCATTGCTGTTGCTGTTCGTCATCTGCCAGAAAGGATACTTTATTATCATCGGAGTATTGAACCCGACTCCGATCTCAAAAAAGACTATACGCGTGTTTCTTCTTGCACTCAGGAAATCATAGTATCTCTCATTGGCCTGATGCCATCCCTCATCTTCTACGAATCTTTCATCACTCCTGAGGTTTACTGTCATCTGTTCGCCGCAGACCGGGCAGATGGGGATATGCTCTGAGGCTATTGCTGTCTTGCTCTCTTCTGCTTCCGGGTATTTAAGTTTTCCGCTTTCATCTACCGCGATATTCTGGTCTTTCAGCATCAGGGTCACCTGTTCCATGTTGTCGTATGTCTTTTGGGTGCAGGGGGTCTTGCACTGGAAGAGACCGTAATCTCCCTGAGTGTAGAAAAGCCTTTTCTTGTCGAAACCGGCTTTCTGAAAGCAGTGATCTACGTTTGTCGTTATCACAAAATAGTCTTTGTATCTGACCAGATCAAAGAGACGGTCATAAGTATCCTTCGGCGCGTCCATGTATCGGTTCACGTAGATCAGTCTGCTCATGAATCCCCAGAATTCTTCTGTCGAAGGGAAGGGATAGAACCCGCCGGAATACATGTCTTTGATTCCGTATTTGCTTTGAAAATCACGGAAGAAGGTGCTGAACCTTTCTCCTGCGTAACTGAATCCGGCCGCTGTCGACAGTCCCGCACCGGCTCCGATGACTACCGCATCTGCCTTGTTGAGTGCTTCTTTTATCTTTTCGATATCAGCTGAGAAGTCTTTCATAGATGTCGCGGTCCTTATCTTTGAATACGTTGAAAATCACTTTTATGTTGGAATTGGCATATTCTTTGAACCGCATCACTGTCGATAATGCGATCCTGGCGGCATCCTCGTTGGGGTAGTTATAGATACCTGTGGAGATGCAGCAGAAAGCGATGCTTCTGACCCCGTTTGCTTCAGCCAGTTCCAGACATGATCTGTAGCAGGATGAC
Source organism: Dehalococcoidales bacterium (assembly GCA_016284035.1). GTDB lineage: Bacteria > Chloroflexota > Dehalococcoidia > Dehalococcoidales > UBA1222 > UBA1222. The sequence goes on from JAEEOC010000073.1 coordinate 1,909, forward strand.
AGCAGTCTTTCATCTTCCGGTGTCGGTGTCGTTTCAACGATCGGTCCGACGGTGTGAAGCACATACCTGCATGGCAGATTATATGCTTTCGTTATCTTGGCTTTGCCGGTCTCTTCCTCATGACCCTGCCTTCGGATGATCTCGCTGCATTCATTACGCAGCTGCATCCCGGCATAGGTCTGGATGAAATTGTCGATACAGGCATGACATGGGATATAGCATCCCGTGAATCCCGAATTGGCGGCGTTCACTATGGCATCGCATCTGAGTGTCGTGATATCACCCTGCCAGAGATATATGTCCGGTTGGATTTCAGTAAGGACTTCGATGTCCGTGATTCCGCGTTCTTTCTGGAGTTCAGTCAGGTATTCGTCCTGTATCCTGAGTATCTCTTCATCGACCGGGGCAGGGTATCGGATGTTCATCAGACCGCGCAGCAGATCCCTCTGTTCCTGGACATCACCGGGTATCGGTGACTTCATCTGGCAATTCGGTTCCGCCATCAATGCCTTTATAAGGAACTGTCTTCTTTCTGTCTGATCCATTTCTCTTGCCTGATTTTTTTATATTTTACAGTTTATGTATGCGTAAATAAAAAGAGACGTCTGGGAAGACGTCTCTTGAATAGCTTTGATTGATCCCCGGATTATTTGAGAATCCTGATCGAACCGATGACAGGCAGTTCTTTCTCTTCGCCTTTTACGATGCTGATCACGCCGAGGATAGCCATGAGAAGGAATACACAGATCCCGCCGTAATAGATGAGATCATAGAGTATGCTCAAGATAAACATATAAGGCAGGTGGCCGTAGACCTCAAGGATTATCCACCAAAGGATCTCGATGATGAAGACGATGAGCCCTTGATTAGCATGGAATCGGATGAAACTGTCGCCTTTGGCGCCAAAGATTGGAACGAGGACTAGAGGACCGAGATAGGCCATGACAGCCATCGTGATAGGATCTTTGCTATTTGATGCTGCAGGCTTATTAGCCTGAGTATCGTTTGAAGAAGTGTTCTGGTTGGATTCTTTGGGCTCTTCGGCTTTTTTATCGATCGGTTTGCCGCAGTTGCCGCAGAAAGAGGCATTGTCGCTTACTTTGTTCCCGCAGTTTTTACAAAATGCCATTGTGCACTCCTTATCGATGTAGGGGACTGTGACCCTACGTCATTCGTTGATGGCGTTATTATTGCAAATTGTATGTGGTGGGCGCAATCACCATGAGTTAAATCAAGACGGATTTAATCTCCTCGATTAGAGATGGAATATCGTTTCGTATAGTTTCCCAGATGATTTGATAATCAACAGATGCGTAACCATGAACTATACGGTTTCTTAATGCGTATATCTGCGACCATGGAATATTCTTCAGATCATCTGCTGTTTTCTGACTCAATGAATTGCCGACCAATTCGCCAATTTGCATCAGGTCAAACAATGCCGCTTTAGATTTATCGTTATTTGCTTGGAACTCTTCCAACGAATTGATTCCCTCGGTCTCTTGAACAATATCATTTGCATGTTCAAGAATCTTTTTAAGGACTTTGATATCTTTGCTATCCATAGATAGTTACCCCTGTTTTTTGGATTTCTTTTTCAAAGTCGGAACCTTTCTCAATCTGTCTTCTTTCGATGAGATCGAGAGGAAATCGGAGCGAATCAGTCGCTTCACCAAGGAGACCATAGAATGCTAGCCCTTTAAGGTCAGTGTCGACTACGATGTCGATATCACTTCTTGTATCTGCTGTTCCTTTCACATATGAGCCAAACAAGATCGCTTTTTTGACTTTATGTTTTTTGAAGATAGGGGATAATATCTGTTTTATCTCTGAGATGCTGTATAGCGGCTTGCTGTCACGTATTTTGTGATACTGTTGAAGCATCGTAGTGTTTTCGTACTTCTCGGTATTATTTGAAAGATTGTCATAGCGGTCTGAGCTGATTATGACCATATCGCTCCTTCCGTTCTTAGTAACGATTATCGGTCCATCATTCTCATGGCACATTTTCGAAATCTGACTGGCATTCTTTAGTTCTCTTAATGGAATCACTTTAGGCATATTATCTCCTCGTGGTACATATTGTACCACGAATTTGATGCAATTTTAACTGTGAAATGATTGATGTGCTAGCTCAATCTGATGTCGATCTTCTTGGGATCGTTTCCGGAGATCTTTTTGATGATCTTTTTGATATCTTCTTTATCTTCTTCGGAAAGGATGACCACATTGCCGTCCTTGAGAAGATTGAACTCCTGACGTGAGTAGGGACAGTCTGATCTCTTTGATTTGCCGCTGATGATGCGCCCTAGCATCTCTCTGCACGAATATCCGCACTTTCCGCACTCTCCTTCGATGACGGAGGGCAGTGGCTCGATAGCGTGCTTTTCTACGACGTTGGCGAGCTTGTCTGCTTCTTCAAACGGATTGATGATAGGCAGCCCGTTGTATTCTTTTACGTCTGTATTTGAAACGATGCCGGATATGGCAATGGCATCATGATGATGCTCATCGATCTCTTCGAGACTGTGCGCGGCAATGATCCTCGGGGCAAGACAATCCCTCACGCTCTCTAAGATGACGAAATCCTGATCGTAGACTGCAAGGATCTCTTCAAGGGAAAGCCGTTTCAGATGCATGAAATCGGTCTCGTTGGGCATCCTGCCGGTTATCATCTGGCTTCCGGCCATCCTTTGACGGTATGTGCTGTTCTTCTCGTCGTGGTCGATGAGGAATTCCCTGTACATTTCCTTGGCAGACCCGACGGTATAGCCGCGCTTGCGGAGCGTACTGATTATCGATTCACAGATAGTTGTCTTACCTGCATGTTTATGTCCGTTTACTGTGATTACCCGCATGTTGTTACTCCTGGATTCATGTTAGCATAACTGTCTGCGTGAAATAAAAAGACACTGCATAGATGCCCATGCAGTGTCTTTAAGGAACAGTTGGGAGGGTGTATTAGTAGGAACTCCAGCCGCCGTCGGCAGTGATGGCAGCACCGTTGATGAAAGAAGAATTCTCGGATGCCAGGAAGAGGGCGATGTTGGCCAGCTGATACGGATCTGCAAAGCTGGTGCAGAGTGGCATGCCGACCTGCATCTTCTGAGCGCCTCTGGGACTGGGGGCATTAGAGCCGAGACCGATATTGGTCATGACGGCGCCCGGACAGATGGCGTTGCAGCGGATACCGGTGTCGCTATACATGAAAGCAATATTCTTAGTCATACCTACGACTGCGTGCTTAGAAGCAGTGTAGGCAAAACCGGCACGGCCGCCCTGGAGACCGCCAAGGGAAGCGGTATTGATGATGACGCCTTTGATCTCTTTTTCCATGAAATAGCGGACTGCTTTTCGGCAGGCATACATGACGCTGTTGGTGTTGACGGACATGACTCTGTTCCAGAAATCGTCTTCGACTTCAGCAACGGGCATCATACCATCCATGATACCGGCATTATTGAAAAGAATGTCCAGTTTGCCGCATTTCTCGACTGCAAAGTCGATCATTGCTTCGACTTCAGCTCGGTCGGCGACATTGACTTTGATGGGGAAGATCAGATCTGCTCTGTCAGCAAATTCTGTCTTGAGTGCCTCGACGAGATCATACTTGATGTCGGCTGCGATCACTTTGGCTCCATTCTTGGTGAACAGGTCGACGGAGGCCTTGCCGATACCTGAACCTGCGCCGGTGATGACGGCGACTTTGTCTTTGAGAAGACCACAGGATTCCATTTTTTCTCCCTCTATCAACAGTTTATTTTGGACTATTTGTATTTGACGGCAGTGCCGAATGCGATGACTTCCGATGCGCCCTGCATGATCGAAGATGTCATGAACCTGGCACCTACGATGGCGTCAGCGCCCAGTGCTTCGGCTTCTTTGACCATTCGCTTGGTGGCGATCTCTCGTGCCTGTGTCATCATTTCGGTATACGCACCGATCTCTCCGCCGACCAGGGACTTGAGGCCTGCACCGATATCGCTTCCGATGTGTTTGGACTGGACGACATTGCCTTTGACGAGACCTAAAGTCTCAAGATCTTTACCGGAGATGTTATCTGTTGTAACGATAAGCATGATTTCCTCCGAAAGGTTAGTTGTTTCGCGGATATTATACGACAGAAACACTATATATTTCTCGGTGCTAAAATAAATGATATGAAGATCAGATATAACAAGATCTCAACAGAGATTTCTGATGAGATAATCAGCGGACTCGAAGCATATCTTGCCCAGCATGAACCGGTCATGATGGACAATGCCTTGCCGCGTGCTACGTTTGGTATGTTCAAGCTGCGTTCAGCTGCCAAGTTTTCCACACGGGATGAACTGGAATTCGCCGGTGCCGCTATTGCCATGGAATCCTGTGCGGCAGCTGATGAAAAGGATTTCAAAAAGAATAAGCTTGAAGATCTTTTGAATGATGTCGATGATACTTTCCAGGAATCGCTCCTCAAGATCATCGATTCCAAAGGTTTAAAAGATTCGGATGTCTATAAGAAGGCCGATATCGACCGCCGTCATTTCTCCAAGATCAGGAGCAACAAGGACTATAAACCTAAGAAACAGACGGCTCTTTCATTGGCACTTGCATTGGGCCTCAATCTGGATGAGACTGTCGATCTTCTGAAAAAAGCAGGTTACGCATTGTCATCATCGAGCAGGGCAGATCTGATCGTCAGATACTGTATAGAGCAGGGTATCTACAGTCTTGTAGACGTCAATGCATTGCTCTTCAAATTCGATCAGCCGCTCCTTGGCGGCCAGTTGGCCTGATTTTTTTTAGATCAATCCGAGTTCCTGTCTGAGCCGGTCTTTTACTTCATCTGAAGTGAAA
>JAEEOC010000074.1 GCA_016284035.1 Dehalococcoidales bacterium
CTTTTGTAACGTAAAAACCGTTGGCAGGAACTCCGTGATTCACCTCGACGGATGTGATCTTGAATCCGTTACAGTCGTATTCCTCCCCTGCTTCCATGTTGTAAAAACGTGCCACTTCCTTCTTGAAGAAATCTGAATAAAGGATGTGGTTATAGAGACAGGACCCTATCGCCTTCTTCGTGTCCTCATTACCGTATATATTGATTTTTGAACCATTCTGAAAATGAGTAATGGCTAAAGAAACCACGTCTCTGATGTGATCGAAGTGCCGATGCGTCAGGAACACATCCTTAACTTTTAAGAGTCCCTTTTCCGGTAGAGAACGTGTCAGTGAACCGCAATCAAAAGCAATCGTATCATCCAAAAGGATACCGGGAAGACGTTTAGATTGGTCTTCGGCATTATGCGCACCAAGGAAACGGATTTTCATGAAAGGTACCTATAAAAAAGGACTGGCTATAGCCAATCCTTGTGTTTGAAGTACCAAAGGATGAGTCCCACGAGTCCCACCATGGATACCAGCATGACGATCCAGATAATGTGGTTTCCGGCAGGATCGCTGCCTCCGGGAAGCCAGATGTTCATGCCGTAGAAACCCACGATGATCGTAAGAACCGCACTCACAGCTGTGAAGATCGTCAAGAGTCGCATGATGTTATTCACACGCTGTGAAGAAATGCTGTCGTAGGTGGAATGAAGACCTTCAATGACTTCCTTATGTTCATTCAGACCATCCCAGATCTTATCGAGGTGGTCAACGATATCGTCGAAGAAGATTTCCATATCTTCCGAGGTATACTTTCTGACTTTCGGCTCCAAGTTGGACACCACGTTCCTCATGGGCCAGATGGTCCTGCGGTATGAGATGATGTCACGGCGGATCCGTGTGATTTCCCTCAATGTCTCAGGCTTATTGGATGTAAAGATGTCGTCTTCGATGTCCTCGATGTTGTCTCCGATCTTGTTCAAGATGGGGATACAGTAATCTACGAGACGATCCACAAGTCTGTAGAGAAGATAACCGGAGCCCTTGGTCATGCATTCCTGCTGGATCTTCTCATTCTCGGCGCATTCCTCAAAGAAGTTCTTAAGCGGCTTCAGTTCGCCCTTGTGGATGGTGATCAGGTAGTTGTCTTCGATGAAGATGGATACCTGGGCATGACCCATCAGACCGTCAGCCTTAAAGTAGCGCGGGAAGTTCAGGATGATGAAGTAATAGTCCGGATACACGTCGATCTTGGGTCGCTGTGTACGGGTAAGGGTATCATCAAGATCCAAAGGATGGAACGAGAAGTTATCGGACAGATACTTGAGTTCTTTAGTTGTCGGAGGCTCGATGTTGATCCAGGTGAGTTCACCCAGGGTGAGCTTTTCAACATTCAGGTCTTCCTCATGAACGCGAATGGCTTCGGTCATGGCCCACCTCCTTAACTAGAACATTCTTGCCAATTATAGTTGATAAAAAAGCCAAGGACAATCTTTTTAGTTCATTTTCATATAGTTTTGTTGTTGTTTAGCTTTGAATACAGGTTTAGAATGAGAGTGAGATAAAAACCATGAAAGTGATTCTTTCCAGAAAAGGGTTCGACTCAAAAGCCGGAGGATGCCCCAGCCCTATCCTCCCGGATGGTACTTTACTGTCTTTACCTATCCCATCAAAAGATGGTGATAGATATGAAGACCTTTATTACAATGGGAAAAGCTACTCCGAGATCCTTAAAGAATTAAACCCAGATGGCACATACGAATGCTGTCATCTCGACCCTGATATTCGGCCGAAGGTAAGGGCAAAAACTCCAAAGAAATGGAAAGCTGCCTTTGGACAAAGCGGCAACGTACAGAGCATGCTCAGAAATGCAGGAGTCACAAAAGGAGATATCTTCCTGTTCTTCGGTTGGTTCCGTCACGTTGAAGAGATAGACGGCAAGTATAAGTACGTGGAAAAAGAATCGTCTGATTCACTTGAAGGCGCAGATCTGCATGTAATCTATGGGTATTTGATAGTCGACAAAGTTCTGGAACAAGCTAAAGAGATTAAAGAGTACTATTGGCACCCACATGCCGATTATGGTGAGG
>JAEEOC010000008.1 GCA_016284035.1 Dehalococcoidales bacterium
CACTTTACTCGTTCCCAATAACCGTTGATGTTTCTCCAAAGGATACCAGGAGTGAGAACATAGATATCGCCGGCAACGTCAAGGATTCGTCCAAGAGGTTCGCCGATCATAGAAATCTGGATGAAGGTGTCGCAGTAGTCAGTGGACAGTGAAACGCCACAGACATCTTCGCCGGCAGTACCAGCAAGGGCGTTGCCCTGGTTGGCATAGTCGGAGAGAAGGAGGACATAAGCCCAATCGATACCGATAGGATCGATGGTTGCGGGCTGATAGTATGCACCATTGTCTTCAGTGTGAAGAACAGTGGAGGTGGAGTAACCGATGGTGGAAGGAGATTCAACTTCTGCACCACCGAAGACGATAGTGTAGTTGTTGGAATCACCGATACCGGTGACGTTGGTGATTGCATAGTGCTTGCTGACGTGAATGAATTCAGCAGTAGCAGTACCGCCCTGATTACCGGCGCCGGAGGTTACTTCGAACAGAGGATTGATTGCACCGGTGGGTACGTGGAGGGAAACATAAGCGATACCGGCGGTGGCATAGTCTTCAGGCAGCCAGATGGAGGCGCCGTCGACTTCAGGAGTGAAGGTACCAGCAGTCTCGAGTTCGGAGACAGTGGCAATGATGGTGTCTTTGGAACCATACTGATTCCACTGGGTCTGGTTGTATCTCTTGGTGAGGATGGCCTTGCCGTCGATCAAAACGACTGCGAGAACACCCTGCTTGGATGCATAGGAGGTGGCGTCTGCTTTGACTAAGAGTACCTGAGTACCGGTTTCAGCAGGATCTGCGCCATGGTTTTCGAAGACCTGAGTCTTGTCCCAGCGGCCGCGGCCGTTGATAAGTTCGAGGATGTAGACATCCCAACCGGTACCGACGTAGATAACTTCGGCGCCATTGTTGTAGATGTAGTCGATGGTCTTGATGGGGCTGTCATCTTCAGGGAAGTCAACATAGAGACTTCGGATGAGGACCCAGGATGCACCACCGTCTCGGGTGGCATAGATGGCGGAACCATCGGTGAAGAAGATATCAGAAGACTGAACGGTGGAGGCGACGATGTCGGCACAACCGAATTCCTGATAGCTTGCATCGATGAGATCTTCAAAACCGGTCTTCAATCTCTTCCAGGTTCGACCGGAATTGGTGGACTTGAAGATACCGACGGTAAGGGTGTCGGGGTTGTTCTTGTCCATGATTTCAGCAATTGCATAGATTGCTGATTCATCAAGATTGTAGATCATCTTGATGATGCGATGGAATTCTACGCTGTCATCTTCCAGATTGGGGAAGTCATCGCGGTTGCCGCTGACAACGTAGGTGTATGTAGCGGGAAGATCAATAGTGTACCATGCCTGTTCGACAGGTTCTGACTGTGCATTGTATGCAGAGGCAGGAGCACCGACTACGAACATGCTTGCAACGATTGCAAGTGTAAGCAGTACACTCATCACCTTATTTAATTTTTTCATTTTTATATATATCTCCTAAAAGTATGCACTCCCTATCCTTGGATAGTTCATGCGGCAAAAGCAAAAGTTAAAACCCTATTGTGCCCGCGTTTAGTTTGGACCGCTCTTCCTATAAACAGACGCACCACCTCCCTTTTAGATGTAGTTATGCCTAATATACACATATCGTCAACTAATGTCAATAAAAAATTCTCATAGTCAAGCCGTTTTTTTGTATTTACCCAAGCAGTCAGTTAATGATTGTCATTATCTTTGAAAGAGACGATAATACAGCTAATCAAAATCAAGGATCAGATTGATATGGAAAAAGACAACAGCATCTCGCTCCTAAGAGTACTAGCTATGCTGATGGTCATCATGTGTCATCTGACCGGCTTTTTCGGTTCATGGATAGCCCAGGTGCTGAACGTCGGTGTATACGTGTTCTTTATAATATCCGGCTACCTTTACAGCACAAAGAGCTTAACTTCTCCAGGAAAATGGTTCTTTCAAAGATGGGAGAAGATCTGCATACCCGCCATCATATGGGTCGCAATAGTGATAGTCTATGAGCTCATCGTCATGAGCACTGCACCATCTGTAAAAGATGTCATCATATTTGGTCTTAACTTTCAGGGGTTGCCCTGGATCGCTGCATTCTTACCGGGAATCGATGAGACCGGTGCGTTGGGCGGTCTGACACATCTGTGGTTCATCACTGTTATCATGGTCTGTTACCTGGAGCTCATTGCTATAAAGAAGATCGAAGAAAAGACAGTTATAAACAACAAGATAGTACTGCCGGTATTGATAGCACTCTGCATCATACTCGGTCTGTTCAGGATCAATATTATCCCTTTGACCAGTTTCTACATCGGCTATATCTCGGGCAAGGATAAGTCCCCTATCACAAAAAAGAACTATATCCTCCTTTCCGCAGGAATGGTTGCAGCTATGGCTGCCCGCTTGATCGTCCGAAGATATGCTGACGGTACCGCTATCTACGACTTGGTTACAGTCCACATGACTCACGCCGTACTCGGTCTGTGGATCTTTCACACCGTTAAACTGATGACCGATAGCATTCAGTTCGTAGATGACCTGGCCAAGAGCAGATTCATCGCATGGTGCGACAAGCTTTCCTTATTTATATATATAACACATGATTATTTCCTGTCCGAACAGTTTGGATTGAGCGATCTCGTATACAGAGCTCCCGCTCAGATAATCCTATTCTTCATCATCAGTGTCCTGACAGCCATTGGTCTCAAAGCCCTGACCGAACTGATTACTAAACGCATACTGCCCCTTATTAATAAATAAAGGAAGGACAGTTCAGAACTGTCCTTCCTTTTGATTCATCAGTATTTGTACTGTCTAAAGACTATTGAAGTTCAACAGTAGCGCCGACTTCTTCAAGCTTAGCCTTGGCAGCAGCGGCATCTTCCTTGCTGACGCCTTCTTTGACGACTTTAGGAGCGCCTTCAACGAGGTCCTTGGATTCTTTAAGACCGAGACCGGTAAGTTCACGGACGATTCGGATGACGTTGATCTTGTTGTCACCGGCAGCCTTGAGGACGACATTGAATTCAGTCTTTTCTTCTTCAGCAGGAGCAGCAGCACCGGCAGCGGCACCACCAGCGACCATTACAGGAGCGGCAGCGCTGACACCGAAGGCTTCTTCGATTGCCTTGACAAGGTCGTTGAGTTCAACGACTGACATTTCTTTGATTGCTTCGATAAATTCTTCAGTAGTAAATTTAGCCATTTTATTATTCCTTATTAATTAATATTTATGCCTGGGCTTCTAACTGTTCTCGGCGTGCATTCAAAGCGATAGCCAAAGAACGGACTGGGCTCTGTAATAAGTATGCGATCAAGAAGTGTGCCTGTTCCTTTGAAGGAAGTTTGGCATAAACCTTGACGTCTTCGGGGGTAAGCCACTGATCAGGAAGGAAACCGCCGATGATCTCCATCTGAATACCAGATGATGAGATATAATCGGACATGACCTTCATAGGAGCGACCATGTCCTCGTGACCGATCGCGATAGCGATAGGACCATCGAGTTTTTCAGCGATAGCATCATGACCCAATGCAGCCATTGCACGGCGTACAAAGGTGTTCTTGACGACCTTATACTCGATGTTGTTCTCTCGGAGCTTATGTCGTAATGAAACCAGGTCAGGAGTCTTGATGCCCTGATAGGTTGTTACTACAGCAGATTCGAAACCAGTCAATGAACTCTGGATCTCGTCGATCTTCTGTGCTTTAACATTCTTTCTCATTAAGTATTCACCTCCTCATAAAAAAAGTCCTTGCGGGGAATGGCGCAAGGACTTCTATAAAAACCAATCACATTTGAGAGATAATGTAATTTGTTCGTTTTATCCTCGGTAGGCCATCCATTAAGTCGTTCCCGACACCCACTGTCTTAAGATAACGGATATTCTGTTGTTAAAAAGGAAACCTAGTCTACTTTGAGATCGCTGGCCAGTCGGGTGTCGACTGCAATGCCGGGACCCATAGTAGTCTTTACAAATACGCTCTTGATGTACTGACCCTTGGCACCAGCCGGTTTGGAATGGACCACGGCTTCCATCAGAGCAGCCATATTGGTATAGAGCTTATCGACATCGAAAGAAGCTTTGCCGATGACGACATGGATGATGGCCTGTCGGTCGAGTTTGTATTCGACTCGGCCTTTGCGGGCATCATCGATAGCTCGGGCAAGATCATTAGGTGCGACTACAGTACCTGCTTTGGGATTAGGCATAAGACCTTTTCGTCCGAGGACCTTACCCAGTTTACCAACTTTACCCATCATATCAGGGGTAGCGATGGCAACATCAAAATCAAGCCAACCTTCGGAAATCTTAGCGATGATCTCGTCAGATCCGGCGTAGTCAGCGCCAGCTGCCAGAGCAGCTTTCTCGGCATCGCCGGTAGCGAATACCAAGATCTTGACTTCCTTGCCCAAGCCGGCAGGGAGCAGTGCGACACCGCGGACCTGTTGGTTTGCCTGACGGGGATCGAGTCCCATTCGTAAATGCATCTCAACGGTCTCATCGAATTTCGCACAAGCTGCCTTCTTAGCCAGCTCTAATGCTTCTTTAGGTTCGTAGAGTTTACCCTTTTCTACGAGCTTAAGTGCTTCAATGTGTTTCTTACCGTATTTAGCCATTTTAGTCTTCTACCTTTACACCCATGCTGCGTGCGGTACCGGCAACAGCTCGTTCCGCAGCTTCGATATCGTTGGCGTTGGCATCTTTTGCCTTCTGCTCAGCGATGTTGCGCAGCATCTCTTTAGTTAAAACCAGAGGTTCATCATGACCCGGCTTGCCATTGGCCTTGTCAACGCCTAAAGCTTTCTTGATAAGGTCAGTGGTGGGAGGAGTCTTGCAGATGAACGTGAAGGATCGGTCAGCGTAGACTGTGATCTCTACAGGAACGATAGAGCCGACCTGATTAGCGGTCTTCTCATTGTATTCCTTACAGAAACCCATGATGTTGACGCCGTGCTGACCTAACGCAGGACCAATCGGAGGGGCAGGATTTGCCTGTCCGGCTGGGATCTGCAGTTTGATTATAGCCGCAACTTTCTTCGCCACTTTAAATTTTCTCCTGTAAAACTAGAGCCCTATTAGAGCTTTTCTACCTGCATAAAATCCAATTCAACGGGGGTCTCACGACCGAAGAGTGAGAGCATGACTCGTACCCTGCCCTTCTCTGAGTCGATGTCGCTGACATTGCCGATGAATTCTGCAAAAGGACCATCGGTGATGCGGACACTTTCACCCTCTTTGAATCCGACTTCGATACGAGGTTCATCGGCATTCATCTGACGGCAGATTTCTTCATACTCCTCGTCAGACAAAGGGATCGGACCATCATCACCGGAAACGAATCCGGTAACTCCCGATGTATTGCGGACAATGGCCCAGGATGCGTCATTCATTCTCATCTTGACCAAGATGTAACTTGGCAGGATCTTGCTGACGACCTCGACCTTCTTGCCGCCCTGTATCTTTGTCTTTGTCTCTTCCGGAATGATGTATTCCTCGATATCGCCATCCTGGTCAAGAGACGAACGTCGAAGATCGAGTGATTCGATCACTCTCTTTTCGTAACCAGAGTAGGTATGAACGACATACCATCTAAATTCGTTATCGGTCATATCTTCCTCTAGCCCAATAATACGGTGTTAACGAACCATGCAAACACGTAGTCAAGGCCGCCTAAGACGAGACCCATTACTACGGAGACCAGCAACACCAAACCGGTGAGGTACATGGCCTCCTTTTTGGTAGGCCATGTAACCTTCTTAAGTTCTCCAATTATTCTACTTGGAAGCGATGGTCGCTTTTTTGTTTCTTCCGGTTTTGCCATTAAATTAATTCCTTACTTGTGAACCTACTTTGATTCACGATGCAAAGTCTGCTTGCCACATCGGGGACAGAACTTCTTCAGTTCGAGTCTCTGAGTGTCGTTCCTACGATTCTTTTCAGAACTGTAGTTGCGTTCCTGGCATTCAGTGCAAGCGAGACTGATGATTATTCTTGCTTCTGTTTTCTTAGACATAACTATTCAAGAATGTTAGTGAAGGCACCAGCACCAACAGTCCTGCCTCCCTCTCGAATAGCGAATCGAAGACCCTTTTCAAGAGCAACAGGATAGATAAGTCGGATCTTCATGCGAGTGTTGTCGCCAGGCATGACCATTTCAACGCCCGGTTCAAGCTCGATGGTACCAGTGACATCAGTTGTTCGGATGTAGAACTGAGGCTTGTAACCATTGAGGAACGGAGTGTGTCGGCCGCCTTCTTCTTTCTTAAGAACGTAGACTTCAGCTTCGGCATAGGTGTGAGGTTTGATGGAACCAGGGGCAGCCAGAACCTGACCACGTTCGATGTCGGATCGTTCAACGCCTCGGAGAAGCATACCGATGGCATCACCGGGTTCGGCAACGTCGAGGGTCTTGTGGAACATTTCGATACCGGTAACAACGACCTTCTTGGTTTCGTGATGGAGACCAACGATATCGACTTCATCACCGATCTTGACGGTACCTCGTTCAACACGACCGGTAGGACAGGTGCCTCGGCCTTTGATGCTGAAGACGTCTTCGATAGGCATAAGGAAAGGAAGATCTTTAGGTCGATCAGGGATGGGTACATAAGAATCGACGGCATCCATGAGCTTAAGGATCTTGCCGCACCATTCGCAGTCTTCTTTGCCGCAGCCACATTCAAGGGCTTTGAGGGCGGAGATTCGAACGATAGGTACTTCATCGCCAGGGAAGTTGTATTTGTTGAGGAGTTCACGGATTTCCATCTCGACGAGTTCGAGAAGTTCAGGATCATCCATGACATCAACTTTGTTGAGTGCAACTACGATAGCAGGTACCTGCACCTGTCGAGCAAGAAGAACGTGTTCGACGGTCTGAGGCATAGCACCATCAGGAGCACTAACAACGAGGATTGCGCCGTCCATCTGGGCAGCACCGGTGATCATGTTCTTGACGAAGTCAGCATGTCCCGGGCAGTCGATGTGGGCATAGTGTCGAGTTGCAGTTTCATACTCGACGTGGGAAATAGCAATCGTCATACCTCGTGCTTTTTCTTCCGGAGCGTTATCGATGGTATCGAAAGCTCGGAATTCAGCACCGCCTCGCTTTGCCAGTACGCAGGTAATGGCAGCTGTGAGGGTGGTCTTACCATGGTCAACGTGACCAATGGTACCGACGTTGCAATGGGGCTTAGATCTCTCAAATTTCTGCTTGGCCATATTACTCCTTTTTTTTAGAAAGCCCACGAACAGAGTCGAACTGTTGACCTCATTCTTACCAAGAACGCGCTCTACCAACTGAGCTACGTGGGCAAAATTACCGATTAATTCTATTAGAACGCAACATAAAAGTCAACATGAGCGTATACTCATGCAGATTTTTCAGGTCGTCCTAATAACGGCCAAGCGATATTGAGTCTTTGAAAGGACTTTTTGTATGCAAAAGATAATATACGAGGGGCCATATTTTGTCAAAGACTGCAAAACTACGTCATGATGAACAATTCATATCAGAATGGTTATAATTAAGTAAAACAAAAGACCCCTGCACTATTAATACTTTTGGAGGATAAACGATATGCCAAAACCTGAAAAGAAAACCGAAAAATCCATCGAAAAGAATGCCGAAGAGGTAAAAGAAAAGAAGACTGCAGCAAAGAAGGCTGCTCCTAAAAAAGCTGCCGCAAAGAAAGCTGCACCTAAAAAGACCGCCGCAAAAAAGACCGTAAAGGCCGAGCCCAAGAAAGCAGAAGCTAAGGAAGAAGTAAAAGCCAAAGCTAAAGCCAAGACAGAAGAAAAAGAAGCACCTAAAGAAGTGAAACCAGGAATCGCAACTTCTTTTGCCGCAATCTTTGAGACCTTCGGTCAGGCCCTCACTCAGATCTTCAATGATCCTGAACTGAAGAACAAAGCAAAGGATCTGGGAAGCGTCGCCGCCGCATCTGCCTCCGAATTCGCCGGCCGCTTCAAGGATGAAGAAGTAAAAGCCAAATTCAAGGACGTCGGAAAGGCTGCCGAACAGTTCGGACAGAACATCTCATCAGCAATCAAGAAAGAAGGTTCTGCAGCCAATAAAGAAAAAGCTGCCAAACCCAAGAATGAAGCTGCCGAGACGATCGATGAATTAGAAGCAGAACTGGCAGAACTCAAAAAGAAGATCTCTAAACTGAAAAAGCAGGTGGAAAAAGAAGCCCCCAAAGATTCCGAGTAATTATTTCCGCTCAATACTTGCTAACTACGTGCCCGCAACATTAAAATGTGCGGGCACTTTTTTATATAATACTAAAATCATTTGAATTAAATAGATTTATGAGCTTTACTCTTATTAGAAACAAAAAACTGAGGGATGACCCATGCTAGAAGTTGTTGATATCAAGAAGTCCTACAAAGTAGGCAAAATCGAACAGAAAGCACTGGACGGCGTAAGTCTCACGCTGCGCGAAAATGAATTCGTAGCGATTCTGGGACACTCCGGTTCCGGTAAGACTACATTATTAAATATTATAGGCGGTCTCGATACCTATGATTCCGGCGATCTCATCATCAACGGCCGGTCCACCAAGCGTTACAATGACCGCGACTGGGACACCTACCGAAACCATACCATCGGTTTCGTCTTCCAGAGCTATAACCTCATCCCTCATCAGTCAGTTCTTTCCAACGTCGAACTGGCATTGACCCTCAAAGGTCTTAACCGAAAAGAACGGCGAGAAAAGGCCCGACAGGCCCTCATCCGAGTGGGTCTCGAAGACCATATCCATAAGAAACCCAACCAGCTCTCCGGCGGCCAGATGCAGCGAGTCGCAATCGCAAGAGCACTAGTTAACGACCCAGATGTACTCTTAGCCGATGAACCTACCGGCGCTCTCGACTCCGAGACCAGCATCCAGATCATGGATCTCCTCAAAGAGATCGCATCAAATAAACTGGTGGTCATGGTGACCCATAACCCGGATTTGGCTGAGGCATATGCCAACCGTATCATCCGCATCGCTGACGGCAAGATCATCAGTGACACCAACCCCTGCACCGCACATGATGAAGCATCTGCTAACAAGAGAGAGAAGCGACCCAGTATGTCCTTCTTCACCGCACTTTCCCTCTCATTCAACAACTTAAGGACCAAGAAAGGCCGCACTTTCCTGACCAGCGGTGCCGGCAGTATCGGCATCATCGGCATCGCCCTGATCACTTCGATCTCCACAGGTGTCAATGCTTACATCGAAGGTATCGAACGCGACACATTAGCTTCATATCCTATAGTCATCGAAAAACAATCTGTCGACCTGACCTCGATCATCGGCAACCTTGCCACCGTCGCTTCAGATGAAAAAGAAGAACATGCCAAAGATGCTGTGTATTCTCTCAATATCATGACCGACCTCATCGACAGCATGACGACCCAGATAACGTCCAACAATCTGAAGGAATTCAAAGCTTATCTCGAAGATCACAAAAGCGAGATCGAACCGTATATCAACGGCGTCCAGTACACGTTCTCTGCACCTTTGCTGATCTATTCCGCTGACACCTCAGATGGCATCATTCAGGTCAACCCGAGTTCCGTCTTGAATTCACTTCGCGGTGGACAAAGCTCGATGTTCAGCTCATCAGCTCTCTTTAACAGCGATGTATGGCAGGAAATGATCGAGAATCCTAAGCTCTATGAGGCACAATACGATATCGTCGCAGGTAACTGGCCCAGGAATTATGATGAAGTGGTCCTCTTCGTCACCGAAGACAACGAAGTAACCGACTATATGCTCTACTCCATCGGTCTCATGGATCAGGACGAGATCGATGAGATCTTCAAGAAAGCGCTGTCCGGCGAACCCGCTGAGGCACCTGAACAGAAGATCTTCTCTTACGACGATATTCTCAATACTCAGTTCAAACTCGTTATCAATCCTGATGTCTACCAGTACAACAAGTTCTCCCGAAAATGGGAGGACCAGAGTGATAATGCAGCATATATGCTCAACAAGATCAACAATGGTCTGACTCTCAAGATCGCCGGTATCGCACGACCTAAGAAAGATACCTTGACATCCACCAGCGGCGGTTCCATCGGATACCAGGCTTCCCTTACCCGCTATGTCTCTGAAAAGATATACGAGACCGACATAGTTAAAGCACAACTCGAGGATCCTGATACCGATGTCTTCACCGGTCTTCCCTTCGAAGCAGACGAGACTGTTACCATTACCCTCGATATGATCAAAGCTTATATGATGACCCGACCGGCCGAAGAACAGGCTCAGTTTGCTTCGCTCACAGAGACTATGAGCGAAGAAGCCCTGATCAAGATGTTTGCTGATATGCTGCCTGCCCGCGAGAGCTCTTCTACATATGAAAAGAACATCGCTAAACTCGGCGTAATGGATCTTGATGACCCCGCATCCATCTCCATTTATCCCAAGGACATCGAATCCAAAGATCAGCTCACTGCTTTCATCAATGACTACAATAAGTTCCAGACCGAAAATGGTGATGAAGAATATGCCATACAGTACACCGATATCACTGCACTCCTTCTCAAATCGGTCACTACGATCATCAATGTCATCAGCTATGTTCTCATCGCATTCGTCGCCATCTCCCTCATCGTTTCGTCCATCATGATCGGCGTCATCACCAATATCTCCGTACTCGAAAGGATCAAGGAAATCGGTATCCTTCGTGCCATGGGCGCATCCAAACGAGATGTTTCCCGCGTATTCAATGCTGAGACACTGATCATCGGTCTGCTGGCAGGTCTCTTGGGCGTCGGAATAACATATCTGCTCATTATCCCCATCAACTTACTGATCGGAGCCCTCACCAACACCGGTGCATCCGCAATGCTCGACTGGAGAGTCGCTGTCATCCTGGTCGTCATCAGCGTCTTACTGACCCTCATCTCTGGTCTTATCCCGGCATCATCCGCCGCGAAGAAAGATCCTGTCATCGCGCTCCGAAGCGAATAGAAAAAGCATCGCTTATTTCAGAGAGCTGCTCAGCCTGCTGAGCAGCTCTTTTTTTATATAAAAGGGGCTTTGGATGTGCTAATATTAAAGTGAAAGTAATAGACAAAGGAGGCTTTCACTATGGCTTTCATGGATAAAATCAAACAGGGCGCCAAGAACATTGGCAATAAGACCAGTGACGCCATCGAGATAACCAAGCTCAACAATACCATCAACACTGAAAAGTACAACGCCAAAGAAGAATTCAAGAAGATCGGCGAATATTACTACAACCTCTTCGTAGAAGATCCGGCAAAAGTCGATGAAGCAGTACTTGAATTCTGTGAAGCAGCCAAAGCACATTACATCAAGGCTGAAGAAGCTCAGAAGACCATCGACAACATCAAAGCTGAGAGCGCTGCCAAGAAAGAAGCTGAGAAAGCTGCAAAAGAAGCAGAAAAAGCTGCTGCTGAAGAAGCCGAAGAAGACGGTTGTTGCTGCTGCGAATGTGAAGACGCCGATAAAGACGTCAGCGAATAATCCCCTATCCCATAATCCTGAACATACAAAAAAGGCCTTCCGTGCGGAAGGCCTTTTCTTTTTAACAAATCTTTCCTTAGTCGTCGCAAGGAGCAAAGACTGTCTCAATGTGTTTCTGCTCAAACTTCTTGGTGAAGAGAGAAACAAGAGGAGTGACCACAACAGACAGAGCCATGGCGATGATACCGAGCAGAGCAGCCTGGTTGATAGCAGCAGAGAAGCCCTTGGTAACGGTGTAGAAGACGATCATGGCCAGGATAAAAACCGGACCGATGACCATACCGGACCAGGCTCCGACCTTGGTGATCTTCTTGGAGTACAGACCCCAGAGGTAAGGACCAAGGAACGCACCGGCAACGACGCCCCATGAGAAGGACATCAGGTTGACGATGAAGGAAATGTTCTGAGTAGCAAAGAAGAAGGAAACCAGAACGAAGACAACACAGAGACCTCGCATGAGGAGCATCTCTTTCTTCTTATCCATATTAGGTTTGATGACCGAAGTCATATCGACAGCAACTGCAGAGCTGGAAGTAATAACCAGTGAAGAGAGTGTCGACATTGATGCGGAAAGAAGGAGTACCAGCATGATTGCCAGAACGATGTTGAGGCCGATGGAACCGGAGAACACCTTGGTCAAAATGAAAGGAACAACAGCATCGTAACCGCCTGCAATAGCCGGCATGCCGTCGGCAGCAGCATCGATGAAAAGATGGCTCATAGAACCGATGAAGTATGCACCGCAGCCGATAACGACAGCGAAAGCGGTAGCAATGATGGCGCCGATCTTGATGGAAGACTTATCTTTGATGGCATAGTACTTGTGGACCATCTGAGGAAGACCCCATGTACCAAAACTGGTCAAAAGGATATTAGTCAGAAGGAATCCTCCGAACTGGCCGCCCCAGATATCGGTAAGACTTTCAGATACATTTGAAAGACCGGAGATCATGCCGCCGATACCACCGACCTCAGGCTGAGCAAGGAGAATGATGACGATCAGTGCGACACCGATCAGCATGATCATGCCCTGAATGAAATTGTTGATAGCAGATGCGATGTAGCCGCCGAGCACCAGGTAGATAGCTGTAATGATAGCTACGATCAGCATACAGGTGACTTCACTGGCACCGGAGAATACCGCGGAGAAGAGGGTACCAAGACCTTTGTAGACGCCGGCAGCGTAAGGTACGAGGAAGATGAAAATAACCGCTGCCGTATATATTTTCATAGGGGTGGATGAGAATCGTTTTGCAAAGAAATCAGGCATGGTCTTTGCATCTAATGTTCGAGTCATGACCCTGGTCTTAGCGCCAAGGACGACCCATGCCAAAAGTGAACCGATAACGGCATTGCCCATACCGATCCAAAGGGAACCGAGACCGACTCTCCAGCCGTGAGTACCGGCATAGCCGATGAAAACCACTGCTGAGAAGTATGCCGTGCCATAGGAGAATGCCGACAGCCACGGACCGATCTTTCGCCCGCCGAGAAGGAAATTATCCATCGTGCGAGCCTTTTTCTGAGTCATGATACCAACGAGTACCATGCCAACAGCAAACAGAATAATGGTTATTAGTGAAATAATCTCTGATTGACTCATTGTATTTACCTCCTTTGTCTTCTTATTTCTCGCCCCAAAATTCTAATTGTCATATATAAAAAAAAGAGAGTTGCTGTTTGGGCAACCCTCTTTTGATTTTTCCTAAAGACTAATTGTCTTTTGGCTTGAATACTAAAGTGGGAATGCCCGAATTTTTAAGTACGTAGTCGGCAACACTGCCGTAGACTGCTTTGCCAATACCACTTCTGCCATGAGTTACGATTGCAATCATGTCAGCGTTATTGGCAACGGAATAGTCGATTATGGCAGGTCCAGCTTTACCATTCACGATAACGCCTTCTGCCTCAATACCATCCCTCTTCAGTTCTTCGACATGCCCATCAAGATAATGCTGTACATCATCTTTGATAGCATTCATCTGCTCGAGCGACAATGCGATATCTGCACCAGTGGGAGATACCATCATGCCAGCTTCGAGAGAAGCCGTGGACAGGACCTGAGTAGTTCCGCCTATGACCTGGAGCAAAGTCAGCTTTGCACCAAGGCCTTTGGCCTGATCCTTAACGAAAGGAAGGATCTGTTCTGCCATGGTAGAACCATCCAAACAAACAATAATATTCTTTATCATCTATCTGTTCCTCCCTTTATTTCATTTCTCACATAGTTATACTCATTTCAAGCATAAAAAGCAAGATTGTTCGGTATTATATAGCAAACTATTTTTATTTGTCTAGCAGGAAATAAGCACGTCATACAGCTTGATCATCTTTTCTGTTATCACATCCCATGAATAGTCCTCGATGGATTTGATAAGAGACTGCTTGTTGAAGCGCCTACTGCCAAGCTTCTTATACAGCTGATCGATGCCTTTCGCCAGAGCAGCCGATGATGTATCAACGATGACGCCGTTATAACCATCCTGCACGATATCCGGTGCAACACCAGTCGCTGTCGAGACGACCGGAGTACCACATGCCAATGATTCCATGACCGATAAAGAACAGCTGTCATAGTAAGCAGGATTAAGAAGCATATCGGAAGCACTATAGTATTTCTGCATATCATAATTTGGGACGTCTTCGATGAACTGCACCCGGGATTCGACCTTCAGCTCTTTGGCCAGTTTTCTAAGGCCGATGATCCGTGCGCCCTGGTTCTCCCCACAGATAAAGACCATCCGCGCATTGCTCTTAGTCAGCGCCAAGGCCCTTATCGCAAGATTGACACCCTTGATGGGCTCCAATCTTCCAACGCACAGAATGATGCGGTCATAAGTATCAAAGCCAACTTCATGTTTGGCTGTCTTACGCATGGTGGCGTAGAAGAGATCAAGATCGACACCGCATGGGATGATGCGATAACGATCAGAGTCATAGCCATAATACTTCTTCATGACCCCGAGTTCAGTCTCATTTGGAATGACGATACAGGAAGCATTCTCCATCAAGGACATCTCTGTTTTGATACGTGAGATATGATCCTGATAATCGCTAAGCAGTGCTTTCTTAACAGCCCCCAAAGAATGGAACATCACGACATGAGGAATCCTGAAACGCCGGGATACGACATCGCCGATCAGTGCTGATACCCAGAAATGAGAATGGATGACGTCATAATAGATATCGTTATCTACCATGAAACGGGAGATCTCATCGGAGACATCAGAAGAATAAAACGGAATATCGTTGGTCTGAAGGCCCATCGGCAACGAATGCAGATGGATTATATGGACATTACGGTATGGTGTGAAGTCTTCATATCCCCACATCGCATGAGTAAATATATCTACGATAAAACCCTGTTCGCCCAGCCTTTTAGCTGTCTCTAATATGTATACACTCATGCCACCCACACCACGGTTTGAGGAAGTAGCCAATGGATATGAATGGATGCAAAACATCGCAATCCTTTTCATAACAAGCAGTATATAAACGTGTCAGAATGACAGATCAGTCAGACACGCCCGTCTTCATCGTATACTTCTCACATCCTTCCGTGGGGCAGCGATCTGGGTTCAAGATAATAAGATAGTTTAAACTGAAAAGCGCTTTCAGGCAAATCACAGCCTTGAAAAAAGGCATAAAAAAACACTTCCAAGGGAAGTGTCTCATTATCATAAGGTTTGGGCAGAAAAGGATTCGAACCTTTGTAGCACTGAGTGCGACAGATTTACAGTCTGTTCCGATTAACCGCTCCGGCATCTGCCCATATTCATTTTTTAACGTAAGCCCGAGATAGGACTCGAACCTACAACCTACTGATTACAAGTCAGTTGCGCTACCATTGCGCCACTCGGGCAAGGCTCACATTGAACTATACGATAGAGTATTATACGTACCAAGATATTCTGTGTCAAACAGAGTCCTCACATTATCGATATCTACAAAGCCTAAAAGACGCTCGCCATCCAGGATCGGAAGCAGCATCAAACGATTGGTCTTCATGATGTCATATACCAGTTCAGGAGGGTACTCGATACTGGCATAGATGGAATCAATGGGATCCATAAGAGACTGAATCGTCTCTGTCGAATGAGCATGATCATAAAGGACATCTCTATTAATGGTTCCTATCACTTCACTGCCGATCAGCACGATGATTACCGAATCATTAGACTTACTGCGGACTCTCCTTGCGACCTTATGGATCCTCTCATAGGCATAACATGGAATATACTCGCTATTGAGAATACCTGAAATAGGAAAGTTAGAATATGTATCTCTTCGCCTGATATCGATCAGAGCCTCTCTTGAAGAAACAACAAAGAGCCAACAGATAACAAAACTGAGGACACCTAACGGAATGATATGCCTAATGATCGAAATGATACCCAAGATCATAAACAATGCGCCAAAAGTATAACCTGTATAACAGGTACCCTTGACTGCGCTGGATTCACTCTTAGTCTTGCGCCATATCAACGCACTGATGATCATACCTCCATCCAAAGGATAACCGGGTAGAAGATTGAAAAGTGCAATCACGGTGTTGACATACCCGAGCCAGTAGAACATATCACTGATCCACATGGCGTATTCGTTATAGAAAACAAATGAGGCTAAGAAACAGGCAAGACCCAGATGACAGCTCACCCATGGACCTACGAACGCAACGATGAGTTCTTTCCTAGGTGTTGGGAAACCGCCATGGAACGTGATGATTCCGCCGAAAATAGTCATCTTGACCTGTTTAATGCCAACATCGCATAACTTGGCAGCCATACAATGGGCATAATCATGTATCAGGAGCGAGAGGAAGAGCGCCAGAGAAGTCATAACGCCTAGCCCGAATTTTTCAACAATACTAAACTCGGGATAAAGCAGTGCATAATAATTGGAAGAGGCATCAAAAACCACAAAAACAAGGACAAAGATCAAGATCAGATTGATCTTTATAGGCACCCCATGGATATGACCGATGGTGTAGAGTTTATTCATGCTCTTCCTTATCCATGAAAATAACGAGGAGTATTATTTAGTTTAGCGCATTATAAAAGTAAAGACAAAAAGCAAACAACTGTAACCACTAAAGTATTACTTTTCATGTTAAAAAATGGTCAGGGACAAATGGTATTATTAGATTATGAGTACTGAATCACCGGAAACCACTGACTACAAGATCGAACTGACCCCTGAATTCAAACAGGCTTTCCAGCTCATGGAATACAGCAACGTCTCCCTGTTCATCACGGGCAAGGCCGGTACCGGCAAATCGACTCTCCTGCGTTTCTTCAAGAACAATACTCATAAAAGGATGGTCGTCCTCGCCCCCACCGGAGTCGCAGCTCTCAATGTTTCCGGACAAACGATCCACTCCTTCTTTGGTTTCAAACCCGGCATCACCCCTGATGCCGTCGCGGAACTGCATCCCGGGAACCGCAAAAAGATCGTCAAAAACTTAGATATGATCATCATCGATGAGATATCCATGGTGAGAGCAGACCTTCTGGACTGTGTGAACCGCTTTCTCAAGCTGCATGGTCCTAAACCAGGACATCCTTTCGGCGGCATCCAGATGATCTTCATAGGCGATCTATATCAGCTTCCGCCTGTCATCACACACGATGATGAAGAAGCCCTTATGGATATCTACGATTCCCCCTACTTCTTCTCATCCAAAGTACTTGCTACAATGCCGATCTGGAAGATCGAACTGTCCAAGATCTTCCGTCAGAAAGATAACGAATTCGTCTCTATCCTCAACAGCATCCGAGATAATACGCTGACAGCAAAGGAACTCCAGCGGATCAACTCCCGCTACGTCCAGGATTTTGAACTGCCTGACGACGATTACTATATCTGTCTCACGACCACCAACAAAGTCGCAAATGATATCAATCAGGCACATTTGGACCGTCTTCCCGGCAGCACCCAGATGTTCGAGGGTGAGATCGAAGGAACCTTCACCAAAGAATACCTCCCGACCAACGCTGAGCTCTATCTCAAAGAAGGGGCTCAGATTATGATGACCGCCAATGACGCCGGTTCTAAACGCTGGGTCAATGGCACACTGGGAAAGCTTCTCAAGATCAACCAAAAGCCGGACGGGACCACTCTTCTCGTCGAATTCCAGGACAAGACACTGGCTGAGATACAGCCATACAAATGGGAGATCTTCCGCTATTCCATCGAAAATTCCTTGCTTATGACAGAAACAGTGGGAAGCTTTACGCAATTCCCGGTCATGCTGGCCTGGGCGGTGACTATCCACAAAAGCCAGGGAAAGACTTTTGAAAAAGTCATGATCGATATGGGATATGGGGCTTTTGCCCACGGGCAGACTTATGTGGCGCTCTCACGCTGCAGGTCTCTGGACGGCATCGTCTTGAGACGCCGGATCGAAAAGAAGGACATCATGACAGATCCCACCATAAAACGTTTTCTCAACAGTATCAGACCTGCGGATGATATCCTTCCGGCAGATGAAGCTGCAGATCATTTCTTTGAACAGGCAACTGGCGACAGACCGTACGCCAGATATACATTTGAAGAAGAGGATTAATCAGACTCTTCGTCAGTGGTGAGAACGCTGAGGAATGCTTCTTTAGGCACCTCTACCCGACCGATGGTCTTCATCTTCTTCTTGCCTTCCTTCTGTTTTTCCAGAAGTTTTCGTTTTCGCGTGATGTCACCGCCATAACACTTGGCAAGAACATCTTTTCGGCGTGCAGCGATGTCCGCACGGGCCAGGATCCTGCCGCCGACACAGGCCTGAATTGGAATGACAAAGAGATGCCTGGGGATGACTCCTCGCAGTTTGTGGACAAGAGCACGTCCGACTGACTGTGCCTGTTCAGGCGGTACGATACGGCTGAATGCATCCACCATCTCGCCGTTCACCAGGATATCGACACGGACCAACCGCGTCTCACGGTATCCCTCGAGTTCATAATCCAAAGAGGCATACCCGCGGGTACGGCTCTTGAGCTTATCGTAAAAATCAGTGATGATAGCCCGTAACGGCATGTCATAATCGAGCTGAACTCGCTGTGCGGATTTATCCTCACCCATAGCAACACCGAGATATTCCGTATGTTTGTGGATACCGCCACAGTCTCTTTCCATCTCCATAACAGTGCCGATATAAGCAGCCGGAGTAATGATATGGACATTCACCCAAGGCTCCTGCATCGATGTGATCTCGCTGGGATCAGGAAATTCCGAGGGATTCGTAACAGTTATGGTCTCGCCGGTATTCTTGGTGATGAGATAGCTCACACCGGGAGCGGTAATGACAAGAGCAAGTCCGAACTCACGTTCCAATCGCTCATAAACGATATCCATATGCAGAAGTCCAAGGAAACCGCATCTGAAACCATGTCCCATAAGGGGAGAGTTCTCCATCTCAAAGGTCAATGCTGCATCATTGAGCTTAAGTTTCTCCATAGCATCACGCAGATCCTGATAATCAGAGACAGATGTGGGGAAGATTCCTGCAAACACCATCGGCTTGGCAGCCTGATAGGCACCCAATGCTTCCGATGCCGGATCGGATATCTTCGTGATAGTATCCCCTACCGGACAATCTCCTACCTGCTTGAGACCGGTCGCAATGTACCCTACTTCACCACACATAAGGCCATCTACGGGACATTCACGCGGTGAGAAGTAACCTACATCAAGCACTTCAACTTCGGTTCCCTGTGCCATCAGTTTGATCTTGTCGCCGCGCATGATATTGCCATCAACGACACGGACATATGCAACTACGCCTTTATAACGGTCATAGTGTGAATCAAAAATGAGAGCTCTGGCAGGCTTTTCAGGATCACCCGAAGGCGGAGGAACCTTTTCAATGACCGCTTCGATTAGTTCACGGACGCCGGTGCCGGTCTTGCCGGATACCTTATATGTTTCCTTTTCGGTATAACCCAAGACACCAGTGACTTCGCCCATGACACGGTCGACTTCAGCCGTCACCATATCGATCTTGTTCAATGCGGGAAGGATTTCCAGATCGTTTTCCATCGCAAGATAGACGTTTGCCAAAGTCTGGGCCTGAATGCCCTGGGTGGCATCGATCAGAAGGATAGCGCCTTCGCAGGCAACTAATGTACGGGATACTTCATATGAGAAATCAACATGTCCCGGAGTGTCCACAAGATTCAGCATATACTCTTCGCCGTTGTCAGCGATGTACTTCAAACGGATAGCTTTAGCTTTGATGGTGATGCCGCGCTCTTTCTCCAGCTCCATGCTGTCGAGGACCTGCTCGCTCATCTCTTCCTGACGCAAAGCACCTGTCATCTCGATCATCCTGTCGGCCAGTGTCGACTTACCATGATCGATATGAGCTATGATACAAAAATTACGAATATGACTCTGATCCATATCTAAATAAAACGCATGAAGACCTGATTGCCGAGCAGTCTCGCTCTCTTCGTCAGTCTGATCCCCGCAGACGACCTTTCAACAAGACCATCCCTCATGAGATCACTTATTTCATGCCCAAATCTATCCTCGAATTTTACATTAAATATACGGGAGATGTCATCAAATCTGACACCTTCAGACGTCCTCAGTGCCAGCATGATAGTCTCTCCCATCATCTTCTCATCATCCAGTTCCTCTCTGAAATCCACTGAATCAAGAGGATCATCGATGTAGCCCTTAAGATCATCGGTATTGGCAAAGCGTTCTCTCCCGACACACGAGTGAGCAGCGACACCGAAGCCGTGATAATCATGACGATGCCAGTATTTGAGGTTATGCCGACACTCAAGACCAGGAAGCGCCCAATTGGAAATCTCGTACTGCTCAAAAGGAAGTCCTGCCCTATCGACAGCATCATAATCATCGGCCGCCTTATCATCACTGAGCGGGGCATGCTTTCCTAAAGTGATGCTCCTTGCCAGCGGCGTATCTTCTTCAAGAGTCAGAGCATACATGGAGAGATGTGTGATCTCGAGCTTCCCGACTTCATCCAGGACTTTCGGCCAGACGCCCGGACGCCTTTCCGGCAGTCCGTAGATAAGATCGATATTGATGTTATCGAATCCTGCCGATCGAGCATCCTTTATAGCTAAAAGAGCTTCTTCCCGGTCATGGATCCTGCCGAGATATCTCAGATCGTCATCATCCAGGCTCTGGATGCCCAGACTCAGACGATTGAATCCCATACTGTGGAGATCCTTCAATCCCACTTTATCCACTGTTCCGGGATTGGCTTCAGTAGTGATCTCACATTTATCAGATACAGAAAAATGATCATAAATAGTATTCAACAGCGTATAGTATTGCGAAGAAGTGAGGAGACTGGGAGTGCCTCCGCCGAAAAACACCGTATCGACAGACCTGTTATCGACCTGTCTTCCGCGGATCTCGCGGATCAACGAACTGACATACTCACCGATCCTGCTGTCATCTTCATAAGAAACAAAAGAACAGTATCCGCACTTCCTTCGGCAGAACGGAATATGGATATAGATACCGGAAGCTGTCTTATCAGGTATGTATGTCATATGACTATTGTATAAAAAGAAAAGTGCAAAACCAATTTTGCTATCGGTCCTGCACTTTTGATTGCTTTATTTAGATCCGGATCAGAGGATCGGGAGATATCGGTTGATCTCGAATTCAGTGATCTGAGTCCTGTATTCGTTCCATTCGCGCTTCTTGTTCTCAATGAATGCATGGAAGATATGATCGCCCAGAGCTTCTCTGACAAGTTCGCTCTTTTCGGTGAGAGCCAAAGCTTCTGCCAAAGTACCGGGAAGAGTGCCGATGCCACGGGCATCCCGTTCTTCCTGTGTCATTTCGAAGACATTGTCTTCGATAGGTGCAGGAAGTGTCAGTTTTTCTTCGATACCCTTGAGGCCGGCAGCCAAAAGAACAGCGAATGCCAGATACGGGTTGCAGGCGGGATCCGGGCTTCGAAGCTCGATGCGGGTTGCCTTCTCTCGGCCAAGTCGGTACTGGGGGATCCTGACCAGATCAGATCGGTTGCGTCGGGCCCAGGACAAATAGACAGGAGCTTCATAACCGGGGACCAATCGCTTATAAGAGTTCACCCACTGGTTAGTGATTGCAGTGAATTCAGGTGCATACTTCAGGATACCGGCAGTGTACTGTCGTGCGATCTCAGAAAGACTGTACTCCATGTTGGCATCGAAGAATGCATTCACGTTGCCCTTGAAGAGAGACTGATGGCAGTGCATACCGCTGCCGTTCTGCTTAAGGATGGGTTTCGGCATAAATGAGGCATAGACATCATTGTCGAGAGCGACTTTCTTGATGATGTACTTGAAAGTCATGACCTGGTCGGCCATCTTGAGGGCTTCACAGTAGCGCATATCGATTTCCTGCTGGGAAGGTGCATTCTCATGATGGGAGAATTCAACTACGATGCCCATTTTCTCAAGATTCTGTACGCTCTGTCGTCGGAGGGCATTGGTCTTATCCAGCGGAGTCAGATCGAAGTAACCGCCAAGATCGATAGGATCGACGGAACGGTTGTTTCCAAAGTAAAAATACTCAAGCTCAGGACCGACACAGAAGGTATAGCCCATATCGGCAGCTTTCTTAAGGACGACTTTCAGTGCATGTCGGGGATCGCCCTTGTAGTCCTCTCCTTCCGGAGTCTTGATATCGCAGATCATGCGGGCGACTTTACCGAATTCGTCATCATTCCACGGAAGGATCCTGAAGGTATCAGGATCAGGGACCATGACCATGTCGCTCTCATCGATTCTGGCAAAGCCTTCGATGGAGGATCCGTCAAAACCCATACCGTCGGTCAAAGCACCTTCGAGTTCATTGGGAGAGATCGCAATACTCTTGAGCTGACCAAGTACATCGGTACACCAGAGCTCGATGAACTTTACATCGCTTTCCCTGACTGTCTTGAGTAATGCTTCTGTCTTGCTGCTATCTTGTGTAAAAACGCCCATTTTGCGCCTCATTTCATTTTAGTGATTTGATATTATACGTTTAAGTATCATTCCCTGTCGAATATCTTAAGGAAAATATTCCATATCTCTTTCATGACTCGTTTGGTGTTAGCCTGCCAGTCATCACCCGATCCGGCATCTGAGACACCGCGGATGATGTAACGTTTGATATCCCTGCCATCCGTGGAAGCCATGAACTGATAGTCTTCCATATCGATGAGCTGCGGCAGCTTGTTCATACCGAGATAGAGAGAAGTATCCGGGAAATCGACGACGAAACGTGAGACCGTGAGAGAATTGGCTTTCTGCAGATCTCCGAAGAGATCATCCTCTGTTTTATAGCTCAAAGGCATATCCGGAGATTCGCCCATTGCATAGCCTAAAGGACGGAGATCGACCTCATTGTAGCAATTCTCGACCTTGTAGATGCCGCCTTCCTTGCCCCCGGACGTACCGACAAGGTAGATCCTTTCCAGTTTGGTCCCGTATTCCTTAAAAAGCTGCGGAATAGTCAGAGAAGTTGCGACAGCACCGAAACCCGACCTGCAGATCACTGCAGCAAAGGTCTCAAAATCCAAGAACATCACCTTGCCCGGCTTGGTCTCCATAGACCCCTTGATGACAGAGCCGATGACGCCCTTCTCTTCTTCGATAAGTTCCTTGATTGCATCATATTCGCCCTGAGACGGGATGCACACGATGTCGGTAATGTAATTCAGTGAATTCATCAGTTTTTCCTCACAATCGTCAGTCTTAGTTTAAGAGCCTGGAAGATACGTAATAAGGTATCGAGATTGGGGATGGTCTCAAAAGACTCCATGCGGGTGATGGATGATTTAGCCAGACCGCACATGTCAGCCAGTTTCCGCTGTGTTATCCCCAGTTCACGTCGGCGATCGACGATGATAGAGACGATAGAAGCGATCGATTCAGTCTCCTGAAGATAGCTTTGGGTCTCGAGATCCAGTCCGGTATCCTTATCCATAGGAAAAGTATAGCAGAAATGCGCCCACGCGTAGAAAAGACAATAAAAAAAAGCACTTCCTTTTGAGAAGTGCTTCCATTCAGTTTTATGGTGGGCGATCTTGGATTCGAACCAAGGACCCCAGTCTTATCAGGACTGTGCTCTAGCCTACTGAGCTAATCGCCCAAAGAGCCCTTATATATGAAAAAGCCTTAACCACTGGATAGCGAAAGGAAGAAGATAGGTTTTTAATAAGTATCTGGAAACCAGATATTCGACCTAGGAGTGGTAGATCAAATCTACAATCTCCCTAGAAAGGAGGTGATCCATCCGCAGCTTCCGCTACGGATACCTTGTTACGACTTCGTCCCAATCATCAATCCCACCCTTGGCGACTGCCTCCTTGCGGTTAGCCCATCGACTTCAGGTGTTACCGACTTTCATGACGTGACGGGCGGTGTGTACAAGGCCCGAGAACGTATTCAACGCGACATGCTGATTCGCGTTTACTAGCAACTCCGACTTCATACAGGCGGGTTTCAGCCTGTAATCTGTACTG
>JAEEOC010000075.1 GCA_016284035.1 Dehalococcoidales bacterium
TGACTTCATCGCCAGTGCCGTCAATGCCCATCCCGACAAGTTCTACGGATTCGGATCCATCTTCCCGGGAGCTGAAGACATGGCAGAACAGGTCGATGCTCTCATCGAACGCGGCCTTCATGGTATAAAGCTCCATCCCGACTGCCAGAAGTTTAACTGCGACAACGAAGATGCAATGGCGCTCTATTCCGCGGTGAACGGAAGAGTTCCCATCCTGTTCCATGCCGGAGATTACAGGACCGACTATTCCAGCCCTGAAAGGCTCTTGAGAGTCAGCAAAGCTCATCCCGAACTGGATATGATCCTGGCCCATTTCGGAGGCTGGGGGATCTGGGGAAGCCATGCTGAAGAACTGGCAAAATGCCCCAATGTCTGGGTCGACATGTCCTCATCACAGCAGTTCACGGACGCCGGTACGGTCTTCAAGCTCATAAAGCTCTACGGTTCCGAACGGGTATTCTTCGGTTCTGATTACCCCATGTGGGATGCCAAGGACGAACTGGCACTCCTCAGGAAATTGGATCTTTCAGACGAAGAACTTGAGAACATCTATCACCGAAGTTTTGAGAAGTTCATCTCAAAATATGTGAAATAACCGAGCTGAATCTTACGCCAGTATCTTCAAATACTGATCGAGCCTTGCGTTGATATAACCGGCAAACAATCCTTCCATCGCCGATAGGTCATGTTTGACGTGATAAGCATCAAAAGCTTTATAGTACGCAGCTCTGTCTGCGAATTTGATATCGATGGGAGGATATCCCGCCTTCATCAGTTCCAGATTGATAAGCAGTCTTCCGGTCCTGCCGTTCCCGTCAATGAAGGGATGGATGCTCTCGAATTCGAGATGGAACTTAGCCAATCTCTTGACGATATGTTCAGTGCTCGCAGAGTATTCTTCAATGATCCGGGCCATTTCCGATTCGATGAGGAACGGCTGCACAGGTTCGTTATGCGCTCCCATTATTCGCACCGGGATCCGTCTGTAGACTCCCCTGTCATCTTTCTTATCCGCCAGGACGAGATAATGGATCTGCTTGATAACGAACTCACTTAATGATCTCTTTTCTTTGACCAGTTCAAGGACATATTCGAACGCTTCTTTGTGTCCGATAGCCTCAAGATGATCTTTCAGAGGCTTCTCTGCCACAGTCAAACCCTTGAGGACCATATCTGTTTCTCGCAGTGTGAGAGCATTGCCTTCGATAGCATTGGAATCATATGTATATTCTACGGTGAATTCACTGTTGAGCCTTTCGAGTTCACCTTCCGTCAGCGGTCTCTCTCCATCAAGGATGCTTTTCTTAAGATCGATCTGGGAAATGATCTTATCGACAGATCTGATCCTGCCGTCCGCCGGTTTTTCAGCATCAGCAGGGATCTTCCATCCTCTACCCTCCTGAAAGGCTCCCGAGATCTTCCCCAGAGAGCATAATTCTCTCACTCTCCTCTCGGAGATTCCCCAGCGCCTTGAAGCTTCTTTAACTGTCATGAACATAGAAATACCTCTTAGAAGAAACACAAAACACTATTTATCGGAATGATACACTATTTATCGGAATGATACAAAGGCGTTTAACGGAATGATATAAGAAAGAAAACTATCGGTTTCGGATCTTGGAAATGATGAATCCGATCAGGAATCCCAGGAATGCTCCCAGGGCAAATGTCCCAATGAAGAGGAGCAGGAATGCCGGTCCGTAGCTCTTTACGATGAAAGCACAGCCGATCTCGCATCCGGCATATACGATAAGACTCCCCAGCATGCACCAAAGCTGTTTTTTAGTCTCTTTGATGAAGATGCTCACGCCAAGTGCGATCAGAAAACCCCCGATGAGCAAGAAATAGATATCAGAATCAAAAAGCTCGTCGAGGATCGGAAGATATCTCATCATATGGCGTCCTCCTCGAGCATGGTGTTCAGGACATATAGGATCGCTTCACGGCGGTTAGTGATCCCCAGTTTAGAATAGATGCGGGTCACATAGTTTTTGACGGTCTTCTCGTTGATCTCCATGACCTCTGCGATGGTGGCATTGCTGCAGCCCGATCCGATGAGACTCAATACGTTCTTTTCCCGGTCAGTAAGGGGATCGTGGTAGTAAGTCGCGATCTCCTTGATCGTATCCTGCACTTCCTGTCCGAAGAATTCTTCCAAGGGAGGAATAAGTACATTCTTGCCGGCTGTGATCTGACGGATGGCGTCCACCATACCGGCAGGAGAGAACTGTCCGTAGACCAGATATCCCTGGGCTCCGGCATTGATGATATTGGCAAGGATGATGGGATCGTCTACCGACGTCATGGCAAGCACCCTGACCGACGGATAGCGTTTCTTGACCTCGATAGTAGCCTGGATACCGTCCATTCCGGCCATGCGGATATCCATGAGGACGATATCGGCATCTCTGAGGACAGGAGAATCTAAGAGCTCTGCCCCACTGGATGCTTCACCGATGACATCGAAATCCTTTTCAGTCTCCAGTACACCGCGAAGTCCTCTCCTGGCAACGAAGTTGTCATCGACGATAAAGAGCTTTGTCTTACTCATTTTCATCCTCTTTGGGCATCTCATCCCTACTCAAAGGTATCGTTATCGATATCGATGAACCGCTGAAAGAGATCGTACCGTTATTGCTCTCGGTGCGTTCTTTCATGGACATCAGACCTATCTTACCCTGTCGGACCAGAGCATTAAAGTCTGTTTCACTGAACCCCCGACCATTATCCGAGATCTTAAGACTGATACGGTCAGATGAATATGCGATCTCGACAGAAGCCTGATCCCCGCCGGAATGCTTTATGGAATTATGGAGTGCTTCATTCACGATCTCCAGGATGTCGTGACTGATCTTGAGAGGCAGTTTGGGGCACTCCCCGTCCTCTTTAAAGGCGACTTTGATCTTGCCCTGATTATTGATCTTGGCGACTAGTTTTGAAAGCTGTTCGGAAAGGTCAGCCATCTGGGAATCGTCACGCAGATCCAGGATGGATGCACGGATATCGCGGCTAAGATGCTGACAGACTTCCGCAAAATACAGTGATTTTTCTTTGATGTCTTCAGG
>JAEEOC010000076.1 GCA_016284035.1 Dehalococcoidales bacterium
ATTTTTACGTCTCACTTTGATTATACTTTCTTAATGCATTCTAAATCAATACGCATAATATTAATATGCACTAATTGTTAATTCATCGACCATACTCCTATTTTAACATACAGCTTGGACAATTTTTTGCTGATTTTCACGTTTTTATGCCTTACAATAAAGACAGGTGATGTCTTATGGAGACAAAGAAGATCTATACATCGCCTCTGGGCGATATAAAGCTTCGATTCGAAGAAGGGGATCTTATTGCCTTGGACTTCATCGCACCTGACGATCAGGACGATCTTCCCGAAGAGAAATCTAAGTTCGTTTATTCCGATTCTTTCATATGGCTCGATAGGTATTTTGCGGGAAAAGTCCCTGATTTCATTCCCAATCACAAGCTCAATGGCACAGAATTCCAGAAGACTGTTTGGAACATCCTCAAGACTATTCCGTACGGAAAGACTGTATCGTATACGGATGTGGCGGAAGAGGTGGCTAGGTATTTTGGCAAAGATAATGCCGCGCCCAGGGCAGTCGGGCAGGCTATCGGCGCTAATCCCATTCCCATCATCATCCCGTGTCATCGTGTCATCGGTAAGAATGGAAGCTTAGTCGGCTATAAGCATGGGGTCGATAAGAAGATCGCATTACTTTTCATCGAAAAGACCGACATGTCAGGAATCCGTTTCTAGACTGATTCTTTTATTCATACATCTATTTTGTTAAAATTCTTACCTATAAAGAAACAGCTCCTGCCGTCAGATATAGGGCAGGAGTAGAGAGGTTGTTTATATATGTTCAAACCAGTTTCTAGCCGCGCCAATTTTGCTTCACAGGAAGAAGCGATCTTAAAGCTCTGGGAAGAGAAAGACATCTTCAAGAAGAGCGTCGATGACCGTAAAGACGGTCCCAGATTCACACTTTTCGAAGGTCCTCCGACCGCTAATGGCAGACCGGGCATCCATCATGCCATCTCCCGTTCTTTCAAGGACGTCATTCCCAGATACAAAGCCATGAAAGGCTACTATACTCCGCGTATCGCAGGTTGGGATACTCATGGTCTTCCTGTTGAGCTCGAAGTAGAAAAGGCTCTCGGTTTTACACACAAGAAACAGATCGAAGAATACTCCATCGCCAAGTTCAATAAGAAATGCCAGGCCAGCGTCTGGAAGTACCTCGAAGACTGGGACAAGATGACTGTCCGTCTCGGTTACTGGTGCGATCTCGAACATCCGTACGTCACCATGAAGAACGAGTATATCGAGAGTGGCTGGGCCACCATGAAGACCCTTTGGGATAAGGGGCTCCTTTATCAGGGCTACCGCTGCACTCCTCACTGTCCTCGCTGCGGTACATCACTTTCTTCTCATGAACTTGCCCAGGGTTATAAGGACAACACTCCTGATCCTGCTATCTTCGTCAAATTCAAAGCAGTCTATGACACGCTTCCCGCTGTCATCAAGGACAAGATCCCGGCTTCTACTCCTATATACTTCATGGCCTGGACCACCACTCCTTGGACCATTCCTTCTAACGTGGCTCTGGCTCTCAGCGATAAAGACGAATACTCAGCCGTTAAATACAACGACGAAGTCCTCATCCTGGCACATGCCAGAGTAGGGGCGGCTGAGCTTTCAGAAGACGACATCATCGTCAGTTTCAAGGGTGAAGAGATCGACGGCTGCCGATATTATCCTGTCTACAATCCGCATAAGTTCGGCGTCGACCGTAAGAAAGTCACCGGTGACCCCAATCAGTCCACTCCCGTCATGATCCCCCAGGAACCTGACGACAACCTTACATATCCTGTTATCGGTACCGATTACGTCACCATGGATGACGGTACCGGCATCGTCCATACCGCTCCTGCCTTCGGTGAAGACGACTTCAATGCCGGACGTAAATATGGTCTCGATTTTGTACAGCATGTCGACCTGCAGGGCAATATCATCGGTGATTATCCGTTTGCCGGTAAGTTCGTTAAGACTGCCGATCCTGAGATCATCGAAGACCTCAAGGAACGTAACGCCCTGTATAAATCAGGCACTATCTATCACACCTATCCGTTCTGCTGGCGCTGCAAGACTCCGCTCGTCTACTACGCCAAGCAGAGCTGGTATATCAGGACTTCTTCTGTAAAAGACCGACTGGTCGAATGCAATAAACAGATC
>JAEEOC010000077.1 GCA_016284035.1 Dehalococcoidales bacterium
CCTTGGATAGTTCATGCGGCAAAAGCAAAAGTTAAAACCCTATTGTGCCCGCGTTTAGTTTGGACCGCTCTTTCTTCAAACAGACGCATCACCCCCATCATAGGTATAGTTACGCCCAATATACGTAATTTTGTGGCTATATGTCAATATATAAATAGTGTAGGTTCTTTTTGGTCAGGCATTCACATACTTCATCTGTCAGTAATCATTTTTTCGAAGCCGGGCTAATTAATTTCGAGCATAAAGATAAAAAAAAGATAAAGATTTATCAAAAAAACAACAAAAGAACCTGTTAATACTATAAAATATGTTCAGTCGATAAACTATTTGCCAGAATCTCTTTTTGGATGGGTGGCCAAAATGTATGATTCAGACGGTATTAATCAGGATTTATTTGTTGATTGTTTTTTCGATTCACTGGTGCGGACACTTCAAATCAGTGATGCGCATATTCCAGACTTATTGATACGTGTGATTGATCGCAATAAGATTGTGCGATATGTAAATAAGAATTTCCTTGAGATTCTCAAATGCGAAAATACGGAAAACCCTACAGGAAAATACTGCTGGGAAGTCTTCCAGTCCAATGCATGCAATACATCTTCTTGCCGCCTCCTCAAAGCATCGACAACTTGTTCCTATTTTTCAATGCCGCGCGATGAATATGCGGTCACGGGTTCTCATACTGGGCAGATACTTCATACAATACCGCTTTTTTTTCATGATGACCGATTCGTGGGGATACTCGAGCTTTCACAGCTTGATAAGGCAAAGCAAAGGTTAGTGCAGAAGACTGGTGATCTTAATCTGATGCTCAACACTCTCAGAAAGGCCTGTGAATTATGCGATGCCGGTGTCATCGTTGTGAATATATCTAATGACTTTGACCATGGTCAGATTGCGGACCTGTCTCCAATTGTTGCAGAAAAACTCCATTATTCTTGTGAAGAGCTTATCGGCACTAATGTTTTCGACTATGTCTTATCTGAAGGTGACGATCTGCTCGGATTTAGGAGAAGCATTCTGCTCGGACTCTCCACGTCACAGTTCGAGAGAATTATATTGGCTGATAAGGACAAAACAACTGTTCATGCTGAGTTTGTTGTTGTCACGATGGATTGGAAAGAAAAACAGTATGCATTGGTATATCTTCATTTTCTGGATAGCACATCTCATCATGATGCTGATCAGGCATCGCAGAATTCTTTGCATGACTATTTGAGTAAAGTCGCGCCTGATATAGAATACAATCTGAAAGAATCCATCAGTCGTCATCGTACTATCGAAGAACAACTTTTTACGTTGTATGATCAGCAGAGGAAAGATAAACTTGTGCTTGAGAAACGGATTAATGATTACACCCTTTTCATTCGTGTACTTACTCACGAATTGAAATCTCCGCTCACCTCTGTTGTAGGATCGAGCGAAGTTCTCAAAGATGCCCTGAAGGATAAACCGATGCTAGCCCGTATTGCATCCAATATCAATAAAGGAGCACTCAATCTCAATAGACGTATTACGGATCTTATCGATTTGGCTAAAGGGGAATATTCTATGCTTTCCATCT
Organism: Dehalococcoidales bacterium; assembly: GCA_016284035.1. Classification (GTDB taxonomy): domain Bacteria; phylum Chloroflexota; class Dehalococcoidia; order Dehalococcoidales; family UBA1222; genus UBA1222. The sequence continues at coordinate 1,568 of JAEEOC010000077.1, forward strand.
CTCCTGTGGATGTCAGCGTCGAGGAAATGATTACCGAGGCTGTTGAGATTGTCGAGCATGATCTGACTGAGAAGAATATACTGCTTTCCGTAGACGTCGATTCTTCCTGCGATGTCATCTATGTCGATCCTTCCAGAATGCAGCAGATACTCCTAAATCTCCTTAATAACTCCATCAAATGTACGGATGCCGGAGGGTTTATTAGAATCACTGCCCGCAGAGTCGATGGTTTTCTTAGTCTTTCGGTGTCTGATAACGGATGCGGTATTAAGAAAGAAATCCTATCCAATGTGTTCGATCTTTATAAGACCAGAGATTTTTCGATGCCTTTGAGCGGGCTCGGATTGGGATTGCCCTTGGTAAAAAAACTTGTCGAGTTGCATAAAGGGCAGATTTCTATAGAGAGTACGGAAGGGTTGGGGACCACGGTCTTCATCTCTATCCCGTATGAAAATAATAAAAAGATTGAATAGGTATGGCAATGCAGGTGCTCGTAATCGAAGATGATAAGGAGATCCAGGAGTTTATCCAAATAGCTTTCTCTGTCGGCTGGCCGGGAGCGGAAGTAAAAGTAGTGTCTTTAGGTGAACAGGGTGTTGCCTTCCTTGAATCCAATACTCCTGATATAGTGATCCTCGATTTAGGTCTTCCCGATATCACTGGATATGAGGTCATTAAATGCATCCGCCGCTATTCTCAGATCCCTATTATCGTCCAGACCGTGCGTGATTCTGAGATCGATGTGGTGCGTTGTCTCAATATGGGTGCTGACGACTATATCACTAAACCATATGGTCAGATGGAGCTTCTCGCTCGTGTCCGTGCATTGTTGAGACGTCACTTTTACAGTCATGAAGGGCAGATCGTCCGCGGAAAACTAGTAATCGATGACAATAACCAGCTCATCTATGATGGTACTTCTTTTCATCTCACTCCTATTGAAGGCCGTATCATGCGTCTTCTTTTGGAGCATCCTAATCATATCGTCTCCATTGAGGAGATGAAATTAGATATCTGGGGCGATAACGAATACAATCCGGTCTCAACTATCCGTGTGCATATCGGTAGACTTCGCAATATCTTAAGTAAGATCCCATGTTCATACTGGATCTCATCTACTTCCGGTATCGGTTATACTCTCGTGATACCCGATCAGGAAGATTGATATTCATGTTTTACGTAAAACAAAAGATCGCTCAAGCTTGAGCGATCTTTTGTTTTTTCGTGCACATCCGGGGTGTAGGATGTATGCGCGGAGTGGGGGTATTTAAAACGGCAGTACTATTTACAACCTAAGACTACTTTCTTGATGATGCCTTTCATCATCTGGATCTTATATTCATTGGTCGTGCCAGTGCCTTCGATCACAGTGGCCTTCTTTGCGGCTTCGTCACCGGCTTTTTCAGCCAGGCTTTCGGTGATCGTCTGCCCTTTGACTACAGCTTCTGCTTCCTTGCAGCGGTGTGGACTGAGCGCTACTGCATTGACACAGATCTTTACGTCACCGGATGCTGTTATGGCACACGCACCATTCACGATAGGAAAGTCGATTGTCTTTCGGATGGCTGCTTTATAGAAACAGCTCTTGCCGGAAAATGCCGGGATCTTGAAGCAAGTGATGATCTCATCGTGTTCAAGTTTTGTGGAACCGGGTACTGCGAATCCCCAAAGTTCTTCAATTCCGAATTCTCGCTTATTGGTGACGACCTTGGCATCCAGGACTACCATGGCGGGTGCAGTATCGGAAGGATTGACTGCTGCACACATCTTGGTCAGACCGAAGATAGAGTGGAATCTGGCATCGCCGGTCAGGGCGTAACAGGTGTCTCCGCCTTTTCTGAGACAGTGGAACTGATCGTTGTTGTGTCGGAAATACCAACAACGCGTCATCTGACAGAGGTTGCCGCCGATAGTGCCGGATTCACGCAGATGCGGTGATGCCGTCCTGGCTGCTGCTTCAGCAAGACAGGCGTACTTGCTCTTGATCAGATCATTGGTCGCGATGTCCTCAAGAGGTACCATGGCACCGATGGTCAGGAATCCGCCTTCTTCTTTGATCTCTTTCAGTCCGGGGATACGGTCCAGACTGACCAATGCCGTAGGATAAGTGGGGAGGATGAAATCTTTCATGACACCGATGATGTCGGTGCCGCCGGCGCAGATATATGTGTCATTCGGGTTTTCCTTCAATATCTTGGCCGCTTCATCGACGGTGGTCGGATAATACTGTTTGAAGTTCTTCATTGTCGATGTTCCTCCTATTTGACCTTTCCAAGGGCTTTCAGGATCTTGTCGGGGGTGATAGGCTGTTCGGTGATGCTGACACCGAGAGCGTTCCTGACAGCGTCAGTAAGGATGCACGGGATCAGTGTTGCTACGTCTTCACCGATACCGCCGCAGCCCCATTCGCCGCCGCAGTTATGGCTTTCTTCGAGGTAGGATTCGGCATTCTCGAAATCGAGCATTGTGACGATCTTGTATTCCTGAAGATCAGGATTCAACAGTACGCCATAGGTCTTATCGTAAATGTATTCTTCTGAATAGGCTCGGCCGAGACCCTGCATGGCACCGCCGTAACCCTGTCCTTTACAGGACTTCGGGGAGATTACGACACCGACATCGTTGACAGTGACCAGGTCGCCCATGAAGATCTCACCGGTGTCCGGGTCGACTTCGATCTCGAGGAAATGACACTGTCGGGCGAATCGGGGTCGGGTGCCACCATCGGGATAGCCCCATTTACGCTTGGTGACATTGGTATCGTAGACCATGATGGAGCCTTTGCAGCTGACGCCCCAAGGCTGTGCTGCATATGGCAGACAAGTGGCTGCGACTTCGGAGATATGGATCCTGTTGGAGGGGTTCTTTGCTTCGAATACATATCCTTCTTTGAGATCCATCTCATCAGCTTTGATGCCGTTTAGGACCTTGAGGGATTCAGCCTTCGCGAAGATCTCTGCACGCAGCTTCTTGGCAGCCCGCATGATACCGCGGGACTGGGAGATGATACCCATGGAACCGCCGGGGTTCTTCAGCTGCATGGGGAGATAAGTATCGGTGCAGCGGTAGTTCACCATCTCATAGGGGATACCGATACATTCAGCAGCAAGCTGTGAGTAGGATGTCCTGTCGTTGGTGCCCAGATCATCACGCTGACCGATGATGTTTACTGAACCGTCCTGGTTCAGTGCAAGACCTACTGTGATAGTGTTGACGTTATCGTTCCAGGCATGATCCCAGACGAAACCGATACCATGGTAGCGGCCGTTGGGCAGTTTCTTGGCACCGTCAGCATGGAGCTTCTCATCCCATTTGAATGCTTTCTTACCGGTGGCGATACAAGCTTTGAGACTGTCAGTGGTGGGAAGTCCGTGTTCGGCAGCGATCTTATACAGATGATCGACATCTTCACCTTCGTAACCATTATTCTTGATAGCTACATCGATGGGATCGAGACCGAATTTATGGGCAACTTCGCTGTTGACGATATTCAGGTTGTAGCAGCCGATGTTTTGTTCACATCGGAACCACCAGCCAGGCGGCTGAGAGGTGACGGCACATCGTCCTTCCATCTTGACGTTGGGGACACAGGTGTTATCGGTGAAGTGATCGTAGCCGGCATAGGCACTGCCGGTGATCCAAAGACCGGCACGCTGGAATGATGTGAAGTTCTTGATGCTGACGGCATTGATCTTGCCATCTTTATTGGCACCGATCTTGATCTCACCGTGCATATAGCACTGGCTCCTGCCGGTCCTGAACTGATCTGCTCGGTTGATGTAGAATTTTACGGGTCGTCCGTGCTGTTTCGAGAGCATGGCTGCTATGTATGCGATGCCCTGATCATTGAAGTGCTGGACGAAACTTCTCTCACCGAAAGTACCGCCGGAGAAGGGGGAGATGACCTTTACCTTGCTCTGAGGGATACCAAGATTATCTGCGGTGAACAGACCTAATTCGTAAGGGACCTGACTGTGAGCGTAGATCGTGAGGTTTTCGCTCTCCCAGGTGCATGAACAGGTGGGCATTTCGGCAGATACCCAGTTGATCATAGGTTCTGCGACGGGTACGGTCCAGACCGCATCTGATTCTCTGAAGGCCTTTTCGACATCGCCCATATTGAAGAAACAGCCGTCGATCTCATTGCCGTTGCCCTGCATGGTCTTCCTGCCGGGGAAGTAGACGTAAGCATCATCTTTGAGTGCGTCTTCGGGATCGAGGATGAAGGGGAGCTGCTCCCATTCGACTTCTACCAGATCCATGGCCTCTTCACAGATGTTCTCACTTTCGGCCAGTATAACGACACCCAATTCTTCGCCGTCATAAAAACCTTCATCGGGCAGCATTTCCTTCAGATGTTCGACGTTTTCAGTAAGGTACGCTACGAAAGGATGGTTCCAGGATGAATTCAGCATCTTGCCTTTGATTCGGGGATCATCGAATCGCAGGATATCTACGACGCCTTCCAGCTTTTCAGCTTTGGACGTATCCATCTTCTTGATCTTGGCATGGGCCCAGGGACAGGTCATTACCTTGGCAAAGAGGGAGTTAGGAAGAGTGATGTCGGCAGCATATGTCGCAGTGCCGGCTGCTTTCTCGGGACCGTCTCTTCTTTTATAGTCTTTTCCTACATACAGGAAATCATCTTTATAGACGTCAGCCATTATTATCGGCCTCCTTTAAGGGCTTTGGCAGCTTCTTTTACAGCTGGGATGTGGACAGGATAGGTGCCGCATCGGCAGAGGTTTCCTGCCAGGGCTTCTCGGATCTCATCGGTGGTCGGATCACTGTTGCGTTTGAGTAATGCTGCGGCCGTTACGATGAAACCGGGAGTGCAGTATCCGCACTGCATACATTCGTTGTCGACATATGCATCGATCAATGCCGGCATCTCAGTAGCGATTCCTTCTGCTGTCCAGATCTCTTTGCCATGTACGGATGAAGCAAAAGTCATGCAGGAGAGGATAGGCCGTCCGTCGATCAATACGCTGCAGGATCCGCAGCCGCCTCGGCTGCAGAAGGTCTTGATGGACTTGAATCCCAACTTCTCGTGCAGCAGATGGTGCAGTGTTTCATTAGGTTCTACGATTTCGACGAATCGTTTGCCGTTGACTTTGAAGTCTATGACCCACTGACCATCTTCAGTGCAGGATAACGGGACAAGTTTTTCGACCACATCGGTAACTGTAGTTGTGACGGTCTTGGAAGGGCCGTCTTTCGTGACGGTCGATGTGACAGTCTCTGTCTTGCCGCCACAGGATGAGGCGAGAGCTGCTGTTCCTACTGCCGCAGTGCTTCCAAGTACGATACCGGCATCGATCAGAAACTCTCTTCGCGATATCTCACCCAAGCTTTTCTTTTTGTTCTTTTTCTCTGTCATTCTTTCTTCCTTAAATAGATAGATTGATGAAAGACGATTGGTTTTTTATTTCGATTCAGCAAGCCCTCCTTTCATGACTAAAAATGACTTGAAAGCATTGTAGAAAACGATAATTAAGAAAAGATTTCAGACAGAGCTTCACTTATAAAAAAAGTGATAAGAAGAGATTAAGAAATCGTTAAGGTTTGCAAAAAAGGCTGAAAGTCCGTTTATTTTCTCTTTATCCCTGATATTTAATTAACGTGACAGAGTGTATCTGATCGACTTTCAGGTCTTTCGAAAGGAGAAATCTTAAAGATGTGGAAAGACGAGTATCACGGACTAAGAAGATATATCGACGAGCATGAAATAAGCATTACCCCTTACCTAGAAGTACCTAAAGAATTACGCACTCATTTCTATGAGATGGTCGATTCGATCCTCGAGACATTCCTCGATGAGGAATGCTCTGACCTTATCGACTTTCTGGCCCGTTTCCAGGAAGTCTTTATCCCGGAAGAAGAAAAGATCACCTTCTCCTGCATTCCTTCTTCCCGGAAACCTCTTCATCATTCCTTCTCTTATTATGACCGCGGCTCCTGGGGGAAGCTCCGTAAGCGTTTCAACAAGAATCTTGTGGATCTTGAGTTCCTCTCCAATAATCTCCACGATATCACGACTCTTGAGAATCACATCGAAAAGACGACACTTGATCCTAAGCGTGGGTCGACTCCTGTCATGAGAGTGATGTACAAATCCATCGGAAAAGGTTACAAAGCGGAAAGACTCTATATAGATATAGACGAATTCATGCTTACACATGATCCTGCCAGATTCCTTAAAGGCGTCATTGATGAACCATTTTGGGACCTTATGAATGGTGAACTGGATATCGAAGGGTTTATGAAAACTGCCATCCATGATATCCAATCGAAGACCAAAAGAGTTTTTGATGCTTCCTACCGGAAGTGGGTGACGATGATCTTCCTCTCCGAGATGAAAGTCAGTCAGTTTTATACCATTTCATCCAACCGTGAGGAAGGCAAGGAATATCTAAAGCAGTCCGGCATGGTCAAATTCAATAAAGAAAATGTTCCTAAACCCATCGAGAATGATGAGATCGATATGGTCCATCCAGTGATCCCATTCGTCGTCTCGTTCTGCAATATCGTGGGCTATTCCGCAGAACATGATTCGTTCTATGGAATACAGACCTTCAATGATATCCCTCAGGAACAGTTTGCCGATCTGGTAACCGAGCGTGAGCGTATACTCTATGGTAAGGCGGCACCATATCTTCTTAATCAACCGGTTTTGATCTATAAATCGCATTCTATGGGGGATGTTGTGGCTGTCTCAGATCATGACGGCCACTGGCTGCCGGATATTCTGTTCTATGTCGGAGACGATATCCCTGAACGCATCTCACTTAATGCCAATGATGTCGCTGAGTATCTTGGCAAGATTCCCAAGAAGGTCATTTTTGTTCCGCCGACTCCATTCCGTTCTGATGCGGCTGATGATCCGCTCGATTTTGAATGCTTGCATTGCGGTTTCGATTCTGAACCAGTTCGTAATATTGCTAAGGCGTTCATATTACCTGATGCACTCCGTGTGAGGTGATACATATGGCAGAACGTTATCCAACCGAATGGTCTGCTGTTTCTCTTGGAGATTACACTGTATATGTATGCCTCTGTTCATATTCGAATCTGGTCAGACATCTTTCTTTCGAGGAAGATGACCTGCGACAAAAACTGATCAGACACGTCACGATTTATGATGGAGTTTGCAGCGCCGGTACCCATTGTCTTGCGCTTGATTGTCCTTTAAATCATACCGAAGACGAACATCTTGCCCATATGCTCGATATGCCTTTCGATGAAGAGGCTGACGAAGAATTGAAACGGGTATGGGGCAGGGACACGGTCGCTGGATGCTATGTCGAGATGGCGAAGAGGCTGGGTAAGGCGGTGTAGTGCTGTTTTATCCCATTAATGATGAAGCTAACACAAAAATCGATGTGCACTATGACTATTGGTTGAAATGTGTGATTGTTGAGATGTTATCTTTTATAACTTTTTTAATTGGATTAACATCAATTTGAAATAACGTTCTAGCTCAAACGTGTTAATTGAGCAGGGTGTTTGTAAAAGATAAAACTGTAAATAGTAGTTTTTAATAATGCTTGAATAACTTCTTTTTTCTCACTTTTCTTAAATACTCATTATTTTTGTTAATCTATTGACAAATCTCGATCTTCTCTTTTATATTACAACAAAGTTACATATTATAGTTGTGTAACATAGTTATAATTAGGAAAGAGTATGCCGCCGAAGGTCAGATTCAGTCGCGAAGCAATACGGGATACAGCTTACGATATCGTGCGGGAGCAGGGCACTGTAAGTCTTACCGCACGGTCTCTGGCGGACAGGCTGGGGGTATCGACCAGTCCGATCTTCACCGCTTTCTCCAACATGGATGATGTCCTTGCTTCCGTCCGTGATCTGGCAGTCAGCGAGATGGACCAGAAGATCTCTTTGTCCGTCTGGCAGTCACAATCCTTCAAGGGATTGGGGCTCAGTCTTTTGGATTTTGCCCTGAGTGAGCGAAACCTCTTTTCTGTCATCTTTACCGGGGACGTTTCATTGTCTGAAAAGCTTTCTCAAACTAAAGTTCAGGCCATAAGACTCGTTAT
>JAEEOC010000078.1 GCA_016284035.1 Dehalococcoidales bacterium
GAAGGGCCTTCTTATTAGTGATGTCGCAGACATAATGTCTGTAATACTCATGTTCGATGGTAGAAGGTTTTCGGTCGATGCCAAAAACGATATGCCCTGCTTCCAGGAATCGCTCTGCGACCCGCTTTCCGATACCGCCTGCGGAACCAGTGATCAATACTCTCATTTGCTGTTCTCCTCTATGAGGTCAAAGTATTCTTGTCCGACCCCGTATTTCTTCCATTTCTTACAGATCAAATAACCGAAAGGAGAGAAGATGATCTCCATGACGAGCTCAAGTCCGGCGCCGAGCAAAGAACAGGTAAAGCACTGGATATAGGTCCAATGGAAACCATCCCAGAAGATCGGCGCAAAGATAGTAAAGCAAAGAATGGCAAAAATAAGATTATCGAAGAACTGACCAAAGAAAGTCGAAATGTAACTTCTGGTCACAAAAGCCAGTTTTCCATCAGGGTTTTTGGCAAAGATCTTACCTATCGAATAGTTCATAAAGTTATTGATGATAGCCGAACACATAAATGCGATGGTGGAGCTGACCAGGATGAACCATGTGCCTCCGACAACTGAATTGAAGGCTGAAAAATCAGTTTCAGTCGGGATGATGCTGACGACATAAAAGATCAGACAGGTCAGAAGGTTCACGGCAATGGCAAAGATCGACATACGGGTGGATGCTTTTGGGCCGAAATGCTTCGTCACGACATCCATCGAAAGGAATGACAGCCATGAAACGAGGATACCGCCGTCGATGGCGATCCAATCAGTCTGAACAAGGGTCTTATTAGCGAGAAGGTTCATCGTAATGACTGATACGACGAAGAGAGCAACTACCGGAGATGGTATGTTACGCATAAGGACGACAAATTCCACCCATAACCGTTTTGCTCTGGAAGCAAAGGTGGTGCTAGAGGTCATATTCTTTTTCTCCTTGGTTTTAGTTTATATAGCGAAGGATTTAGAGCCCGAACTCCGCTCTTGCCTACTATATCACCATTACCGTTTTAAACCAAACAAACAGCATCTCTAATAGTGGCGGCACATACCCTCAACAGTATAAAATTTACCCATAATTCGATCTTTTAAGGAGCAATAGATGTTCACATATGCGAGACCGAACCATACAACTACCGTAAAAAGAAAAGTAATCATCGACATGGATACCGGAGCCGATGACGCATCAGCTCTCATCCTGGCAGCCAGAAACCCAAATATCGAGATCCTGGGCGTAACAGTCCTTGCCGGCAACGTAGATCTTGAACAAGGCACAAAAAATGCTCTGATGGCTCTCGAGGTCGCAGGAGTAGATGCCAAAGTCTATAAAGGATCTGACACCAACTGCTCTAATAAAAAGATCGAAGCATTCAGTGTCTTCGGGAAAGACGGCATGGGAGATGCCGATCTCATCCATCCGAAGAAACAGGCCGAAGAGAAAGATGCCATCGAGTTTATACTCGATACCATCAACGAATATCCGTATGAAGTCGAGCTCATCGCACTGGGTCCGGCCACCAACGTAGCTAAAGCTATCCAACGTGATATTGATACAATGAAGAAACTGAAGATGATCTGGTCCATGGGCACTGCCGGGCTTTCCGTCGGCAATGCTACACCGGTCGCCGAATTCAACGTATTCAACGACCCTATCGCCTATGACATCATGCTCCAGTCAGGCATCCCCATCACAATCATCGGTCTCGACAAATGTGACGAGATGTCTCAGTGGACAAACGAGCAGTTCGAGCTACTGAAATCGATCAACGACATTGGAAGATTCGTCTATGCATCATTCGGAAAGCTCAGAGAATTCTATGCAATGAACGGATCAGCCAATTCCGTCATGAACTGTGACGCACTGGCAATGAGCTGTCTTATATTCGACGGATTCATCAACAAGACCGTCACCTGCCACGGTAAATGCGTGACCCATGACTGTGAAGCGTACGGACAGGTCATCTTCTACCGACAGGGATTCACTTATGACGTTGCTAAAAACGATTTCGATTACAACGTAGAACTGGTCACGGACGTCGACGAAGCTGACTACTTCTACCTCTTCCTCAGATCGATCACGACCTAGATACAGCCACAACAAATACGACAACGACAGAAGACCGGAGGATACCTCAAATGCAAAAATATCTCGCCAGAGTCTCTTTGAATTACGACACCGCCCAGGAGAGGATGAACCAGTTAGGTGAATTCTGGAACGATCTACTTGCTGCCATTCCCAAAAAGAATGATGCAGAAAAGGTGATCCTTCGTTTCACATTTGCGTCTTTCTTCATGAAAGCTAAAAACAAAGCCGACTGCGAACACATCCTTCGTACAGCATGGGCGAAGGCATTTCCGGACAACGACGGGATATCTGAGATCCATATCACAGAAAACAATGAAGATGATACCGCCAAGCTGATGAGGTCGATATACAACAACTACTACGGTGTAGATGAATATCAGCGTCTCACGACGTCCCTTGTAGAGTCGATCAAATACCTCAGCGAACAGAAAGCAAAATCTGTCCTTGTAAAACAGAACGTACTTTTTTCCATCGATTCGGGATGCGGCATGACGACACTGCTCGCTTCCTTCGGAGACTTCTGTCAGCGTATGCATATCTACGAAGAAGCACCCGAAGAAAACTCCTCCTACCGCTCACAGTACCTCGAGATAAAAGTCGGCAAAGAGAGCAAGAATGGTTATATGACACCTGATGACGCAGTAGATGAGGTAAAGACTGCTACCAAGGATCTTACATATTCAGTAATCGGATTCGATATCTCCTCGTTCCTCGACGGACACCAGCAGGAAGACCTGCGAATGTTCCTGACACGACTCAACAAGTATCAGGACACATTCATATTCGCATTCAGGATCCCGTTCCTGGAAAAGAAATCTTTCGATGAGATTTATGCAGTATTATCCGACATTATGCTGATCCACAGCGTACGTATCCCGCCCCTCCACGACTGTGTTCTCATGGAATCGATATGGAACGTCATCAATGACACGAATATCGTTCCTGCGACATCCATCATCGAACCGATCTTCGAAAAGATCCACCGAGAGAAGATGGATGCACGTTTTTACGGTTTCAGGAGTGCCGAGAAGATTGCCAACGAAGTGCTGTTAAAGAAAGCTGAAGACGTAGCCAAGCATGACAATGCCGGCACTGAGACCGATCATTCCACAGTCGCCGGACAAGATCTTTCCACTCTGAACGTCGCTACATCGACCAAGGCTACCGGCTATGCCGCTCTCAAGGAATTGGTCGGTATGGAAGATATCACCGCCAAGATCCAGGAAGTTGTAGCACAGATCAGGGTATCGATCACCAACGAAAAGCTGGACAGACCCTGTATCCATATGCGATTCACCGGTGCTCCCGGTACAGGTAAGACCACTGTTGCCAGGATACTGGGGCAGATCATGCAGCAGGAAGGCATCCTGCGACGGGGCGGCTTCTTTGAGTACAGCGGGCGCGATCTCGTTGCTGAATACGTCGGTCAGACCGCAGTGAAGACCGCCACAATCTGCCGAGATGCATATGGTTCAGTCCTCTTCATCGATGAGGCGTATTCACTTTACTCCAGCGATCATAGCACTAATGACTACGGCCGCGAGGCACTGACGACTCTGGTTTCCGAGATGGAGAACCACCGTGACGACATGCTGGTCATCATGGCCGGTTATACCGATGAGATGGATGAACTTATGAAAGGCAATCCAGGTCTCCGTTCCAGAATGCCTTATAAGATCCACTTCCCCAGCTACACCAAAGATCAACTCTTCAAGATCTACATGCAGATGGTATCAAAACACTTCGATTATGAACCAGACCTTGAAACAGAAGCTCACACCTACTTTGAGACCCTCTCAGATGAGTATATAGCGTCCAAAGAGTTCGCAAATGCCCGATTCGTCAGGAACCTTTATGAAAGGACCTGGTCAAAGGCCGCACTGCGAGCATCACTCGCAGGCAAACGAGAGATCTCACTCATCAAAGAAGACTTCATTGCAGCTTCCGGAGAACGCGAATTCAGCGAAAAGCTCGACATGAAGAAGACGCTGGGTTTCCACAAGTAATAACTAAAAGGCCTGGGGAAGTGAATCCCCAGGCCTTTTTCAATAGTTACGACCCTAATACTTTTTTTTCCATACACCCTCTTTTCTGAGGAGATATAGGTAACATCCAACCGTAGGTATAAAATCTATTGCCATACCAATACCGAACATCAACGAAATGCTTGTCAATGTAGGGATAAACACTCCCGTTTTCCATAGAATAAACATGAGCACATAATAAATGCCATTGGTAAAGAGACTTTCTATCAGCATGTAAAGCGTCTTTCCGCGACCATAGATAGTGCCATCAAAGATACAATTGAAGATATACAAAACATAAAAGGGCGACTGAATAAGAACTACATAAAAAACAGTTTCATATGCATCTGAGTTCAGTACATTCTTGATAAACGGAGTCCATAATGGAATGGATACAAACCATAAGACACTGAACAAAGCTGAAACGACAATATAACCCAAAGTCTTGTTTCGGATGTTGTCGCAGGATTCTGCAGTCTCTTTTTTGATAACATCATAAAGAGCAGTTGCGGGAAGAAGGAGCCACGTCCAAATAAAGGAATTCGCGACCCAATAAGTCCCTTGCTCAGAAATGACATTGACCAACCTTGAAACCATAAGCATAAAAGCAATATTCCTGACAAATGATTCCAGACCTGAAAACAAACCAATCTTCCCGTACTCTTTTAGCCAGCTAAAGCTCAGTTTGCTATGTCTAAAAACATGAATGTTCTCCCTGTTGAGGAAAAGCACCGCACAAATAAACATGATCAAAGAGACGACAATATTCGAAATTGCTATACCATTGACCCCCATATTTGCTGAGAACGGAAGACCGGAAAGGAGAAAAGTATCGAATAACATGGACAGTACCATCTGGATTACGAGAAGGATGTACATATACTTATCTTTACTCATGGTCACAAGAAGCACAGTTATGAATTTAGAAAGTATGCTTATTGTCGAAGCTATGGATTCTAATCGAATATAAGTCACAGTTGCATCTAGTGTCATGGGATCTGAAGCCATAAAAGTACATAATGGTTTGGCAAAGACGATAATAAGAAGTGCCAAAACAAAGAAGGACCCCCCACTAATAAGAAGACCTGTCCTAGTTTTATTCTCTAATTCATTTTGGGAACCTAGAGATTTACCAAGAAGAAAGAATAACGGAAGAATAAAAGCTTCTTCTGCTATTTCATACAGAAGATTGACCCAAGCCAACT
>JAEEOC010000079.1 GCA_016284035.1 Dehalococcoidales bacterium
TATGTAGCATGCTAGAATTTTTACAAATCTAGCATGCTACATAGGGGTGTTCATATGGCTGAAGAAAAAAGGAAATTCATAGGTGACGGCATCGTCCTTTTCAGTGAAGTTGCACAGGCGATGAAAGGTGAAAAAGTCTTGAGGGCGAACAAGTTCGATCTCAAGCTTATTGCTCCTCCGCCTGAATTGCGTATGGGTTGTGACCTCGCAGTCGAGGTCAATCTGGTTGAAAAGTATGCTATCACCAGAGTACTGAACGACAACAGCGTTGCGTTTTCTGATATTGCACCGCTCAAAGTCGGTACATCGGAATTTCTTGATGTGGTCAAAGTGACCGATTTCGGTCAGTGGACCATGGTCAAATCAGGCAATATGAAACTTACTTATGAGAAATCTTCGGGCATCATCGTCAACATCTCTGGAGGCGGATGCCCGGATATTCCTTATCTGAATCTCGAGATGGTCGACAAGACCCTTGAGGAAGCTCCCTTACCTAAGAATCTTGGATACACCCTTTGCGCTACCATGCTTCAGCGTGCTTATGATGAAGCTGTAACTTTACATGCGGAGGGTAAATAAGATGTTATTACTATGCGGTTCTATTCCCGATAAAGATTTTCCTATGACTTTTGGTCAGGTCTCTTTAGCTGACGAAAAGCATCTTGAAGTCAATGGACTGAAATTCGATCGTATGCAGGGCACTGCCGTCATGATCAGCGCGGCACTCGCCATCACTACTCATTTCCGCGAAGAAGCTCCTTACGTTTTGATCGCTGGAGACCATGGTAGTGGTGAAGGTTCCCGTGCCATTTTCAATTATCTCATCGATCACGTTGCAGAACTCAAACCTGATTACATTACGATGCATTACTGTCTTCCGATCATGAACATGATCAAGAAGGTCGTTGCGGCTGTAGATCAGTGTGAAAAACGTCCTTTTTTGATTGCAGATGCAGGTGCTATGTATGCAGCTAAAGGCGCTGGATTAGCAGAGAAATTCGATGTATTCACTCCGGATCCCTCAGAGATTGCTTTCCTTGCTGATCCAACGGCAACACATCCGGCTTACATCTCTAAACACCTTTTTGATAATAACGCCGATACGATTCCTGACCAGATCAAGGCAGCATATGCCAATCACAGTGCTGCTAAAGTCATGGTAGTAAAAGGTAAGAAAGACTTTGTGGCCAAGGATGGTGAGATCATCACTACCATCGAAGAACCGAATGTTCCTATGCTCGAACCGATTGGAGGAACCGGCGATACCATAACCGGTCTCGTTTCAGGCCTTATTGCTGTCGGACTCGAACCTGATACTGCAGGTATCTTTGCCTGCCGTACTAATAGGACTGCCGGTAAGCTGCTCAACCCCACTCCTGCAACGAAGGCACGTGAATTGGTCGATATGTTCCCCAGAGTCTGTAAAGAATATTATTGCTCATGGAGCGGTCTCTGTTACCTTCCGCCCGATGAAGCATAAAAGGAGAAGTTAATGGTTGAATTAGATCTCAATGGTCTGTCTTGTCCGATGCCTTTGATCAAGACTCAGAAGGCGATTAAGGATCATCCAGGCGAAGAACTCTTTATCAAAGTCGATTTGGCCACTGCCCGAGATCATTTAGTTCGCCTTGCTGGCGAGAAGGGTTATAAGGCTGAGGTCGAAGAAGTCGGTCGTGAGTATCACATCAAATTTATTCCTGCTTAAGGAGAAACACAATTATGAAAGAACTAGATTGTCGTAAACAGTTTTGCCCGGTACCTGTACTGAACACCAAGAAGGCTATTGAAGGCGGCGAAAAAGAATTGTCCGTTTTGGTGGATAACGCACCTGCCCGTGATAATGTCAAGCGATTTGCTTCCAATCTTGGTCATTTTGTCGATGTCGTTGATGAAGGTAATGGCAACTTCAGAGTCAATATCGCGGTCAATCCTGATGCTAAGCCTCTCGATGCTGATCACCCTGATTCTGATGCTTATGCAGTATTCATCACTTCCGATAAACTCGGTGAGGGCGAACCTGAACTCGGCGGTATCCTGATGAAAGCATTTCTCAATACCATCGGCGATTCACAGCCACTTCCTTTGGAAGTCATTTTCATGAACAATGGTGTCAAGCTGGCTTGTGAAGGTTCCGAAGTTCTCGATTCCTTGAGTGCTTTGGTTGAGAAGGGTGTCAAGATCTATGTCTGTGGTACCTGTCTCAACTATCTCGACATCCTTGAACAGAAGAAGATCGGGGAAGTCGTTGGCATGTTCGATATCGTAAACTTGCTCATCGGCGCACCTAAGGTCATAAAGATCTAGTTATATATCAGTCATGGAAAAAGGCACTGAACCGATTCAGTGCCTTTTTTATTGCGGTTTTTTAGATATCGATTGAGCGTTGCAATGCATTGGCGCAAGCTTCCCAGAATCCTTCAGTAAGTGTAGGGTGCGCGAAGATTGTGTCTTCGATATCTTCCAGTGTCATTCGATTTTTTATGGCCAGGACTGCGTTTGAGATGAGCAGATTGGCATCCAGACCAACGATGCTCGTGCCAAGTATTTGGTGTGTGGTCTTGTCTGCAATTACCTTGATGAATCCTGTCCTTTCGCCTTTGACGGAGGCTACGGCGTGTGCTCCCATGGGGAACTTTCCGACCAATATCTCATCTTTGGCTTCTTCGGTGATGCCGACGGCTGCGAATTCCGGATCGGTGAATACACAGCGAGGGACTGCAGAATCATCATATCTCTTGCAGTTCCCGTTTATTGCGTTCTCAGCAGCTACCAGAGCCTGAGCTTTTCCGGTGTGGGCAAGCATCATTCCGCCGGTCACATCTCCGATAGCATAGATACCTGGAGTGCTGGTCTCCATATATTCGTTGACCGATATGCCTGAGCGGTCATGCTGAATTTCTGTAATTGAATCGCTTATGAAGGGAGATTGTCCGATGCCTGAAAGGATCAGATCAGTCGCCAATTCTTTGGTTTCATTCTTGTAAGAGAATACGATGGTATTGTCAGTGACTGATTGGATAGTGCATGAAGTGAAGATATCGATATGTTTCCTCTTGAGTGCACGTTCAAGTGTTAAGGATGCTTCCTGGTCTTCTCTGGGGAGGATATGTGGCATCATTTCAAATATAGTCACATGACTGCCAGCTCTGGTGAGCATCACCGCAAATTCTAGTCCGACGGCTCCTCCGCCGATGATGGCACAGCGCTCTGGTATGTTGTCCTGTTTTAGCAATGCTTCTGCATCCAGAGCGTTTGGAATCATGGGTAGTCTCTTGGGGACTGATCCTGTTGCCAGTATGATACGGTCGCAGATGATCGTCTCATCATTGCATATTACCGTATGTGCATCTCTAACGGATGCCTCTCCCATGATGATCTGGATGCCGTGATTTTCCAGGAGAGTCTTGAGACCATCACGTCGCATTGAAATGAAATCATCTTTTTCTTTGATGCTATCGCACCACGGTTTTGATGCGGTCGAATTAAGCATGAATTTAGTAGGTATGCAGGCCCAATTTAGGCAGGCTCCGCCTAACAGTTTCTTTTCGAATAAGAATACTTCCGCGCCCAGTTCGGCACATCTGATGGCTGCCGTATATCCGGCCGGACCCGATCCAATCACGGCGATCTTCATCAGTTACATATCCTTGGTATATTCGGTGTTGGTCATGAGATCTGATGATATCGGTTCGCTGAGCTTAACCTTGACCAGCCATCCTTCTTCATATGGGGAATGGTTGATGGTGACAGGCTTGTTCTCGAGTATTGTGTTAACGTCGACGACGGTTCCTGTAACAGGGCTTATCAGATCATTGGATGCTTTATTTGATTCGATGACTCCGAATTCTTCGTCTGTAGTAAGGGTATCACCTATTGCGGGAAGCTCGACATAAACGACATTTCCGTACGTCTTCTGAAAGAAATAGGTCATACCAAGAAGGACTGTATCTTCTCCCAGATCTTTGACCCAGACATGATTTTTACTGTATTTCAGATTTGCAGGATGCATCTTTGCCTCCTTGGATAAGTTCATACAGATTTTATCATATATAACTAATGTATATTGGAGGTAAATGTAACAAAAGTTTATTGACTTTGCTTCTAATGCTCCATAAAATTCACTTATCATCCATTATTCATGGGGGTGTGATTTATGGAAGAGAAAGATAAAGCTCTTATCGTTTTCGACTACATCTACCACGCTATGCGTGCCAAACATGTCCTTGAGGAAGCGGGTTTTAATATCCGCGAGGTTGCTCCTCCCGTTGATTACCGTACCGGTTGTGATCTTGCCATCGAAGTTGGTACAGATGACGTCGATGCTGCAGAGGATCTGCTTATCGAAAAAGATGTCCTGATCTTGGATATCCTATTCATGCCCAGCAGTACCTCACTGACGCCGATTTACCTTACCAAGCTCATCAAGGTCGTCGATTATGGCGATTACATCATGGTCCGCTGCGGCAATATGAAGATCACTTTCGTTAAAGAGACCGGAAAGATCGTCAATATCTCCGGCGGCGGTTGTCCCGATATCCCATACCTTGGTATGAAGCTCTACGGTACTGTCTTGGGCGAAGGTCCGAGACCGCGTGAGATCGGTAAAACGATCTGTGCATATACCTGTGAGCATGCTTATGAAAAAGCACTTGAGATCTTCAACGAACTCCATGGTAAGAAGGGGAAATAGAGATGTTGTTATTAGTTGGTACTATCCCTATGGATGGAATGCCGCTTACTTTCGGTAAGTGTGAATATGATGGTTCTACTCTCAAGATCGGTGATGTCGTACTCGAGGGACAGTATGTCACCCTCGGTACTGCCGCTATGATATGTGCGGCTTGTGAGACCTGCAACGCTGCGGGTGCCGAATTACCTTATGCCTGTGTGGTTGGTGATACTGGTATGGGCGAAGGCAACAAAAAACTCTTTGATTATCTGATCGAGAACATCACTGAGATCAAGCCTTCGGTCATGACATTACATTACATCCTGCCCACGAAAGACCTCTTCGTAAAACTTGTAGATACAATCGATACCTTGGAAAAACGTCCTTTCATGATCGCCGATGCCGGTGCGCTCCTTAATGCCAAGGCTGTCGGTATCAGCCGACGTTTCGACATGTTCACTCCTGATCCTGGTGAACTCAGCTTCCTGGCTGATAAAGAAGCTGCACATCCGGCTTATGTCCAGCACTTCATCTTCGACGTTGATCAGACTGAAGTTCCCAAACTGAGCAAGCAGGCTTACAATGACGGAAATGCTCCCAAATATATGATCGTCAAAGCTCCTGTAGACCACATCATAGTTGACGGAAAAGTCGCTGCTGTGGTCAATGAACCTAACGTTCCTACTATGGAGCCGATCGGTGGCACCGGTGATACCATTACCGGAGAATCTTCTGCTTTGATCTCGACTGGTATGCCTGTTGAGAAAGCTTGTGAGATGGCGTGCAAGATCAATCGTGTAGCAGGTGAGATGGCACAGCCGATTCCTGCTACTACTATTGCACAGTTTATTCCATTCATCGGAAAGGCGACAAAGAAAGTACTTGCCGTTTAACACTACTACCAAAGGGGGATGATTATGGTAGCAACTTTAAAAGGCATCTGGGATTCTATCAGGTCCTGGATAAAGAGTTTCAAATTCAGGCTCAGTGATAATATGGCCCTCATTACCGGCATCGCCATGGGCGTGCTTGCAGCGGTGGTGCAGGGCTATTTCAATGTCCAGCCGCCAGTCGGTGCCGGCATCTGCGCTGTGTCCCATCCGGCCAACCTGGTCAACTGGGTCGTCAATCAGATCTTTGGCACTTCGTTTACGATTCATTCGATCTTCGTTACTTTGCCGGTATTGACCAGTGTTGGTTTTATACTGGGTTCTTTTATTGCTGCTGTTATCAACAAAGAATTCAAGTTCAGGAAAGGTCCCGTAAGAGATAATCTCTTGGCCTATATCCTTGGTTTCATGGTCATTGTTTTTGGTCTTATGTGGGGCTCTTGTCCTATCCGTACAGCAATCCTTGCCTCATATGGCATGGTCTTCGCTTATGTGGTGCTGGGTGCGATCGTCCTGGGCGTGATCGCTGCCTGCGAATACATCAAATGGAAGGTGAGGAGGTAGGATATGCTTACATTTAAGACTAGTATCATCACTCTGGTTGTCGGTATGATCCTTGGCTACCTTGGCCAGCGCTCACGTTTCTGCACCATCAGCGGTGTCCGAGACTTCTATTTGATGCGTGACAGCTATCGACTTAAAGGCTTTTTAGGCATCATCATCGGCGGTATCATCGGTTTCGGTGCCGTCAATATCTTCAACGGCAAGCTGCAGGACTTCCTACATCCCGGTTCTTTCGAGATCATGCCGATCCTGGCTGATGGTTTCAATGTCGAACCTCTCATTCTGGTACCTGTCAGTTTGCTGGGTGCCTTTGTGATGGCTTATTTCTCTGTCATGGCTGAAGGTTGTCCGTTCAGACAGCATGTTATTGCCGGTGAGGGACGTCTTTCTGGTATCCTATATTTACTTGGACTTGTATCAGGCGTTCTCTTCTTTGATATCGTTCTGGTACCGATACTTCAGGTAATCTCTTTGCTGTAAGAAAGGCGTTCATTATGAAACAGGGTAATTATTGGCCATACAATCTGGATAAGAAGACCGAGATGAAGCCTGCTCCTGTTTATCCGAAAGCTGAAGAACCTAAGGAAACAGTGGAATCGCACGTTTCGCCGGAAACGGCAGTTCCTAACGTTGAGAGTGTGAAAGATCATGCTCCAAAGATTCCGATGTTCAACCCGTACAGGGCAATAGATGATGACCTTGATTGGGCAGATGACTGGGATGACGAAAAAGACAGCATAGATTAAAAACTGAAAAGAGATGCGCTGCATCTCTTTTTCTTTATTGTTGCATGAAAAAAAATGGATAGTGCTAGAATTAAATTAAGAATCATTGCTTAAAGGATCATTTTATGGACGAGAGAAATCTTCAGAAAAGATTAATGTTGGCGATTATTGTTAATATCGCAGTCATTGCATTGGTAGTCTGGACCATGCTCAGTGATTTCAAGGTTCTTGGATGGAGCATGTTTGCATATTATACTGAACTCTCCAATATCTTCGCTCTCGTCACATGTGGGCTGGGAGCAGCCTATAGCGTGATCGCTATCATGAAAAGGAGTTATATCCTCCCTGAATTCGTCAAGATCCTTAAGTATGTTGCAGCCTGTCTGCTCACTATCGTCTTCCTTGTCGTACTCTTTGTACTGACACCTTATCAGATGGCAGCCGGCGAATCGATCTTCAGTCTTGTTAAGGGAACTATGCTCTTTACTCACATCGTGGTTCCCATTTTGGTCGTGGCGGATTTCATTTTCCTGGCCCCGGCTGAGCGACTTGAGTTTCCCGTTACTTTTATTCCCATCACAGTTTCTGTTCTGTATGCAGTAGTCATCTTCCTCCTCTATGGATTGAACGTTGTTGCGGTGCCTTATTTCTTCCTCGATATAAAGAGTAATCCGACTTATCTGACGATCCTTTATCTTATCGGAATGATGGCGCTCGTCTATCTGGTTTCTTTCTTCCTTCGCAAGCTCGATTCTCATTTCGGACCTTGCATCCATTAGGCAGTTATCAGCGCTGTTTCCAATTAATCAAAAAATGTTGGACAGGATAGGCATTTTTATAATATAATGCCTAGTTGCTAACGTTTTTCGTCTGGAGGATATTTAAATAGTTAAGGAACTTAGAACCAATCAGATGATCCGCGCACGTGAAGTACGTGTAGTGGGCGATAAAGGTGAACAGATGGGTGTTCTACCCATCGCACAGGCAAGGGAAATGGCTGAAAGACTGGGTCTCGATCTGGTCGAAGTTGCTCCCACCGCAGTACCACCAGTATGTCGCCTTATGGATTACGGAAAGTTTAAGTATACTCAGACAAAGCGAGAAAAGGAGAATCGCAAGAGTCAGAAAGTTACTGAGATCCGAGAGATCAGGGTTCGACCGAAGATCGGTGACCATGATTTCGATGCCAAAGCTAGAACTGCCCGCAAGTTGCTAGAAGGCGGAGATAAAGTCAAAGTGACAGTAATGTTTAGAGGTAGGGAGAATACCCATTCGGAACTGGGTATCGCACTTATCGAAAAGATGGCGGAGCAACTCCAGGATATCGCTTCAGTTGAAAAGTTACCTACACGCGAAGGGGCTCGGGTCCACCTCATCCTGACGCCGCTTGCAGCGAAGAACAAGAAGACTGAGAATGTAGCCAAGAGTGAAAATAATGAACCTGAAAAGGAAGGAATAACGGAAAATGCCAAAGCTGAAGACGCATAAAGGTGCCGGTGCTCGTTTTCGAGTCACCCCTAACGGTAAAGTCCTTCGAATGAAGGGTGGTAAGTCCCATCTTCGACGAACTAAGCCATATCGAGTAAAGAAATTGTTTGATGAGATGATTCCTTTGGATAAAGCTGACAGACAGCGAATTTCTCGTCTCATTCCTTATGGTGCATAGGAGATAATCAATGGCTAGAATTAAGACTGGCGTAACCGCCCATCATCGACATAAGAAAGTATTGGACCTTACTAAGGGTCATCGTGGTTCAAACCACAAGCTTTATAAGAGAGCTAGCGAATCTATGCTCCACTCTCTCCGCTATTCGACCATCCATCGAAAAGATCTCAAGGCCGATATGCGCAGACTCTGGATCGTTCGAATCAATGCTGCTTGCCGCAAGAATGACATGAGCTATTCTCAGTTCATGGATGGTCTCAAGAAGAGTGGCATCGAACTCAACCGCAAGATGCTTGCCGATATGGCAGTCCGAGATCCTGAAGCATTCGCTGCACTGGTCAAGCAGGTAGCATAACTCTATTCTTCGGAACAGCTTATTGAAGGGGACAAGACGTGTTTTGTCCCCTTTGTTGTTTTATACGTCAAATTGCTTTGAATACAGGCAAAAAACTATAATACTTAAGATTAAAACAGTAATGTGAGGCACGAGTTGGCAAACGAGAATAAGAAAAAAGAAAAAGAAAGCTTTATAGCTAAAAAGAACGAATCTAAAGTCCAGAAAGCTAAACGAGCACAGAAGACGATCTATGCCGCATTCGCCGGTGTCATCGTCTTGATACTCATTTTTGTGGGTTTGGGTGTCGGCAGTTGGTTCAAGAATGAATACAAACCGTCCAAGACCACAGTGATCAGTGTCTATGACAGAAATATCTCAGCTCGTGACTTCGCGGATGCATTGGCATATGTCTCTGCACAGTATCCGCAGTATGCTTCTCTCTTTACTAATACTGCAGCTCAGAACCTCGAATTGGCTGAGGTCGTTTACCGAAAGGCCACCGAACTCGGTTATTCCGTTGAAGATAAGACCGTTCAGGATTTCATTTCTTACTATAAACTCGCTAATAATCAGGCAGTTCGCGATATCATTCGCGCCGGTTTCCTCCAGAATACTGTCCGTGATGAATACTTCGCTCCTAATATCGAAAAGAATGTCGAACATCGTAAGTTCGACGGCATGTTCATCGCAGCTAAGTCTGATGCCGAATATGCTGTTGAGCAGCTGAAGAATGGTGCCAATTTTGATCAGTTAGCGCTAGATCTTTTTGCTGAGTCGACTTCCACTACATTACATCCCAATGGTATCTTCGACTATATCTTC
The DNA here is from genome assembly GCA_016284035.1 of Dehalococcoidales bacterium. Taxonomy (GTDB): domain Bacteria; phylum Chloroflexota; class Dehalococcoidia; order Dehalococcoidales; family UBA1222; genus UBA1222. Next base: position 9,674 of record JAEEOC010000079.1, read on the forward strand.
AATTCAGAAGTTATGGACGAAGCGGTCTTCAGCGCTGAAAAGAATGTTCCTACCATGTTCGAAGATCCTAATAAAACACATTCCGGTGGCTACTGGTTCGTTCGTGTAGACGGATATGATGAGGCTCGTTCTGTTGCTACCGTTTCCGTTATTGCAGCTGCTGATAAAGATGGTGCTGCCGATATCGAAAAAGAATTTGCCGATGGTAAAGATTTCGATACCATTGCTGCTAACTATTCCATCAACTATTCTGACCAGACTGGTGTGTCTCAGGTTAGAGTTGCATCTGACAGCACTTTAGGATATGCCGACTTTGTCTTCGCTTCGGAGCGAAAGGTTGGCGATATCAGTGGCGCTATCTATGATGGTTCCACCACTATCAATGGCGGTTATTGGGTCATTGTCGTCGATGATATCAGGACTAAGGATATGACCGATGATGATCTTAATACGCTTGCCAGCATCAAACTCAGTGATTGGTCGACGGAAATCTTAGATGCCGCCAAGGACGACATCAAGGAAGACTTGAATGATGAGATCATTGCTTGGGCCGTCAAACGGGTGACCGGCAAATGATAGATAAGCGTATTGGTGTCGGTCTATTAGGTATCGGCGTTATCGGGAGCAAGGTCGCTTCCGTCCTGCTTGAAAGACAGAGCATTATCTCGGCTGAGACCGGATGTGAAGTTTATCTTAAAAAGATTAAGGTCCTTCCGTCTGATCTTGAACGTCCTGTAGCTAAGGCTATGGATCCGTCACTGTTCACCACATCCGATGATGAATTCTTCAATGATCCTGATATCCAGGTCGTCATTGAACTCATCGGCGGCGAACATCCTGCTTATGAATATCAGGTCAAATCCCTTCAGTGCGGAAAACATGTCGTTACCGCCAACAAAGAGGTCTTGGCCAAGCATCATATCGAGCTATTTGAACTGGCAAATGCCAACAAAGTCACCATTAACTTTGAAGCAGCTGTCGGCGGCGGTATCCCTATCATTGCCCCTCTGACCCGTGATCTGATTCTGAACAGGGTGAATGGAATCCAGACCATCATCAACGGTACCACTAACTACATCCTGACCAAGATGGCTGATGAGGGACTTGAATTTGATGATGCCCTCAAGCAGGCACAGCAGCTGGGCTATGCCGAATCAAATCCTGCGAATGATGTCATGGGTATGGATGCCTGCTATAAACTGGCTATCCTTTCTACCTTAGCTTTCAATACTCCCGTCTATCCCAGTCAGATAGCACCGGAAGGTATCACAGCTTTGGATTCAACTGATTTCAAATATGCCAACGAACTTGGCTGCGTGATAAAACTGCTGGCTATCGCTAAACAGGATGAGGAAGATGAAGTCGAAGTACGTGTACATCCTGTCTTCATCCCTAAGGATGCGGAACTTGCCAGCGTGAACGGCGTCTTCAACGCTGTTCTCATCAATGGTGATCTTACCGGTAATGTCACATTCATCGGTAAGGGTGCCGGTCCTGATCCTACATCATCAGCTGTCGTTTCAGATGTCATCAAGGCTGCTCGTAGCATCGTATCCGGTTCTTTCATGCCGGCAATCGTTCCTAATCAGAAGAAGAGGATCAAATCTCTTGATGAGATCGTCACCACGTATTATTTGAGACTTACTGTTGCCGATGAATGCGGTATCCTGGCTCAGATCGCCAGTATCCTTGGAGAGAATTCCATCAGTATCGCATCCTGTATCCAGAAAGATGCTGATAAGGTCAACGGCATAGTACAGATCGTCATCATGACACATCCCGCACTGGAGTCCAACATGCAGAAAGCGGTCGTGACCCTCAAGCGTTGTCCCAGTGTAAAGAAAGTTCATAATT
>JAEEOC010000009.1 GCA_016284035.1 Dehalococcoidales bacterium
GACATCGATCTTTGTCTGGCCTGGGGCAGCGGTCTTTCAGCAACTGCAGCAGAGTCTCTCAAGGACGCTGCCAACGTTTCACTGGGAAAGGCTGACAGTGCAGCTATTTACGGAATCGGTTTCAACTGTAAGAAGGATCCCTGGACCAACCCCGACCTTCGAGTTGCACTCTCCTACGCAGTAGATTATGAAAAGTTGGTAGAGCTCGTCCTTGGTGGCAATGGTAAGACCCCGGGAAAGAGTCTCATTCCCCAGAGCATGCTCTACTATAAGGACAACGGAAAACTGTCCTATGATCCCGAAAAAGCAAAGAGCAGTCTCATGGCTCTCGGCTACAAAGATGCCGATAACGACGGTTACCTGGAGAGCCCTAATGGTCAGAAGTGGCAGCCCGTTCTTGGTTTCAACGCTTCCAATGCTGACAGAGCGGAAATAATCAAGACCTCCTTCAATAAAGCAGGTGTCGATCTCCAGCTCGAGCCCGTACCCACCGCCTGGGCCGCCTGGAAGAGACAGGTCGATGACAACGGAATCCGTCTCTACGATATGGTACTCACCGGATGTTCACACCTCGGAACCTATACATACTGCAACTACGGAACCACAGTCATATCCGTCAACGGCGGTCTGAAAGACTGTCAGATCGATACGGCTGATTTCAACAAAGTACTGAGCAACTTGAAAGCAGCCGGTAATGCCGATAAGATGAAAAAGGCTGCCGCTGATCTTCAGGACTGGTACGCAGCAAATATGCCATTGATCCCGTTCTACGATCAGGAGATCATTACCGCATATGGCTCAGATATCACCGGAGTTTATGTTGACCCACAGTTCGCATACACTATGTGCCACGATACATTGATGAACGTTTGCTTCAAATAGAATAAGTAATGAGATTTAGCACGATGAAGCCGAGGACCAAATGGTTCGTGATGAGGATTCTCAGATTCCTCATCGTCGGCTTCATTGTGCTTACTCTGGTCTTTATCCTCCCCAGAGTGATGCCTGGAGATCCGGTCGATAACCTTCTAGGCGAAGGAGCACTCAGTTTGAGCGAGGATGCCCGTGAAGGACTGCTGGCATATTACAAACTCGATCGTCCGATATGGGAACAGTATATAGCTTTCTTAAAATCGATCTTCACATTCGATTTCGGTTATTCTATAACCCGTGCCATGCCTGTAAGCGATCTGATTTCCAGCAGAATTGGATGGACATTATTGCTGACGCTTCCCTCGATAATCATCGGTTCGGTGGCCTCTATCTTTTCTGCTGTGTATTGTGGAACCAAACGGGGCTGTACACTCGATAAAGTGCTGGTCAGTCTATCCATCTACACTGAGACAGTCCCTACATTTTTCATCGCAATGGTGGCGATCCTTATATTCGGCATGTCTTTGGGACTCTTCCCTATATCGCACATATCGTCAGGAAGATACACGGGAATGGAAAATATCATAGATGTCATCTATCACATGATACTTCCCATATCAGTCCTGTCTTTCACAGTCTTCCTGGGTAAATTCCTTGTCCTCAGGAATACCGTCATCCAGATATCCGATGAAGCATATATCATGGTGGCAAGGTCAAAGGGAATGTCTGACTCACGGATCCGCCGTTCACACATAATCAGGAACATAATGCCATCATTCCTGAGCATGCTGATAATGAACATTGGCTTCATGATCTCCGGGGCATTAATGATAGAAATAATCTTCTCACTGCAGGGAATGGGGACACTGGTATACTACGGGATCTCAACTCAGGATTATCCCGTGATCCAGGGTACGTTCATAATCATCGTCGCATGGGTGCTGTTCACCAACATGTTCGCAGAATTCATGTATGGTGTAGTAGACCCGAGGGTCGGAGATTCGGTCGAAGGGACGAAAATAAAATGATCGACAACATCAAGAGTTTTATCGCAAAACTCCCCGTCTCGACTAAGATCGGCCTTATCATAGTCTTCTTATTCTGCATTCTGGCATTAATTGCTCCTTACGTTGCACCTTACGATCCGCACGCGATGGATTTCAAACCTTTCCTGAGACCAAGCGCAGAACATCTTCTTGGCACTGATAATCTTGGGAGAGATATTTTTTCACAGCTTCTCTGTGCCTCAAGGGTCTCTCTTCCAATCGGTATAGTCGCCGCAACAGTCGTAGTACTGATAGGATTCACCGTCGGGATCTGGGCGGGATACCGCGGAGGTATTGCGGAGAATATCCTCATGGGCATAACGGACGTATTCATCCTTATTCCGGGTTTGCCATTGATGATCATTATCGCCACATATCTGGGACCAAGCGTGTGGAACGTGATCCTCGTCGTGGCAATCCTCTGGTGGTGCGGTACAGCCAGACTGGTCTACAGCCGTACCGTCCAGGTCAAAGAGATGTCCTTCATAGAATCCGCCAGGATGATGGGATTCAGAGAATCGTACATCCTGTTCAAACATATCCTTTCCAACGTAAAAGAGATCTTCGTCGCCAGATGGTGTCTGTCTGTAGCATCTGCAATGATGGCAGAAGCCGGATTGGCATTCCTTGGTCTCGGCGACCCCTTCGAGATCAGCTGGGGCGGTATGATCACAGCAGCCTTCAACAAGGGCGGTTTCGTACTCAACCTATGGTGGTGGTATGTCGCTCCCGGCATCATGATCTCACTTATCACCGCAGGCTTCTTCCTAATCGGGATGAAGAAGAAGATGAGGAGGAATGTCTGGGATGAATG
>JAEEOC010000080.1 GCA_016284035.1 Dehalococcoidales bacterium
GGAGTAGGTCCTTTATAGTATCTAGTCATGCACATCACGCCATTGCATTTAGGGAGTACGATCGCGACGTTCTCGGCCTGGATGGTGATACCCAACGGTGCATCCATCATGCTGTAAAGGGAAAGTCTTTCGCATCTCTCGTGAGTCTCTTTCTTGACCGTCTCGTTGATACCGGCGAACTCACCATTCTCTTCATTAATGACATTGCCTTTTGAGACTTTCTTATATGGTCCTGCCACATCGATCTCCTCGGAGATCTTGCAGGTCTTATAGTCGACACCGCCGCACATTCCGGATCGTTCGGGAGTGATGACGCAGAGATGATTGGGATGAACGGACTGACAGATGGAGCAGGAATAGAAAACCTCTACATCGGTATCTTTTAATCCGACTTTGACGGCATCTCTTCTGGCAAATTCCTCGCGTGCAGCTGTGAGGTAAGGCGGAAGCATTCTGAGAGCTACGATGAAACGTACCTGGACCTTGTCGATGACAGTTCCGAAGTCGGTCTTTATCGACTTGATGAGATAGTTTCCGATATCGCGGAAACGGTGTTTCTTCGTGAATTCAAGGGTGACGGACATGCTGGCATGATCACGCTGTCCGACGTGAGAGATCCCTTTTATGTTGTTGAGATACTGATGGATCTTGCGTTCGATGACTTCACAGTATTCGTCTTTGCATTTCTCTCCGGCGACATAGATCATCAGACCAAGAGCTAGACCGGTGTGCAGAGGAATCTCAAAAAGATCCTGTCCGGCTACGTCTACGAATTCATCCTGAACGGCCATGGCTGGACGCAGGATGACGCGTTCAAGCATGGGATTGGTCCCATCACCGAACACGGCTCTGACGTCTTCCGGTTTATAGACGTCTTTCGAGTATTCAGGTCCTATCTCAAGAGGAAACTCAGTGGCAAAATACATGATTATCTCGTTTCTTCTAATAGTTCTTTGACTAGTTTCATAGCTTTACTGTTAAGCATTACCACGATCTCACATCCAGCACTGATGAGCGACATTGCAGTAGTGGCTTCCCACAGTATGCCTCGGTTCTCGTCATCGCCCCATTTTTCATCTTCTATCTCACCAGCTTCTTTGACTTTCCAGACGTCACGGCCGATATTGCAGATGATGGGCATCTGCAGGCTTGCATCGTTCTGGGTGAGGGCGGCCAGCCGCATCCTCTCGATGATGGAGTAACAGTACTCGATGCCGTATCCCAGAGCGCTGACGGTAGGATCGATGAGGATGTCTTCCCTCTTCATACCGGCATTTTCCAGGAGGATATTGAGCTGTTTGGCCATATTGATATCGATCGGGGAGTTGGCGATTAAACGGTGTCCGTTCTTCACGGCTTTGTCTACTAACTGCTGATAATTATCGATCTCTACCGGTCCGATGGTGAGCTTAAAATCCTTGATTTCTTCCAAAAGGTATTCGAAGACGTCACCATTCTTCTTGGTGTTGCTGCAGCCCCATACGATCAGAGGAACATCACCGCAGGCATCGATGGCCTTGCGTATGTTCTCAAGCGCAACGGTTTTGTCCTTATCGAAATCGTTGGGATTGATGCTGGCGAGTTTAAGGCAGATGCATTCAGGATGCTCTTTCTCGATGGCGCGTCTGACCCAGTCGGCCACATCTCCGTCGGAATAGATGTCATCGAATGCGTACGGAGGAAGGTCTTTTATGGGTTCGTCCTCAACGAGATAAGCGATCCTGCACGGATTTTTGTATCCGTCTTCAAAAGAATACAGAGTCGTCTTTCCGCCGACCTTGAGTCCGCGGATATCCGTCTCGATTATCTGTCCGTTGATATCTTCTATCGACATGGTGTCTCGTTTATGTTATTTGATGCCGTTCATCATCTTGGCTGATTTGACGGTGTCATACATCAGCATGGCGATGGTCATGGGACCCACGCCGCCGGGGACCGGAGTGATATAGGATGCTTTCTTCTTGACGTTCTCGAAGTCTACGTCACCGCAGAGGATCCTCTTGCCGGTGGACGACACGCCGATCTGATTGGTTCCGACGTCGATCACGACGACTCCTTCTTTGACCATATCGGCCGTGATGAATTTAGGTTTACCGATGGCAGCGATAAGGATATCGGCCTGTCGCGTATATGATGCGATGTCTTTGGTTGCTGAGTGGCAGATGGTGACCGTGGCATTTGCTCCGGCAGCTTTCTGGACCATGATGTTGGCGATAGGTTTGCCGACGATATTGCTGCGACCGACAACCACTACATGCTTGCCGCTGGGATCGATGCCGCTCCTCTCGAGGAGCACCTTGATGCCGTGAGGAGTGCAGGGCAGGAAATGCGGTTCGCCGATCACCATACGACCGACATTCATGGGATGGAAACCGTCCACATCTTTCTTCGAATTGATAGCGAAGAGAATGCGGTGCTCATTGATATGTTTTGGAAGGGGTACCTGGACCAGTATGCCGTTTACGGCAGGATCTGCATTGAGTTTTTCGATGATCTCCAGGAGTTCCTCTTCAGTAGTCTCTTCAGGGAGGACAGTATTGTACGATGTGATTCCCAATTGTTCACACATTCGTACTTTCGAGGCGACATATACCTGACTGGCACTGTCGTTGCCTACTAAGATCGTAGCAAGACAGGGTTTTATGCCATGTTCAGATTCGAGCGATTCGACTTCTGCCTTGAGCTCGTCGAGCAATTGTCTGGAAATGGCTTTTCCGTCAATTATCTGTGCTTCCATATTCAAATTCCCCTAAATAGATAGACTTCACCTATTTTATTTATTCGAATATTATGCTTGATTTACTATGTTTATTTCAAACTTAGACCGCTTAGTTCGTTCTTACCTGTTTTGCTATATAATATCGGATAGATTTTTATGAGAGGTTTCGGATGGTATTCGGCTGGATCAATCTGTTTAACTTGGCGATCCTGATCATCATGCTGATCCCCAACATGCTCTTTGCCGGAAAGATCCGACAGGAAGAGGGCATCGAGAGGAATACTGTCCTGCGTATATCTGAATATATCAGCCGTATTGCCTGTATGATCTTCATGATCTTCCCCATAGGTGTCGGTGAATTTGGCTTCAAACGCCCCATCTATTTTGAACTTTATCTGATTTCAAATGTTTTGCTTTTAGCTATCGATCTGGTGGTTTGGAATATCTTCAGGAAGAAACCTACCTTCAGGGAGGCGCTTATCCTGGCAGTTGCTCCGTCGCTGATATTCTTCATCACTGGTCTTTTGCTCCAGCACTGGCTCTTAGTTATTTCGGCAGGTGCTTTCCTTTTGGCACATGTCATGAATACATATACCGACTTCAGAAACCTTTCATAGATAGGGGGACAATGCCATGTCTGACGATAAAAAGGGTATCGGTCTTATCTCTTGTATCGGTATCATTACGGGCGGCATGATCGGCAGTGCGATCTTCTCACTTTCCGGTCTCACTATGTATAATGCCGGCCCTTCGGCGATCATTTCATGGATCCTTGCTGCTGCCGTAATGCTCATTTACGGTCTTGTTTGTACTGAACTTGCTGCGATATTCCCGAAATCCGGTGGTATCTATGTCTTCCCGGCTAAGGCTTTAGGTTCTAACCCTAAGACCGGTGCGTTCTGGGGTTGGTTCTCGACCTGGGGCTACATCAATTCAAATATTGCTGCTGTCGC
>JAEEOC010000081.1 GCA_016284035.1 Dehalococcoidales bacterium
TGCAAAAGGGGTGTACAATGAGTGACAAATCCTGGAAAGATTACTATTCAGATACAGTTGAATATGTAAAAAACCATCCACAAATAGAAATCAAACCGAAATCCATTGTTATGATCGGGGATGACCGAGTAGGCTTTTATGAGCTTTTTAATAAGACACGAAATTCATTTATTGAGGAAAAGTTTGCCAAAGAACTGAAGGACGCCAAAGAAATCAGCGGTTACTGGAATGAAATTGCAGACGAACTCACTGCAAGTCTTAATCTTGAAGAAATCATCATAGATCGTATCCTCAAATGGTATCTTACAGATCCTTTGGACTGCTTTGCCAGAGATACTTTCGATCCGCTTTTCCACGTTTTTGACGGAACAAGCACTATCGACGATTTTGAAAAAGATGTTACAGAGAAAATAGCCGCAAAGGCAGATAAACTCTATAAAGATGCGTATAAGAATTGGGCATCATTACAGATCATAAAGATCCTAGATGCCGATGAGGTATATGAGGTCCACAATTTCAGCTACCGTGATGAAGCTACAAGCATTGAGAATTCATCAGCAACCGACCGAGTAGAACCGGTTCCTGAACCTGGAATTGTCAAAAAACTTGATTTTGATTTCGCAAATGACTGCTCACACCTGACTCCGAGACTGATCTTCCATTCAAAGAGATATGACCGAATGGTCGCACTAAGAGATTTCTATAATCCAAGATGGAGAGCTAACAGATATAGCAAAAACCAGGAATGGATCAACCGACGATACGAAATCAAAGAAAAATTCGGCGTGAAGGATCTCTATCCAGGTATGATGATTTATGTTGCAGATGACTGCCGTGATCTCAGACTGATTGCTGATACTCAGTTCATCTGCAGGCCCCACATCAATGTCGAATTTGAAGAAAAACCGAACTGGTTCGCTGAAAAAGGTATTTCATCAATCAAACGACATGCACGGGTCACAATCCCCAAATGCGGTACCATCATCCTTAGCAAGTATCCTTTTGATGCTGAAAAGATGTCAGAAGCTATACTTCCTCATGAGATCGATCCTTCAACAATGATCCGTCAATATGAAGTCAAAAAAATCTCATATCGTGAAGAGCCTGAAGTCATAGAAGAACCTGTTGAAGAAGAACATCCTAATATTTCCGTCGAAGACAACGACAATTCAGTAGTATTTTTCAACGAACCTGAAGAAGAACCTGTCGAAGAAGTCGAAAAAGCTGTTGAAGAGGTTGTTGAAGAACCTCAGGAAGAAGCTGTTGAAGAAGAACCTGAAGAAGAGGAAAATCCATGGGGACTGGAACCTGAAATGGTTATCAAACCTATCGAACTCGGATGGGAACCTGAAAAGATGATCCAGGCACTTGACGACCTGATCAGACCGATTCCTCCATACCCTCCTTCAGATTAATTAATAACCTTTACCGGAAAGATACGGGCGTGGAGTTATCATACGCCCGTTTTTATTTTCAGTATAAGAGTTACCGATAATAACTATGGTGTATCTGGTCACCTCATCATACGGGAAGCTCTCAGTATCGGTAACGATGGTTTTTTCCTCGCCCATGTCAGTAGATACCAGCAGTCCGACAACACATTTACGGATGCCGTTGGCATAATCAATTATCTTGTGTAATCTCTCATCGCCTATTTTTCCGATGGGATTATATATAGTCAGAACAAGATCAGCGGAAAGTGCTTTTTCAGCCCTTTCCTTTATCTCTTCCCACGGGGATGCCTGATCGGCAAGGCTGACTACAGCATAATCACGTCCGAGAGGAGAGCCGAGTCTGGCTGCAGCATAATCGAGAGATGTCATACCTGGTATGACTTCAACATCAAGCTTTTTATCACCGAGAACATCAAAAAATGTACTTGCAATGGCATAGAATCCCGGATGTCCAATAGACGGAATACATACATTGATACCCTGTTCAGCATAACTGACCGCCAGCAAACTTCTATCAACAGGAGACATTTTTCGGGTAATGATATGTTTATCTGGCACAAGTGATTCTATAATCGGGCGAGCATCATCCGGTGTGATGAAGACATCGCATTTTCCGACTGCATCTACAGCATCCTGGGTTATATATTCTTTTGGCCCGGGTCCGAGCCCTACAAGATAAACTGTTCCGTTCATTTATTTTCCTTACTGTGCCACAAGAGATAATTGTCTTTTACCTTCATCTCAAGCATATCTGAATCAAGCATGTAAGTCAGAAGTGATCTTAATGCGCTTCCCATCACAGAATAACTGCGGTAACTGAGCTGTATCTGCCATTTATCATAGAGTGCCTTGAATATTTCATCATGATTCTTCGGTTTTTTACATACTTCCATGATATCCTCAGTTACATGACGGATATTA
>JAEEOC010000082.1 GCA_016284035.1 Dehalococcoidales bacterium
TCTGACTTTGTCGTTAGGCGCGGTGGCCTGCGGTGATGATATTGAATATGATGAAGAGGGGAATACGTTTTTTAGTATTCAGCTCAATACCAAGAGCGGAAAGCCTTGTACTTACTCAGCAACTCTTTACAAGACCATGGCAAATGGTGAACTGGTCGTTGATCAGTTTTATGGCACCGCTCCTGATATTCAGACGACTTATGCTGTTCAGCTTGATCTGGTCGTAATCAAGAACGATTCCACTGACACCCTTAACGTATCCGTATTTAAAGGCCGCAAGGAAGTGGCAAAGGGAAGCATCATGGCTGTCGGCGGCAATGTCACATTGATTGCAAGATAACCGTTTCCACAAGGTGTCTTTTAGTCCATTTCTATGGGTGCCTTTTCGAGAAGCTTTTCATAATGTGATATATTGAATATATATCTTTGTGCTTGATGTGCATTTGGGAGGCCGGTCATAGACAGGATCATCTCTGGTGAAAGCCAGGAAATAGACTCTTCTCTTGATGTCAGTCTGCGCCCTCAGTCTCTTGAGACGTTTGTAGGGCAGGAGAATATCAAAGAAAACCTCAGGATCATGATTGAGGCTGCAAAACGTCGTGGCGAACCTATGGACCATGTGCTTCTTTATGGTCCTCCCGGATTAGGCAAGACGACTTTGGCTAATATTCTTGCCAACGAAATGGGTGTCAATATCCGAATCACATCGGGTCCTGCCATCGAGAGGAGCGGTGACCTTGCCGCAATCCTGACAAATCTCAAAGAGAATGATGTTTTTTTCATTGATGAGATCCATAGATTGGGAAAGACCGTCGAAGAAGTCCTATATCCTGCCATGGAGGATCATGCTCTCGACATTGTCTTGGGAAAAGGACCGGCAGCTAAGAGCATTCGATTAAGTCTTCCCCCGTTCACCCTTATCGGCGCAACAACCAGATACTCTCAGCTGAGTTCTCCTCTGCGTGATCGTTTTGGTTCTATTTTCAGGATGAATTATTATGACGATGCGGCATTGCAGCAAATACTGCGCAGGTCGGCTCAGATCTTGAATGTAGAGGCGTCTGACGACGGTCTGATGCAGATCGCGATCCGCTCGAGAGGCACTCCCAGAGTCGCCAATAGACTCCTTAAAAGAGCACGCGATTTTGCGCAGGTTCTGGGAGACGGCGTGATCACCGATGAACTGGCTGTAGAGTCTTTGAATAAATTGGGTGTCGACAAATATGGTCTCGATGAGATCGATCGCAGGCTGATCGAATGTATCATCCATAAATTCCGCGGAGGACCTGTCGGTCTTGAGACACTGGCTGCTGCCATCAGTGAAGAATCTGATACCATCATGGATGTTTATGAACCGTTCCTCCTGCAGTTGGGTTTTATTGAACGTACTCCGCGCGGACGTGTAGCTTCTGCCAGAGCTTATGAATATCTGGGCGTTCCATTCCCCAGGAAGAATGAGAATCCATTACAGAAGAAGCTGTTCGACTGATCATGGAAGAGAATAAGAAACTCTTACTTCATGCATGTTGCTGTCATTGTTCGGCATATACCATCAAGCATTGGAAAGAACTGGGATACGATATCACGGTTTTCTGGTATAACCCCAATATCCATCCGTTTACCGAACATCAGGAAAGACTTGTAGCTCTGCGTAAGATGTCAGAAATACAGGATTTTAAACTCATCGAATATGACGGATATGATATCGAAGACTTCTTTAGACTCACTGCCGAAAAACCCAAGGACCGATGTTATTATTGTTTTACCATGCGTCTGGCCAAAGCGGCAGAAGCAGCGGAAAAGCTTCAGAACGATTACTTCTCATCCACTCTTCTTATCAGTCCCCTGCAGAGACATGATCTGTTAGAACTAGTCGGCAGGGAACAGACGGGAAAGTCCAATTCAACGTTCCTTTATGAAGATTTGAGGAAACATTATTCAGACAGCCGACGTATCACGAAACCATTGGGGCTTTATACCCAGAAATATTGCGGATGCGTACTCAGCGAATGGGAACGTTACCGCGACTATCCTCCCAAGGATGCTTTGGAACTATACTCTCCGGTTGATCCTAAGAACCGTTATTGGTGTGATTAGGTTCCGATAATACAGAAGACGGCCTGGAGGGTGGACTCCAGACCGTCTTCTTACGATAAGGGAGAGATAAAGTTAAACTGCAAGGACTTTAGCGATTCCTGCGAAACCGCACTGGAGGCAGTGTCCGAAGGTGTCGCCGTCTTCATCGACTTCAAGGAACAGGTCTCCATGACATTTGGGGCATCCGCGAAGGCTCCACTGGGAATTCATAGAAACATCTGATCCACTAAAGACCTTTGAAATCGACTCGTCATTGGCGTGTTTGTTGCCTCGGCTGATTGATCTGACGTATTTCATAATGGTATTCCCTCCTTGTTGCTTACTTGTTTAAAACAACTTCGACATTGTTGAGATTTTTGCCGTGGTAATAGGAGATAGATATAGAATTGGTCATATCCTGTTTCTGCAGGACCGTATTCAGTTCACTGGTAGTTCGGACATCGATATTGTTTATCTTCACGATCACGTCACCTGCTTTAATACCGGCTGCAGCTGCGATGCTGTTGGCATCGACAGATGTGACGAGTACGCCGTAGGAAACGGGCAGCTGGTAGCGCATGGCGATGGACGATGTCACTGTATACATACCGATACCGAGGTCGGGACGATCGACTTTGCCGTTTGTTATCAGCTGTTCGATGATCGGCATGGCTTCGTTGATGCTGATGGCATAACCCATGCCTTCTACACCGACGGCGGACATCTTGCTGGAAGTGATGCCGATAACCTCTCCGTTAGTATTGAAGAGAGGACCGCCAGAATTGCCGGGGTTGATGGCAGCGCTGGTCTGGATGAGATTGGAAACGGATTTATCAGAGCTGCTCAGTGTGACATCTTTGGCACTGATGATGCCTTCGGTGGCACTGATTCCGAGACCGAGTGAATTACCGACGACGAGTGCCCAATTACCTACACTCACATCTTCGGAATCACCGAGCGTCACCGCAGCGAGATCGGTGGCATCGATCTTGATGACCGCAATATCAGAATATTCGTCTGAATAAATTGCCTGAGCTTTATAAGTCGTACCATCTTCAAAGATGACATTTACAGACGAAGCGCCTTCGACCACATGGTTGTTGGTTACGATGATGCCGTCTTTGTCCAGTACGAAACCGGAACCGGCTCCCTGCTGGGTATAGGTACCAAAAATACTGAAATATGATGATTCGGTCGTGATAGCAACTACGGATGCCTTGGTGTCCTTGATGATCTCTGAGAAATCATTTCGGGTAACAATCGTAGTGTTTTTAACGACATCCTTTGTAACAGTCTGTGTCACAGTCGCGGTTGTTGTGGCAGGTGTGGAGAACTCTGAAAAAGAGGGGAGTCCGCATCCTGCAGTTGCAATAACGGGCACTATGAGAGAAAGAGGGAGAACTTGTTTGATTGTCTTACTAACCATTTTTGCCTTCTCACAGTTTTGTTATTTGTGAGGACAGTTTACAGGCACGTGGGTTAAGACAAAGTAAAGTTTTTTAATTTTTTGAAACAGTATCGATAGGGAGGATGACAGTGAAAGAACTGCCTTTGTCGAGTTCGCTCTCTACGTGGATCGTTCCGCCGTGCAGAGAGACGATCTTTTCGACGATCGCCAGGCCGAGGCCGCTGCCGCCTTTCTGTCGGGAACGGGACTTATCGACTCGATAGAATCGGCGGAAGATATAGGGCAGAGCATCCTTAGGGATACCGATACCGTTATCGGATACGATGACTGATGCATTCATCGCGTCAGTGTAGGAACGGACCGTGACGGTTCCGTTTTCCTTATTGTATTTGATAGCATTCTCGATCAGATTGAAGAAGCACTGCCTTAGCATCATGATGTCTCCGTTGATTATGATAGGCTTGTCGGAGAGTTCTGGGCTGATCGTGATATTGCTCTTAGACGCAGTGTTTGTAGTTTCCCTGATAAGTTCGTTGAGGATGGTGTTTATATCCACAGGAGCAAAGGACATCTTGGGATTATTGCCTTCAGAGAGCAGCAGGAGGTTATTGTTGACAGCGTTCATCCTCTCCAAGGACGCCTTAATCGTTTGAGTCAGCTCCCTGTATTCTTCAACAGTAGGCGTCTCATCCATTTCCTGGACTTCGATATTGGTCAGAGCGATCGCAATAGGAGTACGGAGTTCGTGAGAGGCATTTTGTATGAATTCCTGTTGCTGTTCGAAGGATTCTTCGATTCTACCAAGCATACTGTCGAAAGTATCCGCCATCCTTTTGATCTCATCATTGGGACCGCGGTAATTGATGCGTTCTTTGAGATTGGTGTGAGAGATGCGGCTGGCAAGGTAGGTCACATCATCGATAGGTTTCAAGAGCTCTTTTGACAGGACATACATACCGGCTGAGCCGATGAGGAGTACCCATGCCGAACCGATGGTGAAATAGAATTTAAGGTCGTGCATATATTCTTCGCGCTGTTCCGCAAGACGTTCTTCCCACGCCTGTCTGTCCACGATGACCGGAGGAGGATCCTGTTCTTTCGTAAGGTTCAAAGCAGAAACGATGCCAACCATCATTAAAATCACGAGCAGCGTGGTGACACCAACGAACCAGGCGACCAGTCTGAATCTGAAGGTCCTCAGTTTATCTATTTTGGGAAACATTTCACTAGGTTTCTGCACTGCTGTTTCCCTCAATCAGATAACCTTTGTTTTTAATAGTCTGGATGATGTTATCGGCACCGGCCGAGTCCAGTTTCTTTCTTAAATTGTTGATGTGTACCTTGACGGTCTGTGAGAACAGATCGGCGTTGTTGTCCCAGATGTGTTCCAGGAGTTCTTCCTGACTGATGACGCGGCCCTTGTTTACCAATAGGTATTCAAGGATACCGTATTCTTTGGTGGTGAGAGATAGTGGGTTGCCGTCAAAAGAGACCTGCATGTTGTTGGGATTCAAAGTGAGTTTTCCTTCGCGAAGGATCACATCTCTCTGTTTGTTCTCCCTGCGCAGGATCGCACGTATCCTGGCTAGGAGTTCAGCAAAGTGGAAAGGCTTTATGAGATAGTCATCAGCACCAATATCGAGACCCGTGACTCTGTCATCTGTTGAAGATCTGGCGGTAAGCATCAGTATACCCATGGACATGTTGTTGTCACGGATATGTCTGCATACATCCAGCCCATCGACTTTGGGAAGATTGAGATCCAGGACTACCAGATCGTAGGCATCAACATCCACGGCTTCGATCGCTGCTTCACCATCGTAAACGGTATCGACAGCATAACCGTTCTTGGTAAGTCCCAGTGCGATGGCGTCAGCCATAGCCTGTTCATCTTCAACTACGAGAATACGCATAAAAGATCCACCTTTAGGTAGATTATACATGGATGGAGTAAAGAAAAGGTAAAAAAGAAGACAAAAAAAATGGCACCCCCAATGGAATTCGAATCCATGTTGACGGCGTGAAAGGCCGTTGTCCTAGGCCTCTAGACGATGGGGGCGCGAGAACAATTTAAGAATATATCAAAGGATACTCATTTTTGCAAGTACAGGCAGATTGAATTAGATATATTGATGGTGCGACAATTATCCAAAGGCGGTTACAAATGATTAACGAAACAGTTGAATGGTACGAAAATAACTTTAAGAGCTATATCGATAAGCATGCCGGAGATGATCTGGAGGACCTCATCGGAGATTTCCTTACACATGTTCCATCCGGCGGTAATGTACTTGATGTCGGATGTGGCGGCGGTCGTGACAGTCTTGTAATGAAGAACCGCGGTTACGCCGTGACGCTTCTCGATGCCTCGCTGAATATGTGTATCGCGGCCCATGAACTGACCGGTGCTCCTTATCTCAATATGGA
Organism: Dehalococcoidales bacterium; assembly: GCA_016284035.1. Classification (GTDB taxonomy): domain Bacteria; phylum Chloroflexota; class Dehalococcoidia; order Dehalococcoidales; family UBA1222; genus UBA1222. Next base: position 5,912 of record JAEEOC010000082.1, read on the forward strand.
TATGGAGCTCATCGAAGACCATGAGAAATACGATGGTATCTGGGCTTGCGCTTCTTTGCAGCATGTTCCGTATGACCGTCAGACCAAGATCTGGAAGAGATTGCGTGATGCACTGAAGCCTAATGGCGTGATCTATGCTTCATATCACTATGGGACTGGATTTAAAGTCGAGCACAGCAAGTATTACTTCACCACGACTGGTGATGTGATAAGTGCCATCATCAAGGAAGCCGGTACATGGGACAATATCGAAGTCTGGATGACTAAAGAGCTCATCAAAGGCCGTGAAGAACATTGGGTCAATGTCTTCGCCCTGAAACGATAAAAAACTATTATGGTAAAATCTACGCATGCCGGATACTGATGCTCCCGAGAACAAAAAAGAATACTCGATCTTTGGCAAGAAGGTACTTCTGCCTTTATGGGTCACTACCAGACTGATCCCTATCCTTCTTTTGGTCATGGTCGTATGCATCGTCGGTTTCATTTTCTATGTCTATCAATTCAGGCCTGAACTCATCGACGAGATCAAGGGCTTGGGGTATCTCGGCGTCTTCATCATCTCTGTGACATGCAATGCCGTGATCATCCTTCCGGTCGGAAACATCGTACTGATGGCCGCCATGGCGGTTTTTCTTCCGGCAGTCTCTCTTGGATTTGTGGATATTCCGGCGCCTTTCATGGTTGCCATCATTGGTGGTCTTGGTGCTGGTCTCGGAGAATCGACAGGATACCTGGCGGGACGCAGCGGACGTGCTATGAACACCAGTGAAAAAGAATATAAGCTCGTCACTAAAGTCGAAGGCTGGATCAATAAGTGGGGCATGCTGATGATATTCGTGCTTTCCGGAACTCCGTTCCCATTCGATATTGTTGGTATAGTTGCCGGTGCTGTAAAATTTCCTTGGATAAAGTTTTACATCTCTTCCTCATTGGGAAGGATGGTGTCATATGCAGTCGTTTGCTGGGCTGTAGTGCTGGGATGGGATAGTATAATCAAAGTCGTATCCTAGCAAGGGGTTTTGTAATGGGCCTATTGGACGGAAAGATAGGACTGATTGCCGGAGTTGCAAATGAGAATTCCTTGGCCTGGCATTGTGCGAAAACGTGGCACGAGAACGGTGCCGATCTGATCTTCACCTGTAAAGAACACCGCCTCGAAAAGGTCTCAGACCTTGTTGCTACGCTCGATGATTCATATCCTGTCATCCCATGCGATGCTGAGAGCGATGATGATATTTACGACCTATTCACAGAGATAAGTGATAGGTACTCAAAAATCGATATCTTCCTGCATTCCATTGCAGCTGCTCCCAGGACCGTATTCGATGAGCCTTTTACTTCTGTCAGCCGGGATGATTTTATGACGGCGTTCAATGCCAGTGTCTACTCCTTCATTGCGATGAGCAGGGAGGCGTCTTCACTCATGTCTAACGGCGGCAGTATCATCACGATCAGCTATATCGGAGCAGAGAAGGTAGTTCCGGTATACAACATCATGGGTCCGGCCAAGGCCGCATTAGAAGCTTCGGTCAAATATGTCGCCAATGATTTCGGAGCGGACGGCATCCGTGTCAATGCGATCTCATCAGGTCCGGTCCCCACTTTGGCAGCCCGCGGTATCCCTGGGTTCAGAGACATCCTCGAAAGGGATGCCGACGTATCTCCTTTGGCAAGGAATGTCACCGGTTCTGATATCGGCTCAGTATCACTCTTCCTGGCGTCTGATCTTTCTAAAGGTATCACCGGCGAGATCATCCACGTTGACTGTGGCGCCAATCTCATCATTTCATAGTTAACACTTCACTGTTTTAATATGCTAAAATACCTTTTTACCCCCTGGTAAGGAGATAAATATATGGCAAAGATTTATTTTATTGATGTTACTAACCGTGACGGCGTACAGACCGCCCGACTTGGTTTATCGAAACTTGAGAAGACTATGATCAACCTCTATATGGATAAGATGGGCGTCTTCCAGAGTGAATTTGGTTTTCCTACTACCAAACATGAGAGCCGATACCTTCGAGCAAATCTTAAGCTCCAGGAGATGGGCGTCATCAAAAACATCCGTTTGGAAGGTTGGATCCGCGGGCTTGCTACTGATGTTGAAGAAGCTTTCAGGCTTGTGCCCAATATCAAACACCTCAATCTTTCCTCTTCTACTTCTCAGCAGATGATCAAGGGAAAGTATCAGGGCAGGAAGACTCAGGATGATGTCATCGTAGACATGACGACCGCAGTCGATGCTGCATATGCACACGGATGCGAGACGGTTGGCGTCAACTGTGAAGACGGTTCACGAACTGATATGGAATTCCTTGTCAGATTTGCCAAAGAAGCTAAGAAACACGGAGCTACCAGACTCCGATACTGCGATACGCTGGGTTATGAGAGCCCCAGATCGATCTATGACACTCTTTATGCACTCACCAAAGAAGTACAGATGCCTATCGAACTCCATACTCATGGAGATTTGGGAATGGCTGTCGCGACATCAATTTCCGGTGCCATGGCTGTGGTCGATGCCGGACAGGATGCCTATATCAATACCACCATCAATGGTGTAGGAGAGAGAGCCGGCAACGCTGATTTCCTGAGCTGCGTATTGGCCCTGACTAAGTCCAAGGGAGTGGCCGGAAAATATGAGCTCGGCAATCACATCAAGCTGGAAGATGCCTGGAACGTAGCACAGTTTGCTTCATATGCATTTGCTGTTCCCATCCCCATCAATCAGCCTGGTGTAGGCAAGAATTGTTTTGCTCATGCATCGGGTATCCATGCCGATGGTGTTCTCAAGGATCCTGAGAATTATGAATTATACGGTTTCAAAGAATTGGGTAGAGGCGAACCTCGCTTGGTCAACACCGGTCGCGAAGTCTGTGCTGGCGAATACAGCGGCATCAATGGTTTCCGTTATGTGGTACAGGAACTGAAGAACAAGACCGATGATGATATCGAACTGCCTGAAGACCGCGATGCAGCCAATAAGATCCTTGAACTTGTACGTTATGCTAACGTCGAAGCTCACAAGCCCCTCGTTGAGGAAGAACTTGAGTTCATCATCAAGTATCCTGAGATTGCGAAAGAGCTTCTGACACTCACTCCGCTGGATTTTTAAGTGACCTGTTTGGTCCTGTCCTGAGTGATCCAGGCTTCCCTGTTGGGAATATCCCGATCGAAGAGCATCCTACACAATAAGACGCGCCATAAGGGTTCGTCCTTACTGAGTGCTGTACGTTTAGCGAGAAGACGGCGAGTGATCATGATGATAAAGATTAATACTGTTCCGATTCCGTACCAGAATGCCATGTCGTTATCGTAGTTGAAGAGTCCGGGGAAGATGAATATTACCAGCACGGCAGACAGTGCAGCGATGATCGTCCCCAGCGCCAGCTGGTGAAACGGCACAAAAGCCAGTGCAAGCACGACAGCACCGACAGCAACCCATGGGGAGAAATAAAAAAGCACGCCGACAGTGGTCAGTACACCGCGGCCCCCGCTGAATTTCAGGAAGATGGAATAGTTATGTCCGAGGATAGCTCCGAGTCCGGCCAATACCTGAAGATAGACGGGCAATCCCAGGAGCGATGCTATCCACATACAGAGATAACCTTTTGTCAGGTCGAAAAGACCGCCGATGATCGTAAGCGGAAGGCTCTTGGTTGTGGCAAATACGTTGGATGCGCCGACATTGCCGCTTCCGTGTTCATGAAGGTCCTTGCCTTTGAAAATCTTTACCAGCAGCCAGGTAAGAGGGATAGAGCCGATCAGATAGGATATGACCAGCGTGGCTATCGCAAAAAGTATCAATGCATGTTCGATGCTTTCAACCATCAGATCCTTCCTTTTTCCTTAGCCAGTTTTAATAAGTCTTCTGCTACAAATGCGGGCACTCCGCTGTCTCCGATATAGACTTCTTCTCTCTCGATGCCGTGGAAATCAGTTCCGCCGGTCTTGAGAAGCGAATGTGCATCGCAGTTATCAGCTATCTCTTTTCGTTGTGCTTCATCGAAATCTTTATAGAAGGTCTCCATGCCGTCGATGCCTGCTTCAAGTACTTCCGGCATGACTTTTTTGTAGTCTGAGATCAGGAACGGGTGGGCAAGGGAAACGATGCCTTTTGCTGAATGCAGCAGTTCGACAGTCTCCTTGGGAGTGATCTTTACACGGTCGACATAGGCAAGACCGCCGATGCCGAGGTATTTGTCGAAGATCTCGTTCCAGTCAGTTAAATAACCTTTTTCGATGATGGCATGAGCGATATGGGGACGTCCGATATTGGCGTCTCCAGCGATCTCTTTGACACGGTCCATAGAAATCTCCATGCCGAGTTCATTTAGCTTCTTGACCATAGCAGCAGCTCTGCCGACACGTGAATCACGCATTCCGGCAAGCCTTTCGAGGAAAACTTCGTCAGTATAATCTACGAAGTAACCAAGGATATGTACCTCATCACCGGGGTAGTGACTGGACATCTCGATGCCCGGGATGACCGTCAGGTCCGGATAGTTTTTGGCACATTCCAGTGCCCTGGGGATGGCGGCGACAGTATCATGATCGGTGATAGCCATGAACCTGACACCGTTATCGTAAGCCATCTTTATCACTTCTTCGACGGGATACTTGCCGTCGGAAGCGTTGGTATGTACATGCAGATCGATCTTCATTAGATCACGACCTCCCTGTTGACTCTCTCTACGGAGATTGCCTTTCCTGTTTCATCGTCGATATCGAAAAGCGCACCATTAAAGCTTATCTTCTTTCCGTCTGCAACTGGCAGTCGGTTGTAGACCTGGGTCAGACTGCGTTTGATTACTTCATCGACATCGCAGCCGATCACTGAATTCAGCGGACCAACCATGCCGATATCAGTGATATAGCCGGTGGATTTAGGAAGGATCCTCTCGTCGGCTGTTGCCACATGGGTATGCGTTCCGAAGAGACCGCTGATGCGTCCGTCCAGATAAAAGCCCATGGCGATCTTTTCTGAAGTGGCTTCTGCGTGGAAGTCCACCATGATTATCTTGATGTCATCAGGTATGCGCTTCAGTACGTCATCCATGGCTCTGAAAGGGCAATCGAAATTACCGATAAAGGTCCTGCCGATGATATTGATTACAGCGACCTTGCCCATGATTATGTGGCCGTGTCCGGGAAGACCGGGCGGATAATTCAGGGGACGAATGATAGGCTGGTCGCCTTCCAGACTGGGAATGATATCTTTGAATGACCAGATATGGTTCCCGCTGGTTATCACGTCACATCCGGCATCCAGCATTTCGCGGACGGTGGTAGGGGTGGCTCCCTTGCCGCCGGCACTGTTCTCACCGTTGGCGATGACAAAGTCTATCCCATACTGTTTCTTTACGATGGGGAGTACCTGTGCAAGAGCTGTTCTTCCAGGATTACCAATGACATCGCCAATAGCTAAAATCTTCATTTCTTTTCCTTACTTAGCAAAGTCAGTCGCACGGGTCTCGCGGACAACGGTGACTTTGATCTGACCCGGATATTCCAAGGTCTCTTCGATCTTCTTTACGATGTCTCGTGCCATTCTCATGCTGCCAAGATCATCGATCTGTTCAGGTCGTACCAGGATCCTGATCTCACGGCCGGCCTGGATAGCGTAAGACTTGTCGACACCGGCGAAGGAATCAGCGATCTCTTCAAGGCTCTTGATACGAGCGATGTAATTTTCCATAGATTCACGGCGTGCACCGGGTCGGGCAGAGGAGATAGCGTCTGCGGCTGAGACGATGAAGCCCCAGAATGAGATATCGGCGACATCGAGATGGTGTTCTGCGACACCGCGGACGACATCCTTGGATTTGTCCCACTGTTTGACCAGATCTGCACCGATTGCGGCATGAGTACCTTCGACTTCGCGGTCGACGGCTTTACCGATATCATGGAGGAGACCGGCTTTCTTTGCGATGGCGACATTGGCATGGAGTTCAGATGCGATCATGCCGCTGAGCGTTGCAACTTCCATGGAATGAGCCAGGACGTTCTGTCCGTAGCTGGTCCTGTATTTGAGTCTGCCGAGGAGCTTGATGAGTTCGGGATGGAGACCATGTACACCGACCTGATAGGCGGCCTGTTCACCGGCAGAGTAGATAGTTGCTTCGACTTCTTCACGGGCCTTGTCGACGATCTCTTCGATACGGGACGGATGGATTCGTCCGTCGAGGATGAGTTTGTTCAATGCCTGTTTGGCGACTTCTCGTCGGATAGGATCGAAGGATGAGATGGTGACGGCTTCCGGGGTATCGTCGATGATGAGATCGACACCGGTGGCCTGTTCGAGAGCGCGGATGTTGCGGCCTTCGCGGCCAATGAGTCGGCCTTTCATGTCATCAGAGGGCAGAGGAACGATGGAAGAAGTTGTTTCGGTAACTACTTCGGATGCGTTGCGCTGGATGACCTGAGCCAGGATATTGCGTGCTCGTTCTTCGGCTTCTTCGGTCAGGATGACATTGAAGTCGCGGATACGGCGGGTCTTTTCTGCGCCGAGTTCGGCGTCGACATTGTTCAGAAGCAGTTCTTTGGCATCATCGACAGACATGCCGGAGATCTGTTCCAATTTGGCGATCTGAGCTTCTTTTTGTTTCTCGATCTCGTCTCGCTGTTCATCCAACTGTTTGGATTTGGCGGCCAAAGAACGTTCTTTCTGGTCGACTTCGTCCAGTCGGCTGTCCAGAAGAGCTTCTTTCTGATCGAGTTTGTTTTCCTGTCGCTGCATTTCGTTTCGTCGTTCACGGACTTCTGCTTCAGCGTTGGCGCGGATCTTATCGCCCTCGATACGGGCTTCGTTAGTGATACCTTTAGCTTCGACACGAGCTTCCGCTTCAATTCTTTCAGCTCTCTTCTGAGCTGCTTTAACCTGTCGGTTTGCAAACAAGCCGCGAGTCAGCATGACTACCATGGCGCCGAATACGACACCGATTACGAATGCAAATAAAATGACGAGTGGTTGTGGCATCGCGGGGACTCCTTTCTATCAGCTTTGATCATAAGGCTGATATTCGTATTCTTCTTCACTTTCAGTATTCTTGTTTTCTTCCCACAGTCGTTCTATGGTGTGGGAAATGACCTCATATTTGAAACCTCTTCTTGCCAGGAAGGCATAGAGTTTCTGGGAGAATTCTCTCTTGCCGAGAGATGCCAGTCTCTCCGCTCTCCTGGAAGCGGCTCTGTAGGCGTTGTCCTCCTCATCGACATCTGAAAGAGACTGCTGGATGGCTTCTGCCGAGACACCCTTTCTCTTCAGTTCGGAAGTGATCAATGCCTTACCTTTCGGACGGCAGGTGTTGCAGTTATCGACATAGAAACTGGCAAACTCGCTGTCGTTCACCAGACCCAGCTTGATGAGGTCATCCATCACCAGGTCCACGGCTTCTGAGGGATATTTTTTCTTGAGTTTGGTTTTCAGCTCAGCTTTGCCATGCTGTCTTTGAGTCAGCAGCTGTTTGGCTGCGGACAGGCAGGCAAAGTAACGGCTGTAGTTTTCGTAGCGCTTGGACTCTTCGTCCGAGAGCGTCTGGCCCACGTGAATATCCGTGGCTACTATAGAAGGGAGGGTAAACGTGAGCGTGCCGTCAAGATAGACGTAAGTCTTTTCCTGCGGCAGTTTCACGGTTCTTATTCGTGTAACAGTACCCACCCGGTTCTCCTTTTTCAGTAAGAACAGGTAAGCAGAGCCAATTAGAGAGGACGGCTAGTCTTCGTCGATAGACATGTCATCCGATGCATCATTGAACGAGATGACATTGTGAGAACTGGCGGCTTCTCTGATCTTCTTGTTGATCTCATCGAAGACCTCAGGATTTTCCTTGAGGAACTTCTTTGCGGCTTCCTTACCTTGTCCAAGGCGAGTATCGCCGTATGAGAAGAACGCACCAGCTTTTTTGATGATGCCCATTTCGACGCCGAGTTCGATGACATCTCCCTCTTTGCTGATACCTTCGTTGAACATGATGTCAAAGGTAGCAGCTCGGAACGGGGGAGCGACTTTGTTCTTGACGACCTTAGTCTTGACACGGATGCCTAGGGTCTTGTCACCCTGTTTGATCACTTCGCCGCGGCGGACATCGATACGGACCGAAGCATAGAACTTCAGTGCGCGGCCGCCGGGAGTGACTTCAGGGTTGCCATATACGATCCCGACTTTTTCTCTAAGCTGATTGATGAACACTACTGCAGTTCGGGTCTGGCTGATAGCAGGGGAGAGCTTTCTCAATGCCTGTGACATCAAGCGGGCCTGCAGACCTACATGACTGTCGCCCATGTCTCCTTCGATCTCAGCGCGGGGAACGAGTGCAGCTACACTGTCGATGACAACTACATCAACAGCGTTGCTTCTGACTAATGTTTCAGCGATTTCCAGTGCTTCTTCGCCTGTATCAGGCTGGGCTACGAGGAGGGAATCGATATCGATTCCGCAGATCTTCGCGTAAGCTGGATCAAGAGCATGTTCTACATCGATATATGCAGCCTGTCCGCCAGCTTTCTGTGCCTGTGCGATGATATGCTGCCCAAGTGTTGTCTTACCGGAACTCTCAGGACCAAAAATCTCAGTGATTCGTCCTCTAGGAACTCCTCCAACACCTAACGCTAAATCCAATGCAACTGAACCTGTAGAGATAGCCGGGACTTCGGACGGATCAACAGTTTCGCTGAACCGCATGATTGCGCCTTTACCAAAGCGCTTGAATATTCTTTCCTGAGCTAACTCTAGGGCTTTAACTTTGTCGTCAGTTTGAGATGTGTTCTTTTCAGTGGCCATACTAACCTCTCCTCAATCCTATCATATTGTGCTATCATTCTGCAATCAAACAACTATAATTTATATATAGCGCTCTCGATTGTTTGGTCGACAGTTCCATGATAATACGCAGATTGGACAAAAAATCATGAAAAAACAATTGATCCCGGTAAATTTTGGAGGTTTCGGTTTCATCTGGGGTTTCAAGACCTATGTCATGGGTATTGTCAATGCCTCTGTCGAGTCGTTTTCAAGCGACGGCACAGATGATTTGGATAAGCTTTTGACAAGGGTTGGACAAGCGGTTGCTGATGGGGCTGATATTATCGATGTCGGCGGACTGTCTACCCGTCCCGGTTTTAAAGAAATCTCTGTGGAAGAAGAGAAAGGGCGGATCATCCCGCTTATCAAAGAGATCCGATGTGCTTTCGACATCGCAGTCAGTTGTGATACGTATCGTGTAAAAACGGCAGAAGAAGCATTAAAGAGCGGTGCCAATATCATCAACGATGTTTCAGGTCTTTCCGGCGGAAAAGAGATGGCGAAACTCATTGCTTCTTATGATGCTGGTATCGTCCTTACTGCCAACCAGCGTGAACAAACGATAGAAGACGATATCTGCGATGCAGTTATCAATGATCTTAACCGACAGATCGAAATCTGCAGGGCGTGTGGGGTGAAGGATCAGCAGATCATCCTTGATCCCGGAATCGGATTTGGAAAGAGCGTAGAGCAGAACTATGAACTTATTGGAGAAATCGACAGAATCAAGGCATTGGGATTTCCTGTCCTTTTGGGTGTAAGCAACAAGTCATTCCTTTCGATGTTCGGTGATGTCTCTGAACGCAAGGAAGGCAATCAAGCCTGCCACGTCATTGGAATATCCAAGGGCGTCGACATCCTTAGGGTCCATGACGTTAGAGAAACTGTTAAGACTGCAATCGTTGCGGATATCATACTGAGGCCGGATGAAGATGCATAAAACTTATCTGTCCCTGGGTTCTAATATCGGAGACCGCAGAGAGAATCTGCGGGAAGCCATAAAAAACCTGAAAGAGAATGGGGTGAAGGTCGTAAAAATCTCTTCAGTTTATGAGACGGCTCCGGTCGGATATTTGGATCAGGATAAGTTCCTCAATATCGCTTGTTTGGCTGAGACCGATCATTCTCCTGAAGGCCTGCTGACAGCATTGAAGGGAATTGAGATGCGTATGGGACGCCAGCAGACCGTAAGGTTCGGCCCCAGGAACATAGATATAGACATCATTTACTATGATGACGTTACAATGAGTACGCGAGATCTCATCATTCCCCACCCGAGGATGCATGAACGAGCTTTTGTACTGGTACCTCTGTGTGAGATCGCCAAGGATTATTTGGACCCTGTCCGCAAGAGGGCAGTGAAGGATATTCTCAAGGACGTTTCCTGTGAAGGAGTCCGATTTTATTCAAAGGAGTTAAGCAAGATGTTTGAACTGACTATCAGAGGTCATTTTTCTTCTGCGCATGCATTACGCGGATATAAGGGTAAATGCGAGAGCATGCATGGACATACGTTCAGGACCGCCGTCGTGATCAGGAGCGAGAAGCTCAATGATATCGGTATCGTCTATGATTTCACCGAGCTCAAGAAGCATCTTAATGGGATCCTCGATGAGCTTGATCATCATGTACTTAACGATCTTCCGTATTTCGAGACAGTGAATCCTTCATCAGAAAATCTGGCAGTTTACATATATGACAGGATGAAAGCTGCTTTGGCAGGTGACGATGTCGAAGTCGTATCTGCCGAGGTGTGGGAATCCGATTCTTCAAGCGCCAAATACCTCCCATAGCGTTATTTTGCGCACAAAATTACGCCTGCTAGTTTTGACAATGGCTATGGTGTGAATTATGATTGTACGTGGATAATTGCAACCTGTTGCGATTACGTAAATATTGAAAAGAAAGTTTGAGGAAGCTGGTCGTCGTTACAGAGGACCATTAAAGGCTTCAAAGGAAGAAATATGAAAATTGGGCCAACAGAGATAATTGTCATCCTTGTTATCGTCATCCTTATTTTTGGTGTCGGTAAACTCCCTCAGGTCGCCGGTGCGCTCGGTAAGAGCATCAGAGCATTCAAGGACGGCCAGAAAGATGCAGATGCAGAGGAATTAGAGGAAGGCAAGAAAAAGAAGTCTTCAAAGAAAAAGAAAGCAGCCGAGGGTGAAGAGGCTGATAAAGAGACCGAAAAAGAGACTGTTGATACTACCGGCGAGGTAGTCAAGAATGACCCTGTCGAGAACAAGGGTCCCATCAGTGATGATGGTGAGTAGGATTTAATCCTCGGTTAATCTTTTCGTCTTAAAATCTTTTCATTGGAGTTGAATTATGCCTTTTAAACTTGGTCCTTTGGAACTTATCATCATATTAGTCATTATCTTCATCATCTTTGGTGCAGGTAAGCTGCCACAGCTTTTCGATGCTGTAGGTAAAGGTTTCAATAAACTTCGAAAGAAAGCCCAGAGCGATCCTGATCTGATCGAGGACCAGAAGAAGGATTCTAAGAAAGCCGAACCCAAAAAGAAAGAAGTTGTCGAAGAAGACGACGACGATGAAGAGGAAGAAGAGGAAGAATAGTTCTTCCTTTCTCTCTCTAGGTAAGGATTTAATATGGATTTTCTGGGGATGGGCTGGCCCGAGATTATACTCGTCTGTATCGTCGCACTTATCGTAGTCGGTCCTGAAAAATTACCTGAATATCTCCGTTCTTTAGGTAAGTATTATCGTAAATTCCGCAAGATGACATCCGGAGTCACTAAGGATTTCCGCGATGCAATAAGTCTTGACGATGAAGACGGTAATGCTATATCGCTGACAGATGACCTCGATTCCATCAAGTCTTCTCTGGAAGATGATGCGAACGAGCTCAAGAAATCTTTCTCTCTTGACATCGATGATCTCAATGAAGATCTTGATGAGGCAAAGCAAGGTATCGATGATTCTCTGGAGGAGGCGGCCGAAGAGGTCAATGAGACTCTCGAGGATATCGAAGATATCGATGATATCGACCTTGATTCCGAAGGGGAAGAAAAACCTGCTGCAGAGCAGGGCCCTAAGATCATTCATTACGATGCTCAGGATGAACTCAATCAACTTAATCAGCAATAGTGGTTAAAGATATGGCCGAAAAAACTGATAATAAGACAACTGAAAACAATGAGCCGGCTGAACAGGATAATGAGCAGAAGGCTCTTGCTGATGCATCCGTCAAAGATGGAGTGAAGGCTGCTGAACAGGACAAGAAAGAAAAGAAAGCGCCTATATCCGGTCATTTGAAGGAGCTACGCGATCGATTGCTTCGTTCAGTGATCGTAGTCGGCGTTCTGGTCTTTGCAAGCTTTTTCTTTGGTAATGATGTGCTGCAGCTGATACTGCATCCGATTCGCAGAGCTGCAGAAATGGCATCGACTCCGGATATGCTTGTTGAGATCAATCTTTACGCTTTGACGGCTTTGGAAAACATCTCAGTATTCTTCAAGATCTGTCTGACCTCATCGCTGATCATTGCCATGCCTTATCTGGTTTACGAGATCCTGGCGTTCGTGACTCCCGGTCTGACAAAGAAAGAAAAGCGGCTCATTTTTACAGCTCTGCCTTTCATTGTCGTCATGTTCTTAGGCGGCGTTGCGTTTGCCTTCTTTATTGCGCTTCCTCCGGCATTGGCGTTCCTTTATACGTTCAATGCCCAATACGCACAAGTCCTCCCTTCTATTGCAGACTATGTGAATCTCGTGACCAGGATGCTCTTAGTGGTCGGTATTGTATTCGAGACACCTTTGATCATCATGCTCTTAGCCAAATTTGGCGTAGTGTCCCCTGAATGGTTATCTGGCAAACGAAAGATCTGGATCATTTTGGCATTCGTTATCGCTGCCATCATCACACCGACACCGGATCCTATCAACCAGCTGATCATTGCTATTCCTTTGATCCTGCTGCTCGAACTGGGTATATTCCTGGCGAAGCGTGTTTATAAGAACAAACGAAATAAAGACGGCACGTTGGTCCCGGTCGGACAGTCTGGAAAATAGGTTTAGTTAGGGCTATCATTAAAGCATGGAAGAAGTAGTTAGACGATGTCAGATATGTCATAAGACAGCTGTTGTCGACTGCAAAGAGGATGTTAGTACTTCATTGTGTGGATGGATCGTCCTTTCGATGATCCATCCATGTGATAACTACGACTGTTTCACTTTTTGTTCGATCGATTGTCTAAAAACTTGGATCAACACACAGACTACTTCTGTTCCCGATGTCTTTGAGATGTCATTCAAAGAAGGCGAGTAAACGGAGAGTTTCCCCGCGATGTTTTCTGGTTCATTAGATAACGAAAGTATCAGCAGTCTGAGCGACAGTTTTATTGCGTCTTGTTTGCCTGCAAATGACGGGCTCCTTCCAGATTCTGTTCGCGGTGATTCAACCGGGATGTTCAGTGTTGGCGACAGAATCGTCGCTGTCACGACAGTTCCTTTTATGCTGGTTCCTGATATCGGCATCGAGAATGCTGTTTGGTTTTCGATGCAGACAGTCTTTGGAACTGCTTCCGTATCGATGCTTCAGATGAAGCAGCTGGGTGTCTTCTTATCGTTGCCTGATAATTGCGATGATAATTCTGCTGCCGAGATACTGAAGAGTATCGCTGCGGCAGCGACAGAATATGGTGTAGGGATCGCTTCGACGAAAGTTGTCCGTTCTGCCAAGAGCGAATTCCCGATGATAGGCAGTATCACGGTCTTTTCCGAGGGAAAAAAGGGTGGTTATCTGACACCTGCTTCGATACAGGAAGATGACGCCATAATCGTGACCAAATATCCCGGCATTGCGGCTTCCGCGATGTTGTTAGCGATGTTCCCCAATACTATTTCCAAACAGTACGGCGAAGGATTTGTACAGGATAGCCTGAACATTTTCGATGAGGTCAGCATCAGGACCGAGCTGTCGGTTGTCAGCAGTCTTATGCGACGAGGTTCCGATATCCATGGTGTCTGGAATGTTGCAGACAGAGGATTGTTGGGGAGCATATTCGATCTGGCGGAGAACGCCGGCAAAGGTTTCTGTATAGATTACTCTAAACTGCCCATGGATGAGAGATGCAACAATATCTGCAGCATCTTCGGACTGGATCCGCATTTCACCCTCGGCAATGGTTCTATGATCATTGCATGCAGCAAAGAAAAGACCAATGATATCATCCGTGCACTGAACAATAACCGCGTGGTTGCGACGTGTATCGGTGATTTCAGGAAACGTTCATTTGGGCGTGTCGGCATCAAGCTTGGTATAGAAATACCTATCATCGTTCCGAAAACGATCGATTTCTGGACAGCTTTCTTTGATGCTTATGACCGCGGTATGGACTAACGTCAGTTAGTTTTCTCCCAGGATCTCGTTTATATCGTATCTGATACCATTGGCATCTTTGATGTCGTTCTTGACCATCATGATCTGTGCCAATGCGGCAAATGCTATCTCTTCAGGTTTTTCACCGCCGAGGTTCAGGCCGATAGGGCTGTAAACATGACTGAGATCTTCTTTTGAGATGCCATTGTCTTTAAGCAAACCGAAGATGTGTTTGATCTTCATTTTGCTTCCCAGCATGCCGATATATTTAGGCTTTTTGTCGAAGATCACGGACATGACCTGGGCGTCCAATGCGTGACTGTGAGTTGCCACTACTACATAAAGCTCACCGGGAAGGTTTAATTCTTTGATTGCATCTGCGAAAGAATCGACTTTCATGAACTTGTCGGCAAATTTGGCGGACTCTTTAACGAAATCGTCATCGCGGTCATCCAGCATGAGAGTCTGGAATCCGGAGAGTTTTGCCAGTTTAGCTGTTGCGGTGCCGACATGTCCTGCTCCGCAAAGAAGGATCAGCGGACGTGAGCCGAAGACCTCGATGAATACAGTAAGTTTGCCGCCGCAGACTTTGCCCAACTCTGATGCCTTTGAAACAGTATCGTAGGCTTTTACTGCATTGGTCTTGTCTTCGATGCATTTTACGGCGTCTTTGATAGCCATGAGTTCGGCAGTGCCGCCGCCGATGGTTCCTTTGATATTTCCGTCGGGGTATACGATCATCTTTCCGTAGCTGCGTGTCGTAGTTCCTTCAGCGGAAAGTATAGTGACGGTCGCAAAGGGGATGTTTTCCTCTGCGGCCTTTAATTCTTCTTTGAGCAGATCGATATTTTCCATGGTGGTTTCCTTACATTATTTGTTCGTTTGGATAATAACAGTAATTATGTTTTGTGACAATAGTTGAGTGTACTATATAAAAATTATTTGATATTTAAATAATAAAGTCTTATAATAGTAGTGTCTTAATTAAAAAGTGAAGCGAGTTAATGAGCAAACGATCGATGGAAGGAAAAATTATCAGAAAGTTTGGCGGATTGGCATTCGTCAGTTCTAAATGTGAATTCTTTCTTCCTATCGATATGGGCAAAGCTTTATGGACACATCGGGATATGATAGGAAAAGACGTAAGCATCGATATTCCGGAGATATATCCCGAGCCGACAAAATCACTCGACGAAGTGATGCTGGTCTGTGAAGGAGTTGCTCGTTATTTCCATTCCAGTCAGGTGACATTGCAGACACCGGATGGAATGGTCATCTATAGGCCGCACGCAGATTAGGTTGCTCCCCCAATCTGATCTGAGGCATTTTTATAAGCTCCCTTGGGAGCTTATTTTTTTGTTACCATGTTCGGAATATTTTTCCCTGACATTATGTTAGAATCAATCTTGTTATGAATGATGAGATCGATCTCCACGGAATGACTGTCGATGAGGCTATTCCAGCCTTAGAAGCTTTTTTGTATAGGAGTTACAGGCAGCATTATCTGCGAGTATATGTCATTCACGGAAAAGGTACCGGTGTCTTGAAACTCGAGACGCGACGTTATCTCGATAACTGTACCATTGTTGAATCCTACAACACCGCCGAAGGTGCCCGCGGCGGCGAGGGCACGACCGAAGTCTGGTTCACACGGCTCTAGCCGATTATTCAATACGGACCGTTTTTGTAGTAAAATATCCCTAACAAGCGAACAGCGTGTATGGTTGCATAGCGATATGCCGGAGTTTGAAGCTCCGTGGGAATCAGTTAAAACTGAGCTACCCCAGTAACCGTAAGGTCGACGAAAGAGCAACGATGTCACTGCATAATGCGGGAAGACGCTCGAGTAGGTTGAAGCTGAGCCGGGAGACCGAATCGTACATGTAATTACTCCTGGGATGGGGTGCAGCTGTGCGTGTTTCGTGCGCATATCCTAATACCCTCTTTCAAGAGTTGAGAATGACTCTCTTGCTCTGTTCTCTTGAAAAAATGAAGGAGGGTGTTTCTTGAAAAACATCAAAAAGCTACTACTCGTTTTTCTTGCAGTGCTCATGATGGCTGTCCCTGCGGTCGCCTGTAACGGCAATAACCACAGCGGCAAGGTTTCCGTTACCGACATGCTCGGCAGGACCATCACTCTGGACGAGCCTGCGACTCGCATTGTTGCACTTACTGCAGCTGACTGCGAGATCCTCTATGCTCTCGGCTGCGGTGAAGCCGTAGTCGGACGCGGTGCATATTGCGATTATCCCGCTGAAGTCATGGATGTACCCGCTGTCGAATCAGGTTATGAGACCAATATCGAACAGATCATTGCTCTCAAACCTCAGCTGGTAGCTATGGCCACCATGGCTCAGACCGAAGAACAGGTCCAGCAGCTCGAAGCTGCCGGTATCCAGGTCGTCATCTCTAATGCACAGGACATCGAAGGCGTTTATACAGCCATCACCATGTTCGGTGATCTCATGGGAAAACAGAAAGAAGCAAAGAAGCTCGTCGACAGCATGAAGAATACCTTCAAGAAGGTCGGTAAGGGCGGCGAAGGTAAGACCATCTACTTCGAAGTTTCTCCTCTTCAGTGGGGCCTCTGGACTGCCGGTGAAGGAACATTCATGGATGAGGTCGCGACCATGATGGGTCTGACCAATATCTTCCACGATGTCCAGGGTTGGGCCGAAGTCTCAGAAGAACAGGTCATCCAGAAGAACCCTGACTACATCCTGACCATCACCATGTACTATGGCGAGGGTCCCATGCCCGAGGAAGAGATCATGTCCCGTGCCGGCTGGGGAAACATCACAGCTGTGAAGAATAAGGCAATCCTCGATCTTCCCAACAATGAGCTTTCTCGTCCCGGTCCCCGACTTGCAGATGGTGCCACCATGCTGCATGATTTCATCACTAAGTAATCTTTAGGTAGCTAAGAACATAATGAGCATCAGAGACTTACGGACAAATGATAGATTTGTGGTTTTCGACTACGTGGTCCTGGCGCTCATTATGTTTTTGGTATTCGTAGCCTGTATCGCGATCGGCAGCGTCAACATCTCTTTCACAGATACTATCAAGGCGATCTGGCATGCGATAACTCAGATTGCTGTCCCTGAAGAATTAGAGTTCGTATATTCCATCATCGTTTCTGTAAGGCTTCCCAGGGTGATCTGTGTAGCACTCAGCGGTGCTGCTCTGTCCATCTGCGGCGGTGCCATGCAGGGCCTTCTCAAGAATCCGTTGGCCGACGGTTCGACACTAGGTGTGTCTTCCGGTGCTGCATTGGGCGCCGTGATCGCCATTGCGATCGGTCTTTATATCCCTAATTCCCCGGTTACTGCTACCATGCTGATGGCGATGCTTTTTGCATTCCTGTCGATGCTCTTTATCCTGTCCTTATCCTATAAGATGGACTATTCGTTATCGACGAACACGATTATTTTGATCGGTGTCATCTTCTCGATGTTTGCCTCCAGCATACTGGCGCTCATCACGTCTTTTGCCTCCCATAAGCTTCGTGAGATCACTTTCTGGACTATGGGTTCGCTTTCGGGAAGCAGCTATTATAACGCTCTGATACTTTTTGTCGCTTTGGCCATATGCGGCAGTGTCATCATCATGCACTCGTCTGAACTGAACGCCTTTGCGATCGGGGAGGACAATGCCCGCCATATCGGCGTCAACATCAAAAAGACCCGTCTCACCATCATGATCATGGTATCGATCCTGATCGGAGTCTGTGTATCTATCGGAGGATCCATCGGTTTTGTGGGCCTCGTTACTCCGCATATCATCAGGATGATCGTCGGACCTAATCATAAGAAATTACTGCCTGCTTCGCTCTTTGGCGGAGCGATCTTCCTGATGCTGGCGGATCTCATTGCCAGGACTATCATTTCTCCTTTGGAACTGAGACTGGGCATCGTGACATCTTTTGTCGGTGCAATCGTATTTGTGATCATCTTTTACAGGACGAGAAAAGCCAAATGATAAAGCTGAGCATAAACAATCTGGGAGTGAGCTATGGCACTTTGGAAGTGCTCAAAGGCGTTTCTTTTGATTCGGTTTCTTCTCAGTGGGTCATGCTCATCGGTCCTAACGGTGCCGGAAAGTCCACGATTGTGAACGCTATCGCCAGAGGTGTCGATTATACCGGAGATATCTATTTAGATGACCGTGATATCAAGACTTTCAAGAGCAATGAATATGCCCAGAGAGTGGGAGTACTAGAACAGAATCATTATGTGAGTTATGACTTCACCGTCAGAGAAGTCGTCGGGCTGGGTCGTTATGCCTATTCGAAGGGTGTCATCAGCGGTAAAGATGACGGTGAAGATCATATCGAGAGCGCTTTAGAGAAGACTGATATGAAGGCGATGGAAAAGAAATCCGTTCTGGCGCTTTCCGGCGGTGAATTACAAAGAGTTTTTTTGGCACAGCTTCTTGCCCAGGATCCCGACATCATGATATTGGATGAACCTACCAATCATCTTGATCTTCTTTATCAGCGCGATATCTTTGCCATCCTGTCTGAATGGCTGAAAGAAAAAGACCATATGATCATCTCGGTGGTCCATGATCTGAATCTGGCCCGAAAATACGGTACCCATGCAGTTCTGCTCAATAACGGTATTATCGAGAGCTACGGTGAGATACAGGATGTCGTCACGAGAGATAACCTCAAAAAGGTTTATTCTATGGATGTATACGATTGGCAGAGACAGCTATTGGAGCAGTGGAGAAACTGATGGATTTTAGAGAGATAGATTCCAGTATCCAATGTCTGGATAAGGTTGCTCTCGATGCTGCGAGAGAAAAATGGGACAAGGTCGCAAAACCTATTGGATCTCTCGGCAGGCTCGAAGAAATGATAACTAAGCTCTGCGGTATTCAGCGGACAGTATCCCCTGACATTTCCAAAAGATGCGTAGTAGTCTCCTGTGCTGACAATGGTGTGACGAAGCAGGGAGTCGCCATGACCGACAGCTCTGTCACTGCCATCATGACATCATATATCGCTCAGAAGAGATCATCGGTCGGTTCCATGGCAAAGAAGTGTGATACGGACGTGATCACTTGTGACTGCGGCATGTTCACAGAACTCGATGACGACAGCATCATCGATCATCGTGCCGGAAACGGGACTGCAGATATGTCTATTGGACCTGCCATGACCCTTGCTCAGGCGGAATTCCTTATCAGTAAAGCCGTCACTTTTGTTACCAGACTCAAACGTGACGGTTATAAGATCATTGCTACCGGTGAGATGGGCATCGGCAATACGACCACAACCAGTGCTGTAACTGCGGCGCTACTTGGGCTCGATCCTGATGATACTACCGGCCCAGGTGTTGGTCTTTCCGATGATGGACTTGCCCGCAAAGCAGCGATTATAAGAAAAGCTATCGATATCAATAGACCAAAAAGGGATGATCCGATGGATGTCCTGTCGAAAGTCGGAGGATTCGATATCGTTCATATGACGGGTCTTTACATTGGAGCTGCCATGAATGGCGTTCCCATCATCATCGATGGTGTGATAAGTGCTGCTGCCGCTCTCTGTGCCAGCCGATTGTGTCCGAAGACTGTTGATTATATGCTCCCCAGCCACGTATCGGCTGAGCCTGCTTTTAAACTGATCATGGACGAATTGCGGTTGAAGCCGGTACTGGATGCCGGAATGCGTCTCGGAGAAGGGACGGGAGCCGTATGCCTGATCCCCATCCTCGATATGACATTGTCGGTCTACACCGATACCGTCACATATTCCGATCTGGGGTATTAATCATATGAGGACGCTTATTACCGGCGGAGCATCTTCAGGCAAGAGCACTTTTGCCGAAAAACTGCTGCTTGCATCTAAAAGCCCTCGATATTATGTTGCAACGATGCGGTATTCCGATCCGGAATGCATCGAGAAGATCAGAAAACATCGCCGCCGACGTGAGGGGTCCGATATCATTACCATCGAAAAATCGACAGATATCGGAGATGTAATCTTCCCCGAGAGAGGATCGGTGCTTTTGGAATGCGTCTGCACTCTGCTTGATAATGAGATGTTTGATGAAGAGGGGAATGAAAGAGACGTGTATCAGAAGATCATCGATGGCATCGGAAAACTCTCTGAACAGTGTGACGATCTGATCGTGGTGACGAACGAAGTTGGATCAGCTTTCGATGTCTCTTATTCCCAGTCTACGTTAAACTATATACGGACAGTCGGTAAGATCAACTGCACGCTTGCAGCATATTTTGACCAGGTTTATGAAATGATCTGCGGCAGTGCTGTCAGGATAAAGTAGCTATGACAGTTTTGAGATCTTTTTTTACAGCGCTTGCGACTTTCTCACGGATCCCTTCTCCGAAATCAGACTTCCGGGAAGATGACCTCAGATATGTCATGGGATTTCTTCCGATAGTAGGGATCATCATTTATCTTGTCATCTACCTGTGGGTATTATGTGCCGGTAAAATTGGTTTTGATCCACTCTTAGTCGGAGTCGTTGCTGCCGTGATCCCCATCCTCATCGTGGGTGGGCTTCATGCAGATGGCTTTGCTGATGTTATCGATGCTGTTTCCAGCCGGGCAGACAGAGAAAAGAAAAAGGAGATTCTTAAGGATCCTCACATCGGGACGTTTGCTGTGGTGGGGCTCATCGTTTATTACCTGCTGTTTGCTGTATTGTCGATCAGTTACTTCTTCAATGCTGCAGACCCACTCTTCCTGGGCGCGATCTTTATCCTGAGCCGCGGTATAGTCGTTCCATTTGCATTTAATTTCCCGCTGATGTCGGAAAATGGTTTTCTTGCTACGGTCAGAGCAGGCGCATCGAGGACTGCATCCATGCTAATCGCTCTGATCATCGTTTTGGCTTGTGCCCTGTATCTGGCGTATGTGTCTTATAAGATGACCTTCATCAGCCTGGTTGCCTGTGTGATCACCGATATCGTTCTGGCGTTCAGATGCCGCAGACATTTCGGTGGGATCAACGGTGACTGCATCGGTTATATGATCCAGTATTCAGAATTGGTGATGCTGGCCGCAGTGGTAGTGGGGATGGTCATATGATACTCGTGATCGGTGGTATGTCATCGGGAAGGAAGACTTATGTATGTTCGCTTGGATACGCTGAAGATGTTTTTTCTCAGGATCCGTATTCATCTGCTCCCGTCATCTATGGAGTAGAAAAATATGTCCTTGATCATATCGATTCTGTCGATATCGCGGACCTTGCTGAAGTATTAGCAAAAAAGGATGTCGTCATCTGTCAGGAAGTAGGGATGGGAGTTATTCCTGTAGAATATGAGAGCCGGATGCTTCGAGAGAAGTCCGGCGGATTATGTACGTTACTGGGGAACAGGGCAGACAGGATAGTAAGGATGATCTGCGGTATCCCTACAGTGATCAAAGGATAGATATGGAAGTATACGTTTTTCGTCATGGCAAGACTCAGATGAATATCGAGAAAAGATATATCGGCAGGACCGACATGAGTCTGTGCGATATCGGTGCTGATGAGGTCAGGAATAATCGTCCTGATCTGTCTCCCAAGGCGGTTTTTGTCAGTCCTATGAAACGGGCCAAAGAGACGGCCGCATTGTGGTTTCCTGATGCCGAACAGATCGAAGTACCGGACTTTAGGGAGATGGACTTCGGTAAGTTCGAAGGCCGTACGTCTGATGAGATGAAGGACGATCCTGATTATAAACAATGGCTCGATGACAATGGTCTGGGAACAGCTCCTGAGGGCGAGAGCCTTGCCGACTTCATGCCCAGAGTAATCTCGGCGTTCAGAGAAGTATTGGGTACTGCCAAGCGTAAAGGAATCAAGGACCTGGTCATCGTTGCCCATGGCGGCACAGTCATGGCTATCATGAGCACTTTCATTAAGGAGAAAGCCAAGAGAGAACCTTTTGAATGGTTTGTTGCTCCCTGTCAGGGCTGGCATACCAAGCTCATCGGAGGTCAGAAGGCACCCAATCTGATCCATCCCATTCTCATCAATTCCATTCTTTCCCATTTAGATGGTGAGACTGATGAAGACGACGCTTAACCTTACGACTGAGAGTTCTGATCTCGAAAGGGTCAGGACATCGAATGCTTTTCTCAGGATTCTGGAGAGATTCGACGGCATCGAACTTATGTGTTTCGATGAAGACAAAGAACACGTCATCCCCAGGGACAAAGTTGTCGGTATCCATATGTGCTACTTTCCATACTGGATCGACATGTGGAAGTACGACCATGACGCTCTCATTCGGGAATTTGGGACGGATGAAGAGATTAATAAGTACTACTTTGGAAACGACCGAAACGGCATCCTTTCGCGATTTAGGAAAGACATTGCTTTTGCGAAGTATTATGAAGCTGAATACCTCGTTTTCCATGTCTCGAATGCCACTATCCGCGAATCCTTCTCCGAGGAATATCTGCATGAAGATTCCGAGATCATCGATGCGACCTGTGAGGTGCTGAATTCTCTTGAGGAAGACCTCAAAGGATATGGTGGCTGGCTTTTGGTCGAGAACCTTTGGCAACCGGGATTCCGATTTACTGATCCGGGCCTTACAAAAAGACTTCTCGATGGTATCGAATACACAAAAAAGGGCATCATGCTGGATACCGGTCATTTGATGCATAACGA
>JAEEOC010000083.1 GCA_016284035.1 Dehalococcoidales bacterium
CGGAGGCAGTCATGGCGCTTGAGACAACCAGAGAAGAAGTCCTGTCGCTGATCTTTTCAAAGTGGCAACCTAACATCCAAACAGAAACAGTCAAAATCGAGGCTGCCCAGAACAGAGTCATCGCAAAACAGTATTATTCAGTCCACAATATCCCGGTGGTCCGTTCGTCGTGTATGGACGGAGTCGCAGTCAGATCCGAACGATTCACACATGGCATGCCGGATGCATCCAACTGGGTAAAAGGTATCGACTATGTACGTGCCGATACCGGAGATGACTTTCCCGACGATTTCGATGCAGTCGTACGCATAGAAAAGGTACGCTTCCTGGATAATGGCGGACTGGAATTCACCGAAGACTTAGATGTCCATCCCGGAACAGGTGTAAATGACTGTGGGAGTTCCATCGAAGCTGGTAGTCCGTTGATCGAATCTGGTTTACCATTGCGATCGAGCGATATCGCGTCTCTCGCCATGGGAGGAATAACAGAAGTCGAAGTTTACAGAAAACCAAAGGTTTTCTTCCTCCCCACCGGTTCAGAATTGATCCCGGCAGGAGCCAGACTTGAACGCGGCAAAAATTACGATACCAACAGTATCATAGCTCGGGACATGCTGAAAGAGATGGGAGCTGAAGTCAACTGGCATCCAATCGTGAAAGACAATCAAACAGAATTAACCGAAACATTGCATAGAGCACTTGCCGAAAACGATATCGTAATCATAAGCGGCGGTTCATCCAAAGGCGAAGAGGACTTCAACACCAGACTGATAGAAAAAGAAGGTGAACTGATCCTTCACTGGGCGGCCGCGGCTCCGGGCCGTCCCATCGGCATAGGCATCATCAATGGAAAGCTTGTAGTTAACATCCCAGGTCCTCCTCTTGCGATGTTCTACTGTCTAACATGGTGCATCCAGCCTGTCATCTGTTCATTTTTTAAGCTCCCGGTCCCAAAGAAAGTCACCGTTAAATGTAAATTGCTGCACGACATGAAAGTCTTCGAGGATATTGCGTTCATCAGCAAGATGAACGTATACAGATGCAACGGAGAGTACTACGTCAGTCAGGTCAAAAGGGAAAGATCAGACCAGCCTAAGATGCTGAGTGCAAATGCAATGTTCATATCCCCAATAGGTGAATCTGTGTATCCGAAGGGAACAGTTTTGGAAATAGAGCTCCTGCGTAATATCGCATATATACCGGAGAAGACGCCTGAAGAACTGGGGATCAGCTGATAGAAAAGGAAATGGGTCGCCAGGGACTCGAACCCTGCACAACCTGATTAAAAGTCAGGTGCTCTACCTGATGAGCTAGCGACCCAAACAATTTGTTAGTCTATCAAACTTCTAAGCGTTTGTAAAATACCTTTACGCCTAATTGAGAGGATCTATGATTGGGTTTCCAAGTATTTGTTGAGGTATTCCCAGCCCGTATCAGCGGGAACAGCAAAGCACAGATTTGAGTACTGTCCGCTATAACCGACCAGTTCGAATGAACCCATTCCCATAACTTCACCGTTTTGATTGATAATGGCACCGCCGCTATTACCGGGATTCATAGTCGTGTCGAACTGGACCCATGTGCAACCATCATACTCACGGACGGCAGATACGATCCCAGCAGTTACAGTAAGCGGACCTTTAAGGAAATTCACAGCAGGATAACCAAGCGCAACTGCCAGATCACCGGGAAGGATATCATCAAGCGAACAGAAAGAAGCTATAGGCAGATTTTCGACTGGTTCATTTATCTTAAGTACTGCAATATCAAGATCTTCATCACCGTCAACCATCTTTGCTGTATATTCCCTGCCGTCCTGCAGATAGATATCGATATGCCTGTATCCCTTTACAACGTGATAGCAGGTAAAAATATACCCATCAGCAGTTGCGATGACCCCGGACCCTCCCAGCAGCCTGTAATCATGGTCCTGATTAGTTATCCTGACAATGGAATCACAGGCTTTCAGATAGGCATTTGTATAGGCCGTCGTCGCCCCGTTAACCGAAGTGCTGACCTCGCTGAGCCTTTGCGATAGTTCGCTATATGAACCGGCGATACGATTGCCGGTATCATCCAATAACTCTTCAATGGAAGAGAGCTTAGTCGATTCATGGCTCAAAGCTGAATCCAGAGAAGAAATATCATCATCTAAACTGTCCAAGCAGGAATTCAATTCAGAAATAGTATCATTGAGAGAAATGATCTCTCGGTCCTTGCGGTCGATCTCTTCATGTAAACGTCCTATGCTTTCCTGGTTGCTGCTTATGAGAGCCTTTGCCTGTACAAGATCGTCGGAAACATCATTGAACTCTTTACGCATGTCGAAGAAGAAATATGTAAGCACTCCTACTCCAGCGATAAGCACTACGGCTAAAGCAATCATAGCCGTGTTGAACGGATTCAGTTTTCGGAAAAGGCTTTTTACACTTGAGATGCGGGCTTCTTCATTTTCTTCTGGCATATAAGATACGACCTCAAAATTAGACTATTGTTATTTTATGTCTAAGACAACTTGAAAGACAACTATTATGGTTCTAGTTTAGACTACGCAAGATCAGTTGGGAATGTCATTACTTCATCGATGGAAGCAGCATCACAGAAGAGCATGACGAGCCGATCCATCCCCAGTGCGATACCACCGGTGGGTCTCATGCTTCCAACCGCATCGAGGAATCTTTTAGGGACTGGGAGATCTCTGCCTTCAGTTTCTTTGATGATCTCGATATCTTTCAGGAATCTCGATTTCTGCTCAGCAGGATCGATGAGCTCACTGTAAGCATTAGCGAGTTCGAGGCCGGCGATAAAGCATTCGGCCCGCTCCGCGACCTTTTCATTTAATGGATTGATACGGGCCAATGAAGCGGCTTGTCTCGGATAATCAAAAAGAACCAATGGTCTGTCATTTCCGATGCTGGGGATAACTTTTAATGTGATGTCATCATCAAATCTTTCTTCATCAAAGGTCTCAACGGGGTCCCATCCGGCGTGCGTTTTCATGACGTCCTGAATCGTCATTTTAGGCCAAGGAGACGAT
>JAEEOC010000084.1 GCA_016284035.1 Dehalococcoidales bacterium
ATCCGCTGCATCAAACAAAGCAAACACTCCGCAGATACGGGCATCTTCGCATATGACAATGCTCCTGCCGACCGCTATATCCTCGACGATCATCTCTCGAGGCGGATAGCCGCCGGCCCACTGAGTGGGATTGCCGTGTTCACGCATGAACTTACGACCGATCTCATAAATAGCCATTATCACATCAAGATCTTCTTTTTTTGCTTTTCTTACGGTCAGCATCTCATTTATCTCGCTCTGTGTCCGCCGATCTGGTTGTTGCGCTCGATAGTAGTGGCGCCTTCTTCAAAATTCATGCCTTTCAGGATAGCATTCTTGCCGTATTTTTTTCTTATCTTTATGAGTGCATCCTGCCCTCGGCGTTCTTTTTCCATCTCTTCCTTCTCATGATCTTCCTGCCGTTTCTGTTCTTCGAAATCAGTGAAAAGATCAAGCTGCTTCGGGCCAGCATCTTCGATCTGCAGATATCTTTCAGGCAAAATATGATTAGCTACAACATATATCCTGCGAATGGTCAGTTTCTTGTCTACGATGCTATCAAAGAGTTCCAAGATCTTCCCCAATATAAGTTTCGTTGAAGAGGAATACTTTCCTAAATTGGCCGTGCCATGGGCATGTTTAGGAACCATACGGCCATAATAGTCGGCTTTTACCTCTCCTTTGTAAGCAGATGAGGTCTTTGATCTCAGATTCTCGACATCATATACAACGGTCAAGACGAACTGATCTGCAACAAGTCCCTTGTCGACCATATCTAAAACTAAAAGATCCGTCATCTCTGAGACGATGATCCTTGCTTTATCATAGGGATAAGGTTCTTTGAGGACCTGACCAGAACTCAGACTGTTGTTCTCGGGACGGTATGATCGGATATCTTCGAGAGTACACGGTTCCCATCCCCAGGCATGATCAATAAGGAGCTCGGCATTGATTCCAAAGAGTTTATATAAGCGGTCCTCGTTATAGAACTGATCCGGTCTCCCTACAGAACATTTGGCGATATCCCCCATGGTCTCAAGCCCAATAGAAGCAAGCCGCTTAGCATATCCATGCCCAACTCTCCAGAAATCAGTGATAGGTTTATGATCCCAAAGAAGCTTGCGATAACTAAATTCGTCCAATTCAGCGATACGGACACCATTTTCATCAGGCTGTATATGCTTGGCGTATACGTCCATGGCCACTTTAGCCAGGAAAAGGTTAGTGCCGATACCGCCGGTAGCTGTGATACCGGTAGTCTTTAGCACATCAGAGATTATCATCATCACGATGTCATGAGGAGTCTTCTTATAAAAGTCGATGTAATGAGTAAGATCTATGAAGACTTCATCTATGGAATATACATGGATATCGTCAGGGGCAATGTACTTCAAATATGTGCTGTAAATCTTATCGCTGACTTCAATATAGTAAGCCATCTGCGGTGGAGCGATGATGAACTCCAAAGAAAGGTCCTTGTCTTTGGCCAGTTCTGTAGCATCAGTGGAAGATCCCTTGAACTTGTGTCCGAAGGCTTTGCGAAGTCTACGAGCATTGATCTCAGATACAGCTTGATTGACTTCGAAGAGTCTGGCCCTGCCTGATATGCCGTAAGCTTTTAATGACGGAGTGACTGCAAGACAGATCGTCTTATCCGTACGGGTCTTATCCGCAACAACGAGATTGGTCGTAAGCGGATCGAGCCCTCTTGCGACACACTCGACAGAGGCATAGAACGATTTAAGGTCGATAGCTGCGTAAATCCTGTCCACCATAGGAAATCTCCGTTCTGTAATTATAGAACAGATGAGGGACAGTCTTAAGACGTAATCAGTATCTGAGGAACTTCTTCTGCAAGAAACGGATGATCATCGGCCACAATGCGACGATGAAGAAGATGATGACAGCCTGCAGCAAAGCATGCCCATAAACATAACCAATACCCTCAAAGAATGGTTGAGTAAGTGTCTTGATCAAAAATGTCAGAGCAAGACCGATAACGGAAGTAACGATATTGAAAACTCTGCTATCGGACACTTCATAATGAACGAAGAGATGATCACAGAGAAAACCCAGAGAAAAACCGAACAGTGCTCCGCCCATGGTCATGAGGTCCCGCTGCATCGCTATCGAGGTTTCGTTCATCGGATAGTTTACATACAGATCAGGTGCGTAAAAAACGGTATACACCTCTGGGAAATGACGGAAGATGGTAATCAAAAGGAGAAGCACAAAACCGGCAAAGGCAACTGCGGCCAGTATCAGCTCCGCATCAGCACGATCAATCAGCCATTCTGCAATCTTAAAGACCATAAGAACGATCAGAAATCCTAAAACCAGAGAAACCAATATGTCCTGGGGAGTATGTACTCCCATATAGATTCTGGAAAAGCCTACGAGACAGCACACGAGACCCGCGATGATCGGAAAGACTATCTTTTTCCTGTGCGCCATTCCGAGCGGGCCAAGATAAGCGGCTGCAACGGCGGTATGGGTACTGGGAAAAGAATAACCGGTGGCAGTATCGAGAGCGGAACCGACAGGAACGACTCCCGTATCACGTAAAAAAGGTCTGGGGATACAGAAGATGACCTTTAGTATGAAATTGATGATGATCGAAAAATAGAAAGAAAGGAAGATGATGAATCCCTGCTTCCTGTAACCAAACCACCATACGATGGCAAAAATGATGATAGGAACAATAGGTTCACCAAGGTATCGAAAGACAGTGAAGACTCCGTCAAGAAACGGTACCCTAATATCCTGAATGGCTAAAAGAATATCGATATCCATGGCATTTCCTTACGGATTACAGGTCTGACAGGGCGAATAGCCCATCGTGATGAGGTCTTCCCTGTAGCCGACATATTCCTTCTTATTCTTCTCGCTGATGTCAGCAACACCCGGACAGCTGGGATCATGGAAACGTTTGGACTTTACGTTCAGGATGTAGGTACGCTGCTCGGATGATGTCTGAGTATGAGACGGTTCTGCACGGCGGCTGTTGCCGTTGGAGTAATCGATGATGATACCGGGCTGGACATTATATAAGAACACGTTATAAAGGATGCTCTCGCCTTTGTCTTCCACCGACATTGCTTCCATGAGGACACCGCGGCAGATGAGTTCCTTGTCAACAAAGATGGGCGTGACACGATAGAGTACATGAATCTTCGAATCCTTGACCATATCAGCCACCATGTTCTCAAAGGGGATCATGTTGGTATTCATGTATCTTGTGCCGGTAATAAGGTTGTATTTATTGGCGTTCTCCCCTGCCAGCTGGAATGCAATCAGATGTGATCGGTTATAGAGAGAACCGCCATCAACAAGGTCGGGATAAGATATCGCCTGCCAACCAGAAGGTCTGACCATGTAGATCTCTTCACGCGGAGCGGTCGGCATCAGTTCGATGCAGATATTGGCAAAAGCGGTCCCGCACCTGCCTAATGAATCTAAATCGGAATACTCTTCAAAGGCTTCGGTCGTTAAGTCTTCTTTTGTGAAAAAAGGTTCGTTGTCATTGATGATGACATAAGGAGACGAAGAATATGCGGGCACGTCATCATACGAAAAAGTCTCCAGAGACGGTTTTATAGTAGTCGTATGTGAAGTAGTAGTGGTAGTGGTCGTAACTGTCGTCGTAGTCGTTGGAAGCAGAGCTTCACAGGATGTCAGTAACGCAAGGATAACAGAAAAAGCGAGGATAAGCCCGCCTTTTAACCTACTTTGTATAGATCTCTTCAGTGATGTTCTCATGTGATGATCCGGCAAAATCAGTTGAGGAAATCAGTTTCCATTCGGAGAGATCGATATCCAACTTTAATGTCGAAGGATACTCTCTGTTCCACTTATAAACATAGAGCTGATCGACACGGTCAACGTATTTTGCGACCGATTCGTTCTCGCAGATGGCGTAATCATCCGTTCCGGCATCTTCCATGAAATGCACGGAAACAGCGGCATTCCTGAAATGGATCTGATAATAGAGAGCGGTATAGGAATTCATCCAGACAGGAGTATCACCTGCCATTTCGGAAAGTCTTTCAGTAAGGATGAGGTCATGACTCTGGCGGCGGCGGTTGAACATCATACCCATATTGTCATCGACCATTACGATCAGTTTCATGATTAACAAGCCTTTCAATTGGAGTATAGATATATTGTAGCGTTATTAATGAAAAGCTGTCTCTTATGGTCTCTTACTCTTTGAATACCTTTTCGGCATCATCGATGGAAATATCGCCCTTGCCCGCGGCATAAGCGACCATCTCACAGAATGACTTGGCATCATATTCGTGGCCGGAAATCGATGTGACTGTATTGCCCCTATCGAATGCCTCAAGGACATGGAACGGGTCAAAAGCATTATGGACAATGGTCTTAGAATCATCGTCATCTGTGATATAGAGACATGGTTCATAGGGATGTGAAGTAAGGAAATAGCGCATTCCATCAGCAATCAGGAAAGCCATCCCATCCTGCTGTCCGAAGAGGAAGCGATCGTCCTGATATACTATCCTGTCCTCATTGATATCCCAAGGTATCTCATTGGGAGCTTTAGCCATCTCAAGAAAATCTTCCCGCTCTTCTTTAGCAGCAGAGCCCTGTTCAATGGCGCGATCTAAGAATTCGACAAATTCATCGTAAGTGATTTCGAAGAATTTGATGGAAAGATCTAATGGATTGAGTTTATCGTTATGGACCCATTCCTGCATATACAGGCGCCCATGGTCGTTCTGACCAATCATCTTCTCATATTTGATCTTTGATTGGCCTTCCTGCCATTCCCCCTCGAATTCTACGACATCGACAGAGAACCAGTAATCATAATAATTCATATCCTGTGATTCGAGATTAGGTTCGTACTGTTTCATATTCGTTCACCCCAACGAAATTAATTGACTGGGTTAATTATAGTGGAAGACTCCAAAGAAAAATATCGATCGAAAAGCATTACAAATATAAAAATCCATTTGATTATTATTATCCAATGCATTATTATATCTGTTAGCAGTCTAAGAGAAAGATTGCTAAATCACTGTTAAATAATGACAATTTATATAGGAGGAAATGGTAAAAATGGCTATCAAACCGTTAGCTGACCGAATCCTGGTCAAACCCTTGGCACGCGAAGAAATGACTAAAGGCGGCATCTACTTGCCCGATACCGTCAAAGATAAGCCTCAGGAAGGCACCGTCATCGCAGTCGGCGCCGGCAAACGCAATGATAAGGGTGAACTCATCCCTATGGAAGTTAAAGTCGGCGATGTCGTCATCTATTCCAAATACGGCGGCACCGAGATCAAAGAAGACGGCGAAGAGATGATGATCCTCCGCGAGAGCGACATCCTCGCAGTCAAAGACTAAGAGATAGAGCAAAGGAGATTATTGAATTATGGCTAAGCAGATCAAATGTGGCGATGATGCCCGAATGGCACTTAAGAAAGGCATCGATACTCTCGCCAACACCGTTAAAGTAACCCTCGGTCCTAAGGGCCATCCTGTCGCCCTCGAAAAGAAATGGGGCGCACCTACCGTCATCGATGACGGCGTAACTATCGCAAAAGAGATCGAACTCCCTGATCCGTTCGAAAACATGGGCGTCCAGCTCGTAAAAGAAGCATCAAGCAAGACCAACGATGCCTGTGGTGACGGTACCACCACTTCCACCGTCCTGGCTCAGGCCATCATCAACGAAGGTTTCAAGAACATCGCAGCCGGTGCTGAACCTTTGAGCATCCGACGCGGTATCGAAAAAGCCACCGAAGCAGTAGTCGAAGGCCTCAAAGCCGCATCTACTCCTATCACCGGCAAAGAACAGATCGTCCAGGTCGCAACCATCACAGCTAAGGATCCTAAGATCGGTGAACTCATCGCTGATGTCATGAACAAAGTCGGCAAAGACGGCGTCATCACCATCGAAGAATCCAAGGGTACCAAGTTCGAGACCGAGACTGTTGAAGGGATGCAGTTCGATCGTGGTTACGTCAGTTCCTACTTCGTTACTGATACCAACAGAATGGAATGCATCATCGATGATGCCTCCGTCCTTATCACCGATAAGAAGATCTCCTCTGTTCAGGAAATTCTTCCTTCCCTCGAACGAATCCTCCAGAGCACCAAGAACCTCCTCATCATCGCTGATGATGTCGAAGGCGAAGCTCTTGCTACTCTCGTCTACAACAAACTCCGCGGCACTTTGAACATCTGTGCCGTAAAGGCCCCCGGTTTCGGCGATCGACGAAAAGCCATGCTCGAAGATATCGCTATCCTGACCGGCGGTAAGCTAATCTCTGAGGACATCGGCCGCAAGCTCGATTCCATCGAAGTCGAAGATCTTGGTAAAGCACGACACGTCGAAGTCACCAAAGACAAGACCACTATCGTCGAAGGCAAGGGTTCCACTTCTGCCATCGAAGACCGTGTACGACAGATCAAGGCTCAGATCGAAGAGACCGATTCTGATTTCGACCGCGAAAAACTTCAGGAACGAATGGCACGACTGGCCGGCGGCGTCGCCGTCATCAAAGTCGGTGCTGCTACCGAAACTGAAATGAAAGAAAAGAAAGCTCGTGTCGAAGATGCACTGGCAGCTACCCGATCAGCTGTTGAGGAAGGCATCCTCCCCGGTGGTGGCATCGGTCTTATGAATGCACTTCCTGCCCTCGACGACCTCAAGCTTGAAGGCGATGAACTCACCGGCGCCAATATCATCCGACGAGCCATCGAAGAACCTATCCGATGCATCGCCAATAATGCCGGCAAAGAAGGTGCCGTCATCGCTGATGCAGTCAAGAAGAGCCCTAAGGGCGTCGGCTACAACGCTGACAACGATACCTTCG
The DNA here is from genome assembly GCA_016284035.1 of Dehalococcoidales bacterium. Taxonomy (GTDB): domain Bacteria; phylum Chloroflexota; class Dehalococcoidia; order Dehalococcoidales; family UBA1222; genus UBA1222. The sequence goes on from JAEEOC010000084.1 coordinate 6,825, forward strand.
GCAACATGGTCGAAATGGGTATCATCGATCCGACCAAGGTCGTCCGATCCGCTCTCGTCAACGCAGCAAGCGTCGCCAACATGGTCCTCGTCACCGAGTCCCTCGTTGCTGACATCCCTGAGCCTGAAAAGGCTGCACCTGCTGATCCCGGCATGGGCGGCATGTACTAATACCACATTCAATCGATTATCAAAGAGCGTCTGGCAGTTCAGACGCTCTTTTTTTTATTGACGCATACTTCGGTATTGAGCAATCATAAGACAAAAGATGCATTGAGGCTCCCTTAATGGAAGACAAAACAAAAAAAAGAATACTGATCCAAATGACGGTCATCATCACACTGGTATCGGTCATCTTCCTGACGATCCTGGAACTCAGCAAGAACACTATACTCGGCTGGGTGCTGGCTATCATTGCAATAGTAGCATTCGCTTTTCTGCGCATCAGGATCATCAATGACAAGAAGTTTTATGTCAGAGCACTCAGCTGGATCTGCCTTCTTGCATTATTCGCCATCATCTATCTTGTATCCCAGCCTCCAGTCAGATATGCACCGGCAGTTGCCGGCAAGAATGGTGGAGTCACAGATGTCATACATATCCCACAGGGCGATCTCACCGGTCTCTTCACCGAAGACGGAGCAGTGGAAGTCTATGCCGGGATCCCCTATGCCGAACCACCCGTCGGTGACCTACGGTGGAAAGAACCGGTTAAAGCGTCAGGCTGGGAAGGAGTCCTCGCGGCCGATACATTCCAGGCCATGTCCATGCAGGACCCAGGATCCGAGCTTTACGCTTCCATAATCCACATAGCAGGCTATCATGACTACAAAATATCTCTCTTCGACAACTACACTTCTCCCATTAGCGAAGATTCACTATATCTGAATGTCTGGAAACCTCAGGGAGATGTTTCAGGTCTTCCGGTGATCGTCTATATCCACGGCGGTTCCCTGGAAAAAGGCCGAACTTGGTACGAGGATTACAGCGGCGAAGGAGTTGCCCGTGAAGGTGTAGTTTTCGTCAGCATGGCATACCGTCTCGGTATTTTCGGCTTCTATGCCGATCCCGAATTGGCAGCCGAATCTTCCAACGGCACAACGGGTAATTACGGACTTCTGGACCAGATCATGGCACTAGAATGGGTAAGGGACAATATCGCCTACTTCGGCGGAGATCCCAATAATGTGACCCTCACAGGAGAATCCGCAGGGTCTGCCTGCGTCACAGCATTATGTACGTCTCCTCTCGCCAAAGGACTTTTCAGACGAGTCGTCTGCGAGAGTTCAACAGTGACAGCTCCCGAACCCGCACATTCCTTCAGGCTGCTCGATGACGCCTTCAAAGAAGCTGAATCAACGAAGGAGAGACTGGGAGTAAAGTCCATCGAAGAGATGCGCTCTCTTCCCGCAAAAAAAATCGTCTATGAGAAGAACTACCATCATCACCTGACGATAGACGGATATGCCCTCACCGAGACACCTTACGAATCCTATGCTAAAGGCATCCATAATGAAGAAGCTCAGTTACAGGGATTCAATCAGGGCGAGGCTGTTCCTTTCGTGATGTTCGCCCCCGCAAACAAAAACAACTACCTTAAAAAGATCCGGGAGATATACGGTGAACCCTATGCATCCCAGATTGCAGAGTTGCTTCCAGCATCCACCAATAAAGAAGCTCACGATAACTGGGAAAGGCTAGCAACCGTCTATCTCTTCACATATGGTCATTACTGTCTGGAACGTCAGGCTATTGCCAATGATATCCCATCCTATGTCTACTATTTCACGAAAGAAAACGGCATGCTTGGTCCTTGGCACGGCGGAGAATTACTGTATCTCTACGGAAACATCCCCGAAACAACAAAACTGTTTAATGATTCCGACCGTGAACTCGAGGGCATCATGGTCAGATACCTCATCAACTTCGTTAAGTATGGTGATCCAAACGGAAACGGTCTTCCCGAATGGCATGCCGCAGACGGTTCGTTCACCGTTCTGGAATTCGGCAGCACCGTATATGAGCACACTGCACCTAATCTGGCAATCTACGAGATCCTAGACGATTTTTACGACTGGAAAGATTAACCAGTTATTCTTTCATCCGATTACGTTTGCTGAAATAGAAGATGACAAGTCCCACCAGATACCAAACGACGGTATAAAGCCAGATCTTCCATCCCCCTGATGTGATATCAGGAATGTAACAAACAACAATGATCAGCAGAGCGATAGCCGGCAGGATGCTTCCGCCAGGAGCTCTGAAGAGTTCATT